>ADZZ01000680.1 GCA_000179315.1 delta proteobacterium NaphS2
CGTTTGTGTCCAGGAAGGGAGTGCTTCATCCTCATCCCCATTGTTGATAACCACCAGCATCGGTTGGCGGAGAGAAATGTAAACCCCTTTAAAAGCGGATCCGTGGCGATCACAGGCGCATTTCTGAGTGCATCGCCCTGCTCCAGCATTTCCTGGCAGGATTTTAAAAGAGGTATTTCGGCTTCGCCCTGTTTTTTTCCCCGTTTTGAATCCAGCGCAATGCGCTCCAGACGCTTTTCCACAACGCCCAGATCGCTTAAAATCATCTCATCCTCGATCTGTTGAAAATCATCTTCGCTCATTGCGGGGCCGGTTCCCGGGTCATCGAAATTGCGTACCACGTGCAGAATGCCATCGCAGGTTCGAATCTGATTCCAGAATTCCCCATCGGATTTCCCGTCGGAAGCTCCCGGAATCCGAGACGGAAGCAGATATTCGATTTTCGCATAAATGGTTTTTCCGGGCTGGTACATGTTTTCGAGAAAATCGATTCTTTCGTCCAGGACCGTGATGGTGGCGATCCTTGTATCTTTTTGAGGACTTCCGACGGCATTGTCTCCTCTTGCCCCGGTCAATGCGGCAAAAAGTGTCTTTTTGCCGGCCAGGGGAAGCCCCGCAATTCCCAATTTCATGGTTCTTAAAATCCTCCTTTTGCGCGTTTTAGGAGCACGTAGATAGCCCCGGTGCCCCCGTCGTAGGGTCTGGCCGTTAAAAAGGCCAGTATGATTTTCCTGACAGGCCCACGGCTCAACCACAGCGGCACGCGCTGTTTCAGCACAGGGATATGGTTTTCCGAATTCAGACCCTTTCCATGGACGACAAGGACACACCTCAAACCGCGGCCATGACTTTTCAATAGGAAATCCCTGACACATGTTTCCGCCGCTTCCTGTGTCAGTCGATGCAGATCCACAAAATCCTCAATGGGAAAAAGGCCGTTTCTTAATTTCGCCATGAGCCTCGGGTCAAATCCTTTCACGCACCCTTCCATATATTCGTCACTGAAGGTGATGTCCATTTCCGCTGCACCACTGATCAGATCAGAAAGATGTGCCATGACTTCAAGCTCTTCATTCTTGGGTGCATGGGCCGGTCGCAGTGTATCTTTGTCAGGGACTTTTGTGATCCTTCCGCGTTTTATGGTAAGCGGTGACACATTGGACATGGCCTCAAGAAAAACGCGATCATCCTCGGAATCAGGACGCCGTTCTTTTTCCGCAGGGCGCCGCTCTTCTTCCAATTTGCCAGGCTGATCGACGGCACTTTTCTTGAAACGCTTCAATCCACGAAGTGCAGGATTGAAAGGCACCTCCTTGGCATGCGGATCCTTCTTTCTCTGCGCATTTTTTTTGCCTTTTTTTTTCTTACGTGCCATTGTTGCTGCTCTTATCCTGCCATCACCGGTTCAGCAAAATGCAGAATTTGACTTGAAATTCTTTACCATATTTTTCTATAACACAAAATTGATCAATTTGGTGTCATAAATTTATTAAGCGGGAGCATCATATTTTGGCCAGAATAGATGATTATAAGAAAGCAGTGGAACTCGGCAAAAAGGAGCTTGCGGAAGAAGACCCGAAAAAGATCGCTTCCAGAAGCGGTGCGGAATATATTGAAGAAATAAACGGGAAAATGCGTTTTTCAATTAATTTTTTAAACAAACGGGTTCTTATTTCCTGGCCGGAACTCAGTTTTTCCACCGGCATCCACGAAGAGGAATTGCCGATCCAGCAGCAGGTGTTGCTTCTACACTATCTGAATATGGCTGAACCTATCGAAATATCGGACGAATGGATTGCCTATCAGGAAGTGCCGGACGGAAAATTTTATCTGGATGCATTTATCCGGCGGGCCAAAAACCCCATGTTGCAGGGGTTTGGAAACAATCCGGAGTTGCTGGTAAAACTGGCCGGTGAAGCTTACGGTGCCACGCCCTTGTCGCAGGGAGATGTGGCCGTCAGGATTCAAGCCCTGCCGCTGGTCCCGGTTGCCCTGATTCTCTGGAGAGGTGATGATGAATTTCCACCCGAAGGGACAATTCTTTTCGACAAGAGCGTGTCCCAAGTACTTTCAGCGGAAGACATCGCCTGGCTGGCAGGCATGATTATTTACCCCCTGCTGGGAATGGCCGGCGGAAAATAGAGATGGTTGAGGTGTGTTATGGACACAGATAAACCCCTGGTTGGCGTCATTATGGGAAGTGCATCGGATGCCGGCGTTATGAAAGGATGTGTGGATGTTTTAAAAGAGATGAAAATTCCCAGCGAAGTAAAGATTCTTTCCGCTCACAGGACGCCTGAACAGACGCGGGAGTATGCAGCAACCGCAGCCAAAAGAGGCGTGCAGGTGATCATTGCCGGTGCCGGTTGGGCGGCACATCTGGCTGGGGCCGTCGCTGCCCAGACCACATTGCCGGTGATCGGAATCCCCATCGACTCATCTCCGCTAAACGGCATGGACGCCCTTTTATCCACCGTTCAGATGCCCTCGGGGATTCCGGTGGCGACCGTAGCCCTGGGAAAAGGAGGTGCCAAAAACGCCGCAGTCCTTGCCGCGCAGATTCTCGCTTTGAAATATCCCCCCATTGAGGAAGAAGTCTCACGCTACCGAAAAGCGCTGACACTGGCAGCTTCGGAAAGAATCGATTCGTGGGATGACAAGGAGCGTTAGCGGTTGTCGTGATATTGATCCCCATGAGCACGGAATTTGGCAAGGGCCCGCTCAATAAGCACTTGAAGGACGCCGCCGCGATCTTGAAATCGGGCGGGCTGGTCGCCTATCCCACAGAATCTTATTACGGCCTTGCGGCGGATGCTGCCAATGAAGCGGCTATACGCCGTCTATTTCAAATAAAGAGAAGAAAGCCGGGTGAACCCATACTGCTCCTGATTCCGGATGTTGGTTCCCTTAAACGATGTGTCGCCCATGTTCCCGAAGCGGCAAAACGGCTCATGGACGCATTCTGGCCGGGAGGTTTAACCATTGTTTTTGAAGCACAAAAAGATCTTTCCATGCTTCTGACGGCCGGCACCAGCAAGATCGGCATCCGGTTATCCAGCCATCCCCTGGCCACGGCACTGGTGAAAGCCATGGGGTCCCCCATTACGGGCACCAGTGCCAATGTTTCGGGTGAGCCTCCCTGCCGCACTCCCCGGGGCGTTTTCAACGCTTTGGGAAAAGGGGTGGACAAAATTCTTGATGGCGGTGAAACGCCGGGTGAAAAGCCCTCTACGGTTCTCGATGTGACAAGCTACCCGCTCACGATCTTACGAGAAGGCATCATTTCAAAAAAAATGTTGGCGCCCTTTTGTGGAGCGCTGAATTAGCAGCCTGTTTGGCAGATATTTCCGGGAAATGCACAAATGATGAATGCGACAAAAAAGGAACCCCCCAACGAAATCATGGAATCCATTAAAGACTTACTCAAAAAGAAGAATGCCATTTTGCTTGCCCACAATTATGAACCGCCGGCAATACAAGATATTGCAGATATTTGTGGCGATTCGTTAGAGTTATCTATTAAGGCGTCACAGACAGATGCGGATATTATTGTTTTCTGCGGAGTCCATTTCATGGCGGAAACCGCTTCCATTCTTTGCCCGGACAAGACCATTCTTCTCCCGGTTGCCAATGCAGGCTGCCCCATGGCGGATATGATTACCGCAGATGCGTTGATCAAGAAAAGAAGTGAAATGCCGGGTGCCGTGGTCATCAGTTATGTGAATACCAGTGCCGAAGTCAAAGCGGAAAGTGACATCTGCTGCACCTCAGCCAATGTTATTCAGGTGGTCAACTCGGTACCCTCGGGAAAACCGATTCTCATGACCCCCGACAAGAACCTGGCGCAATATGCACGGAGCCTTACGGGGCGCGATATTTCCTATTGGAGCGGATATTGTCCCATTCATAACAACCTTCGCGCCGACCAGGTACTGAAAGTAAAGAAGGCCCACCCCGGCGCCCCTTTTCTTGCCCACCCTGAATGTAGACCCGAAGTTCTGGCCCTTGCCGATGAAATCAAGAGCACTTCGGGCATTCTCGCATATACGGCGCAATCCAGTAAACAGGCGTTCATCATCGGTACGGAGGTAGGCATCCTCCATCCACTTTCTAACGCCAACCCTGAAAAAACTTTTATTCCCGCCGATCCCGGTATGTTCTGTCCCGATATGAAAAAAATAGGCGTATCCGAGATTCAACGTGCCCTGGAGACCATGGCACCGGAAGTACGCGTCAGTGAAAGCGTCCGGATAAGGGCCAGAGCGGCAGTGGAAAGAATGCTGGCGATCCCCTCAAAATAGAATTTGCGATTTTCGGTGAGAAAGAAACTTCCAATGAATAAGCCGCTGCGGATAAAATCCAATCTGGAATATTTAAGAAAACTTTTTATTATGCCTGATTCGCCCGACAAATTCATTGATTTCGGGAACGAATTGCTGGAAATGATCCATGATTTTTTTCAGGAAAAAGGCGCCATCCACAGCAGCATCACGCTCCCTGAACTGAGCCGGATTTTTAATCAGAAATCCCTGCCCCATGAACCCCGCCTCATCAAAGATGTGCTGGCAGAAATTAAAACAAAGATTATAGCCCATTCCGTAAAGGTTGGAAATCCTTACTATATCGGTCACATGATCAGTGCGGTTCCCTATTTCATGATTCTGCTGGAAATGATCATTGCAGCGCTCAACCAAAATCAGGTTAAGATTGAGACCGCAAAGGCGTCCAGTTTTGTTGAACGGGAACTGGTGGCTTGGCTCCACCGAATGGTTTTTCGTCGAAAAGACGGGTTTTATGAAAAAAATATTCAGAATCCCCGCATTGCACTGGGAAATGTCACCTCTGACGGCACCCTTGCCAATGTAACGGCGCTTCTGGTGGCCAGAGAAAAGGCTTTCCCGCCGTCCGGAAATTTCCCGGGCTTCCGCGCGGCCGGCATGTATCGCGCCCTCGATCACTATGGTTGCGACAGGGGCGTGGTCATGGTTTCAACCCGGGGGCATTATTCCATCAAGAAGGCTGTCAATATTCTGGGGTTGGGTGAAGAGAACGTCATCAACATTCCGGTTGATGAGAAAAACAGAATCAACTGTGATAGCCTTCGCCGCAAAATAGAAGCGTTGACGGAAAACGTCGGCGGAAAGAAGACCAAAATCATTGCCATCGTAGGGATTGCCGGGACCACAGAAACAGGCAATGTGGATGATCTGGAAACGCTCGGAAAAATTGCGCGTGAAACCGGGGCACATTTCCACGTGGATGCTTGCTGGGGCGGTTCCGCGCTTCTGGTCAAAGAGTATCGAAACCTCTTTAAGGGTATTTCCAAAGCGGATTCCGTCTCCATTGACGCCCATAAACTGCTTTACTGTCCCATGAGCATGGGGTTGATTTTGTTTCGAAACGAAAAGGATCTCAACACAATCCGTCATTCGTCCAAGTACGTCATTCGTCGAAATTCAGTGGATACGGGGCGTTTCACTGTGGAAGGTTCGAGGCCTTTTTCCGCCTTGAAACCCTGGGCCTCACTCAAGATTATCGGACGCGAAGGATATGGCATCCTGTTGAAACAGGCACAGAAGGCAACGGAGAACCTCCTTGGAATCATCAATCATTGCGGGAACTTTGAAGCGTTGAATGATCCTGATCTCTTCATTTTAACCTATCGTTTCTTGCCGGAGGTGGTCAAATCGCATATGGCTTCTCTTGAAGGAACTGTCAAGGATCCCAAAGGGGGCCAAGAAAAAAAATCCTTCGAACAACAAATCAGGAAAATCAATTTTTTGATCAACGGGTTAAATATCAAGCTTCACAAGGCGCTAAGAAGAGATGATAGTACCTTTGTTTCCCGTACCACACTGGAATCCACACGCTACCGGCCCCAGGATATTGTGGTCCTTCGAGCGGTGCTCATTAACCCTTTAATAAATCGAAAAGTCCTTCAAGAAATTGTGGGAACGCAGAATCGTATCGGTTTGCGCCTTTGGAAGGATTTTGAACCGGTCTACCGTAAAATCGTCAATGGGAAGAGGGATTGACCCATTCAAAATGGGCGCTGACCCAATTCATTCGGCGCTCACTGCGACACCTGGATGACAGAATAATGGATTGAGCTTCCATGAAGGCTTTTTCGAGATCATCGTTAATAATGATATAGTCATACCACGAACAGTTTCTGATTTCTTCGGAGGCCTGCGCCATCCGTTTTTGAATCACCTTCCGATCATCCGTCCCCCTGCCCTTCAGCCGTGTTTCAAGGGTTTCGAGAGATGGCGGCAAGATAAAAATGAGGACGGCGTCGGAAAACCGTTCCTTGATATTCCGCCCCCCCTGAACATCCACATCCATCAAGATATCCACGCCTGAAGTCATCCGGCTATCAACTGTATCAAAGGCCGTGCCATAAAAATGATCGTGGACTTCAGCCCATTCCAGAAAGGCTTTTTTTTTGATCATTTCCTTGAAGGTGTGTCGGTTGACGAAATGATAATCAACGCCGTTTCGTTCCCTGCCTCGTGGTGGGCGGCTGGTATGTGAGACGGAATAAGCCATGCCTTCCACTCGTTTCATCAAAGCATCGGCGATGGTCGATTTGCCAGCACCCGAGGGGGCCGAGAGAACAAAGATCTGTCCACCCATGATCATTCTTCCAGTTCCCGGGAAGGGATATTGCCTTCAGGGCTGAACCGCTGTGCAAGGGTTTCCGATTGCACGGCGGATAAAATCACATGGTTGCTGTCCGTAATCAACACGGAGCGGGTGCGCCTTCCCTGGGTGGCATCGATAAGCCGTTTTTCTTCCCGGGCCTCGTCGCGAAGCCGTTTGATGGGCGCTGCCCCTGCCGAAATAATGGCAATCACCCGCCTCGATACAACTGCATTTCCAAAACCGATATTCACCAGTTTAACACTCATGGGGAATCCTCCCTTTACTCCACATTCTGCACCTGTTCACGCAGTTTTTCCAATTCAGCCTTCATTTCCACCACGATTCTGGAAACTTTGCCGTCCGATGACTTGGACCCCAGGGTATTGACCTCCCGATTCATTTCCTGAATGAGAAAATCGAGTCTCCTGCCGACAACATCATTGATTTCCAGATAGGTTTCGAACTGTTCGACGTGGCTCGCCATCCGTACCAACTCTTCCGTAATATCGGATCGCTCCGCAAAAATAGCGACTTCCTGGGCAATGCGGTCCGCATCTACAACGATTTCCTGACGCAGTCTCTCCACATTTTCTTTGAGACGGACCTGATAGGCTTCTACGATTTTAGAAGTGCGGCCGCGTACTTCTTCCACAAAGCCGCTTATTTTTTCGAGCCTTTTTTTGAGATCGATTTCAATTGCGGCGCCTTCCTTCTTTCTCATTTCAATCAGGGAGTCAAGGCCCATGGAAAGTGCCCGGCTAAGCGCTTTTCCCATTTTTTCTTCATTTTCCACATCCGTCCTGACAATTACCACATCGTTCATTTGAAGCAGCGTTTCCAGGCGCGGTTCCTGATTAAGTTTTGAACGGCTTGACAACTGATCAAAAATATTCAAGTAAGCATCTACCAGCGGTAAATTGAGTTCCAGTTTATAGGGAGGCGCTTCCTGGGTAGTTTCGATTTGGAAAAAAACTTCAACACGTCCTCTTTTGATCTTTGAATCAATGAGGTCCCGCAGTTCCTTTTCCAAACCCTGAAGATTCTTGGGCAACCTGAGAACGACGTCCCGGTAGCGGTTGTTCAGGGACTTAAGCTCCACCAAAAATCGTTTTCCATCCTGCAAATAGTCCCCCTTGCCATAGGCGGTCATACTTTTAATCACTGGGGTTTTCCTCCCGTAACTGCGTCAGGTATCGGGACCTGACCGCATTAAAATAGTCAATCATTTTAGGGTCCGCATAATCGGGATAGGTCCAGTTGAGCGGCACAAATCCTCCCTTTTTAAATACCAGCGTCAGATCCGCGTAAATCCCGTTCGCAAGGTAAATCCTATGGGTGTAATTTTTCCCGGTCGCCAAAACCAGTCGTTCCAGGCAAATGTAGCCGGGATCAATGTTGATGCGTCTTTTTCGACCCTCCAGGAATGCCGCTTCAATTTCATTGGTTCGAAGCTTTACGGCTACCAGAGTTTCAGGGGGAATGAGGTCTGCAAAAGCGATAAATCGACGGTAGAGGGGCCATCCCATTTCTTTTTCATAGTAGCGCGTTCGGTCGAAGAAAATCTCAGGGCTGATCCAGTCCGTTTCCCCATAGATATGGGAAAGTTGCTTTATAACAGTCTCTAACAGGGTCTTTTCCGACGAGAAAAGGCTTACGATCAATTTAACGGGACTGGCTGTTTTCGGGTGACTCATGGGAGTTTTTCCTGATGGTTCAATAAGATTTCGAAAAGGGACATACGCACGGAGAGGGAAATCACGTCAACCCTTCAGAATTGCGTCTTTTACCGCTTTTGCGGTTGCCGCAGAGGTGCCCACTTCACCGACCACGATACCGGCGGCAAGATTGGCCACATAGGCGGCCGTTTTTAAATCCATTCCCACCGACAGTCCCAGCGAGATAGCACTGATGACGGTGTCCCCTGCGCCGGTCACATCGAAGACTTTTTTGGCCACCGTGGGAATATGGGTGGTTTCCCCATCTTGCTCAAAAAGGGTCATTCCGTCTTTACCCTGTGTAATCAATACGGAACGGCATTTCAAGGCACGCAGCATCCGACGGCCAGCTCTTTCAAGGCTTTGGTCATCAACAATCTTGAATCCGCAGAATTGACCTGCTTCATGATGATTGGGCGTTATGATGTCCACTTCGGTGTAATGTTCGAAGTTGCCGGTTTTAGGGTCCACGGTTAGAATCATTTCAGGATTAATGGACCCGGCATCGATCATCGACCGCAGACCCTTCATAAGGGGCTCGGAAATCACCCCTTTGCCATAATCGGAAATCACCACTGCATCAATGCCGGCAAATGTGGCGGCTGCAAAATCAAGTATCTTCCGAACGCTTCCGGCATGAATAGCGGCTCTGCTTTCCCGATCATATCGCACCACTTGCTGGTTACGCGCCACAACCCTTGTTTTAATACTGGTGGGACGACCTTTTTCAATGGCCACGCCATGAGACGGCAGCCCCATGTGCGCAAGGGATGACAGTATTTCCTGTCCCATGCCGTCGTCGCCCACCACACCGCACAGGATTGCGTCAGCACCCAGTGCAGCCATGTTGCGGACCACATTGGCAGCACCGCCCAGAAGTCTTGTTTCCCGTTCAACCTCCAGGACAGGCACGGGTGCTTCCGGGGAAATTCGGGACACATCACCCCAGATGAATTCATCCATGATAATGTCGCCCAAAACGGCAATTCTTGCATTGGAAAAACGGTCTAAGGCACTAATGAGCTCAGCCCCTGAAACATGTTTGTTTTCCAGTTTGCCGATGTGCATGGAAAATTCCTCTCCTATGAAACCCACCCGGGTTTCCGCCTGGTTCAAACCGGCGCCGGCCGGCGGTGTGGCTGATTTCCGGAATTGTTGCATGATGGGGTCAATTTATAGCATTACAAACTTCAGGTTGTAAACGGCTATCGGTTTTACATGTTCCGTTTCAGATCACGAATCGTCGCAACATAATCTTTGCTGTGATAAATGGCCGAACCGGCCACAAAAACATCGGCGCCTGCGGAAGAGACGCGCCCGATGGTTTCATGGTTGACGCCGCCGTCCACCTCGATTTCGATATCCAGACCCAGTTCATCGATTTTTTTCCGCAGTGCGCTGATTTTTGGAAGGACCTCGGGAATGAATTTCTGCGCTTCAAAGCCGGGATTCACACTCATGATCAGCACCATATCAAGCTGGTTCATCACATGATCCAATACGCCCACGGGTGTAGCGGGATTTAGCGCCACAGCCGCTTTGGCACCGCAATCGCGAATATGGCAGAGTGTCCGGTGCAGGTGAATGGCCGTTTCCGCATGAATGCTGATGATGTTGGCGCCCGCCTTGACAAAATCTTCTATGTACAATTCCGGCTGGGAAATCATGAGGTGCACATCGAAAGGAATATCCGTAGTGGGCCTTACCGCCTCGACCACCAAAGGCCCGATGGTAATGTTCGGGACGAAATGCCCATCCATCACATCTATGTGGAGATAGTCGGCCCCTGCTTTTACAACGGCTAGAATTTCTTCACCCAACCGGGTGAAATCTGCCGACAGAATTGAAGGTGCTATCTTTTTCATTTTTTCTCTCTCAACATTTACAGTTTTTTGAAAAGAGCCGCAAAAAAACCTTCCATACCGTGAACATGGGGGAAAGTTTTGAAAAAACCGTTATCATTTACAAGATCGAAGCCCCACGCCGGAATACGCTGACGCAAATCTTGAAAAATGATTCTATTATTTTTCCGCAAGATGCTTTCCACCACCTCTTCATTTTCTTCTTCCGAGATGGTGCAAGTAACATAGAGCATTTCACCGCCGGCGGCAAGCTTTTCACAAGACCTGAAAAGAATCGATTTTTGTACCATTGCCAGCCGCTTGATGTCATCTTCTTTTTTGGTTAATTTCGTATCGGGATGCTTTGAAATTACCCCCAGCCCCGAACAGGGACTATCAACCATTGATTTATGGAAGACGCTTCGGAAACAGGAAAGCGATGCCGTGGCATCGGCGACCACCGGGGAAATACTTCGAATACCCAGTCTTTCGGTGTTCCGTTTCAGCCCTCTCAAGCGAGGGATGCTCGTATCCAGGGCCAGAATCCAACCGCGATCCCCCATCAATTGCGCCATATGGGTGCTCTTGCCACCCAGACCGGCACACATGTCCAGAACCCGGTGGCTTTTGCCGGGGGAGAGCAGGCGAGCGCAGATCTGGGCCGCCTCGCCCTGGACCTGAAAGCGTCCTTCCTTGAAGCTCCTCAGCCGGGAAACGGATCCTCCCACGCGGGTCAACTCGATTCCTTCAGGCGCATAGGGAACCGCTCTTGCCTCAATATTTTCCTTTTCAAGCCGCTCCAGCAAATCCTCCCGGGTGTTTCGCAACGTATTCGTCCTGACAACGAGCCTGGGTGTTTGGTTTCCGGTTTCCATCAACCGCAACGCCATATCCGGACCCAGTTCACGGGTCCATTTCTTGACCAGCCACATGGGGTAAGCATGGTAAACGGAACGATAAAAATCCCTTTGTTTTTCAGAGTGCGGGTAAGGCAATTGCCCTTTTTCGCGGCAGATCTGCCGCAGAATGCCGTTAACAAATCTTGCCACATGTTTTCGGCCCTTCTTATCAGCCTGTTTTACCGCTTCATTGACGGCAGCGGAATCCGGCACGCGATCCAGAAAAATGATCTGGAACAGGGCCAGACGGAGGATATCCAATACTTCCGGATCAATTTTTCCAAAAGGAAACCGGACATACTGTTTCAAAATCCAGTCCAGCCTGATTTGCCATCTCAGAACACCCTGCACCAGATGGACGGCAAAGGCACGATCACGCTCGCTAATATGGGGGTTTTTTGAAAAAAGAAATTCCAGACGGCGCTCCGCCCCGCCGGGTGCATTTGTGACGCTGTTAAGGGATTTTAATGCAAGGTTTCTGGACATCCGCGCTTAATTGTGCAGAAAGGTTTTCAACCCTTTTTCCACAAGATCGATATTGACGTCCGTATCAAAGCAGGGGCCGAAGGGTCGACGATTGAAGATACCGAAAACAGGAATGGGGTAAGCATCCTGAATACCGCTGGTGAGGTCCCGTTCGCACGCGACGGCAATGATGATCCTGGGACGCTTGTCCACCACAATTTTTCGTGCCAGCGTGCCGCCGGTGGCAACCGCCACATGCACATGATATTTTTTCGACAACATGGCGAGATCCTTGATCTTGCATTTGCCGCACAGCTTACAATTGTGCACATCACCGGTAATCCTAACGGCACAATCATGGTTTTGCAGGCAGTGGGGGAGCAGAATCAACATCTCCTCAGGGCTGACCTGCTGCGCCTCTGTCATGACCAATTGATTATTGATGGCCACAAAGGACCTTCTGATTTCGGATTTGCGAATTCCGAAACACCTGCCCACCCCTACCAAGAGGGGGAAAAGCACACGGATCACCACACCCCTGATGCGGCGGTTGAAAAAAAGGTTTTTTCCTCTGAGGATCGTAAACAGAAGCGTCAGAACAGCCCCGAGGCTTACCAGCACGACACAACTCAGCAAAACCGCCAGAACCGCCGGCAGCGCTTCATGGATAGTGGCAAGGCCCACATAGGGCACCCACCAGAGAAGAAACGCCACCGCGAGCAGGACCAGACTCGTTACCAGCAGGAGAAAAATAAAAACCCGTATTCGCGGTCTGGAGAATGTGTCCAAATCCATGGCATCCGTTTGAAGCGGTTCCTGCGCTCCATGATGATCCTCTACGGCATGGGTGGAATTTTTCATTTCTTATTTTCCGAAAACGGTTCCGGGCGCCAATGCAAAACCCCGCAGAAAATCCGATGCCCGGACGCGTTTTCTGCCGGCAAGTTGAAGTTCGGACACAAGAATGACGGCGTCGGCTGTTTCCACCATCAGCCCTTCCCCGGAATGTCCCCTAACCCTTCCGGGTACCATCCCCCCATCCCCGCTGCTCATTGTACGGGATGAAAACAGTTTCAGCGTTTTTCCATTTACCGTTGTATAGGCCCCCGGCCATGGGTCAAGCCCGCGAATCAGTGCTGAAATCTCATTCCCCGGGCGATCCCAGAAAATACGGCCCGTATTTCGATCAATTTTTGCCGCATAGGTTGCCAGGGCATGTTCCTGTGGTATTTCGCGAATGGTGTTTTCAGAGAGGTCGCGAAGGGTTTTAAGCAAAAACGGGGCAGCCTTCCCCGCAAGGCGGTCATGAAGTTCCCCGGCTGTTTCATGAACGCCGATCGCCGTTTTTTCCTGGAGAAGGATGGGGCCGGCATCAAGTCCAGGGGTCATTCGCATGGCACTGAGCCCGGTCTCCACTTCTCCGTTTATGATAGCCCGCTGTATGGGGGCGGCTCCCCGATACCTGGGCAGCAGGGAGGCGTGGATGTTCAATCCACCCCAGCGGGGGATATTTAAGAGCGTCGTACGCAGGATCTGCCCGAAAGCAATCACCACGAGCAGATCGGGCGAAAAGGTGCTGATGGTCCGGCAAAATGCTTCATCCGACGCCTTCTCCGGCTGAAGGACGTTCAATCCCAGGTCTTCCGCCATCTCTTTTACGGGAGGGGGGACAGGTTTTCCGCTTCTCCCTTTTGGCCTGTCGGGCTGCGTTACCACAGCCTGAACACAATGGTCATGGTCAATCAGCGCTTTAAGGGAGGGTAAAGCAAAATCCGGGGTACCCATGAAAATAATTTCTGGCTTTGCAGGCAAGGGCCGCATCCGATGCGTCGTCATTTACTCGATTTCCCTTTTTCCATTTTCTTCAGCTTTTTCTTGTAGAGAGCACGTTTCAGGCGGCTGATACGGTCAATAAAGAGGATGCCGTCCAGATGATCGATTTCGTGCTGCAGGCATACCGCCAAAAGATCCTTGGCTTCCAGTTCCAGAGGCTTTCCATTCCGATCGAGCCCTTTTACCTGGATATTGGCATTACGGTTTACCTCCGCGGTGAAATCGGGCACACTGAGACAGGCTTCGTCCCATTTGATGGACCCTTCGGCCGCAACGATTTCGGGATTTATCAGTATCTGAGGATTTGCCCCCTCTTCCCTGGGCGAACCGTCAAAGACAATGACCCTTTTGAGCACGCCCACCTGATTGGCTGCCAGCCCGATCCCGGGAGCCGCATACATGGTTTCAAGCATTTGGTCAATGATCTCTTGAAGTTCTTCATCAATGTTTTTTACGGGCTCAGCGTTTTTCTTGAGGACCGGTTCCGGATAGGTAAATATTTTCATGTGAGACATTTTTTTCCGTTACCATGCAAAATGACGTTTTTTCATTTACGGATTGATTTTGATCCGTTGCTGTTCTATAAATTTGCCCCATACTAAACACTGTGCCGGCATAAATCAAGCAGGCACTGGATCGGCGATCAATCATTGCGCGGAGGGCTTCCTCGAATTTTCATGCTAAAACGCACGGTAGAATTTCTTCATGAAGCAGGCATGCTTAAAAAAACGCCCCGGACCGGTTATCAATTCTTAGGATCCGGTGCCGAATCGGTGGCGGAACATTCCTTCAGAGCGGCCGTTCTGGGATACGTCCTGGCGTCCATGGAAGAGGGCGCCGATATTGACAAAACCGTTCGCATGTGCTTGTTCCATGATCTGCCCGAGGCGAGAACGGGAGATCATAATTATGTGAACAAAAAGTACGTCTCCGTCGACGAAGAAAAGGCGGTTCAGGACCAAACGAAGGGCCTTCCCTTTGGCGGCGATATCGTGGCATTGATCAATGAGTTCAACGCCGCCCAAACACTGGAAGCGAAAATCGCAAAGGACGCGGACCAGCTTGATCTGATTCTCGAATTGAAGGGACATCATGATGCAGGCAACCCCAACGCAAAACAGTGGCTGACATATGCACTTAAACGTTTGGGTACGCTAAACGGTCAAGCACTGGGGCGCGAAATCATGGCTTCCAAATGCGACGACTGGTGGTTTGACAACGATTCGGACTGGTGGATTAACGGAGGCCGATAACCGTATCCGTTCAAAATGACAGTTCAATCCTTAAAATATTACAGGTGAGGCGAATCAAGAAAAATGGGGTTTTTAAAAGGGATTGATTATAATTTCAGAGGATTTTTCGTGGGTCTTAAGACCCCGCGACTTTTCTTCTGGGGCCTGTTGAGATTCGTTGTGGTGATATTGCTGACCGTGGTCGCTGCGACGCTTATTTTTGCCTATCATCAGGAAATACTGGATATGATCTGGCAAAGACCGTCAAGCCACTGGATCCTCTGGCTATGGCATCTGGTCTCCTGGTTGGTCAGCCTGGCTCTTTTTGGTTTATCGGCCATATTTTCTTACCTGATTTCACAGATTTTTTTTAGCGTCCTGATAATGGATCACATGTCCCGCCTCACCGAGCGGCAGCGCATTGGCCGGGTTGAGGAACCGGAAAATATTTCCCTTTTCAGTCTTTTCATTTACCTTGTCAAGCAGGAAATGCCCAGGACCACAATACCTGTGCTGCTTTCGGTGGTCTTGCTGCTGCTGGGGTGGCTTACGCCCTTGGGACCCGTTATTACGATCCTCTCTTCGGCCATTGCGGCCGTCTTCCTGGCGTGGGACAATACCGACCTTCTACCCGCCAGACGCATGAATTCTTTTTCCAGCCGCTTTCGTTTTCTGCTGGGGACCCTTCCCTTTCATCTGGGGTTCGGGCTGCCTTTTCTCATCCCCGGATTGAACCTGTTACTTCTCTCATTTGCCCCTGTGGGCGCCACGCTTTTTCACCTTGAAAAAGATATGGGCACCTCGGATTCAAATGCCTTGACTTCCTGAGGCTTGTGGTTATTTTTCACATTGAAGTGAAAAAACCTTTTTTTTTTCAGCAAAAACATTCTGAAACCATGCCCGGAAAAGATTACTACAAAATACTCGGGGTTGATAAATCCGCCTCGGCTGAACAAATCAAGAAATCGTATCGCAAACTTGCACTGAAATATCACCCGGATCATAACGAAGGGGATAAATCTGCTGAAGCAAAGTTTAAGGACTTGAATGAAGCCTACGCCGTACTGCGTGATCCTGAAAAGAGGAAACAATACGACATGTTTGGCGCCGAAGGGTTTCAAAATCGATATTCTCAAGAAGATATTTTCAGGGACTTTGATCTTGGGAGTATTTTTAAGGAATTCGGTTTCGGCAGCGGTCCCAGGGGTCATGGGGGCTACAGCCGTGTATTCGGAAACGGTTTCGGTCCCAGGGGTTTTGACGGGTTTCACAACCGGGAATCGCGAGTGAGAGGCCAGAATCTCATTTATGAACTTCCAATGACCCTGGAAGAACTCACCCAAACCACCAGCAAAACCATCACTTATCAGATCAACGGTCGTCATGAACAGATTTCCGTAAGGGTGCCCGCAGGCATAAAGGGCGGACAAAAATTGAGATTGCAGGGAAAAGGACAACCGGGACCCAACGGCGGTCCCCCGGGAGATCTTTACATCCGGATTAAGGAGGCCCCGCATCCCAGATTTAGGCGTGACAATGCCGATTTGTACATGAGGCAAAAGATCAGGTTTTCAGAGGCCGTCCTGGGAGCGGATATCGAGGTGCCTACCCTGGAAAACAAGGTACTCAAGCTCAAGATTCCCCCTGGAACACAGGACAGCGCGAAATTCAGGCTCAAAAATTTCGGACTCCCCATCTACAACGGTTCCGGCAGGGGAAATGCCTATGTTGAAATTAACATTGATGTTCCCAAAGAGCTGACCGAGGAACAAAAAGACCTGGTGGCTTCGCTGGCAAAAGCCGACCTATAGAAAAATCAAGACAGCAAAATGAAAGCAATCTCAGTCTTTTCAGGCGGTCTTGACAGTATGCTGGCCGTTGAACTCATGAGGGCGCAGGGCATTGATGTCCTGGCCCTTTTTTTTGAAACGCCCTTCTTCACATCGGATCGTGCACGCATTTCAGCCAACTCCATGCGTTTGCCGTTTAAGGCGGTGGATATTACCGAACGGCATCTTGAAGTGGTCAAAAACCCGAAGCATGGATACGGCGGGAATATGAACCCGTGCATCGACTGCCACGCACTGATGTTCCGCATTGCCGGAGAAATGCTTGGATCCGAAGCCGCTTCATTTGTTTTCAGCGGAGAGGTCATGGGACAAAGGCCCATGAGCCAGAATAAGAAAGCGCTCGCCCTGGTTGACCGGGAAAGCGGCCTTCATGGATTGCTGCTCAGGCCCCTTTCGGCAAAATGTCTGCCGCTCACTGTCCCCGAAACTGAAGGGTGGGTAGCAAGAGAACGACTTCTGGGAATTCAGGGTCGTTCCAGAAAACCGCAGATGGCAATGGCGGAACAGTTGAATCTCGGCGATTACCCCTCTCCCGCAGGGGGATGCCTTTTGACGGAGAAGGAATTTTCCCGGCGTCTGAAGGATCTGCTCATTAGAGATTCGCAGGTCATAACCCCTCATCTGGAGGCATTGAAACTGGGAAGGCATTTCAGGCTCAATGACGGTGCAAAAATCGTGGTGGGTCGAAACAGACGGGAAAATGAAAAACTCCGGAACCTGGCAGTAGAAGATGATATTGTTATTCATACCGTTTCGGTCCCCGGTCCCACGGTTCTCATGGGCGGCAATTTGTTGGACGAGGCCATCGACCTGGCGGTTCAAATCACGCTTTCATACAGTGACGGAGCTGAAGGGGACGTTCATGATGTTCGTATTACGGGAGCCCGCATCGATAAAACCGTATCTCAAAGGGTTCCCGACAAAAAAGATTTCAGGGCTTTCATGATATGACGAAGGGCAGTTGAACGGTTCATGGCATCAGGTAAAAAGATCAAAATACCATAATGATATCTCACGACCAAAAAAAAGATATGCGAGCGCGCCCATTGATAGAAATGGGCCAAACGGGATCTGTGTACGGGCACCTCTTCCGCCTGACAGGATAAATGCGGAGCCGATGACGGCGCCTGACAGAGAAGACATGAGAACGATCAGCGGAAGTGACATCCACCCCAACCACGCCCCGATCATGGCCAAAAGCTTTATATCGCCGCCGCCCAAACCCTCCCTTCCCGTAATGCGTTCATAAACGGCAGCCACAAGGTAGAGAGACCCACCCCCTGCCGCCAAACCAATGAGAGAATCGACCCAGGAAATACCCCCCGGAAAAAAAGATACCAGCCATCCCGCCAAAATGCCCGGCAGCGTCAGAACGTCGGGCAAAATTTTATGATCAAAATCGATGAAACCGAGGATCAGCAAGGTCCCGGAGAAAAGCATGAACAGGAGGTATTGAAGATGAAAGCCGAATTTAATAAAGAGCGCCAAACTCAGAAGTCCCATCAACATCTCGACCAGAGGATATCGCAGGGAGATGGAAGCACCGCAGCGTCTGCACCGCCCCCTCAGCACGAGGTAACTGATGACGGGAATGTTGTCATAAAACGGAATTCCAGCGCCGCAGTGGGGACATGAGGAGCCAGGATGGACGATTGACTTGTTCTGTGGGATACGGTAAATACACACATTTGCAAAACTGCCCAGACAAAGACCAAACAGAACGGAAAAAAGGGATAAAACGAAATCCATACTCACAGGAAAGGCTCCAACTGAGGTTAAAAAAATGCCGCCCAAAAAAAAATCAGGCCCCAAAAAGAAGGTGCTGTTTCTTTCCATTCACTCTGATAACCCCCAACAGAGACACATTGATCGGGTCAGTGAAATTCTGGAACAAGGGGGAGTGATCGCTTATCCAACGGATACATTTTACGGAATTGGTTGCGACCTTTACAACAAGAAAGGAATACAACACATTTATCGGTTGAAAAACCGTCCGCTAAAAAAACCCTTCTCTTTTGTTTGCGACGGCCTAAATGAAATCAGCAAATATGCACTGGTTTCCAACTACGCCTACAAAACCATGAAACGCTTGCTGCCGGGCCCCTATACCTTCATTCTGGAGGGGACCCGTCTGGTTCCCAAAATTATGTTGACCAAGAGAAAAACAGTGGGCATCCGCGTTCCGAACAACAACATTACCCGTGCCATCGTCCGCACACTGGGCCGCCCCATCATCAGCACCAGCGCCGGCTTCGATGAACCCCGTGCCATAGAAGATGCCTACGGCGTCAACCTCGACGTGATTATCGATGGCGGTCTGCTTTACCCCAATCCCTCAAGTGTGGTAAGCCTGATCGACGATGAGCCGGAAATCATTCGGGAAGGCAAAGGAGATGTCAGTAGTTTCAGCTAGAGGGGTTTAGGGATCCATCCCATCGGTACAAAACGTTGCCCTTTGCACCATCACCAAACGCCTTCATAAAATGCCTTGCGCTTGACTCTAGAAAAAGATCCAACAATTCACTGCTGGTTTTTTTGGGATGAACCAGTTCCACCTCTCCCGTTATGCCAACGACTTTTTTGGTGATTTCAACGGCATCCTGGAAGTTTCCCATGAAATCAACAAGGCCCAGTTGCTTGGCCCGAGCACCTGAAAAAATACGCCCGTCGGCAAATTTCTGAACTTCCTGAACGGAAAGATGCCTGCCTGAGGCCACTGCGGAAACAAACTGCCCCTGTAAATCCTCTATCAAGGCTTCGATGATTTCCCGGTCTCTTCGGGTTAGCTTCCGATCCGGTGAGCCCATATCTTTGAACTCACCACTTTTGACGATCTCAAAATCGACACCGATTTTACTCAGTAATTTCTCCAGACGAACAAATTGAATAAAGACACCGATGCTGCCGGTAATGGTTCCCGGGTTGGACACGATTTTGGTTGCCGGTGCCGCCACGTAATAACCTCCGGAGGCAGCAACCGAACCCATGGACACAATAACCGGCTTTTGGCGGATCGTTTTCTGAACTTCCCGATAGATTTCCTGTGTTGCACCCACACCGCCACCGGGGGAGTTGATGCGCAAAATGATGGCTCTGATGTTCTCATCCCTGGCAAACTTTGCCAGTTGTGAGGAAATTTTCTTACCGGAAGATATTGTACCGTTGATGGCAACGACGCCGATTTTCTCCTTGAAGAGAGCGGTCGTTGATGGGCCGAAAAAGTGAAATGTCAGAAGCAGGATGCCACCCAGTAAAACGGCCATGATCAGAAGGATGCAAAAAACGATCAATAGTGGGCGGCTCTTTTTTGCCATGATTGCAGGTTCTTTAACCGTTTAAAATCAATCTTTTTTAGAAAATGATTTTCTTCTGCCGCTCTCATCCGCGGAGATTTCGCTCTCACGATTCTCTTGGGAATCAGGATTGTCCGGTACGGTCTGACGTCCCAGATTCATCATTTCTTCCCGTAGAAGATCACCCAGATTCGACGTGGCTTCTTTTCGGTTATTGACATAACTTTTGAAAATCTCCTTTTCACTGGTCTGTTCCAGTTTGCGGATAGAAAGGCCGATCTTCTTTTCACGCCTCGAAACATTGATAACTTTCGTCTGGATGACATCATCTATCTGAAATCGAGACAAGGGGTTTCCGCGTTTGTCGCCCGAGATTTCGGATACGTGGACCAAGCCCTCTATTCCTTCTTCCAGTTCGATAAACAGTCCGAAATCGGTGATGTTGGTCACTGTCCCGGTAACCCGTGTTCCCGGTTTATATTTTGCAGGAATTTCATCCCAGGGATCGGGTGTCAACTGTTTTATCCCCAACGAAAAACGTTCATTTTCCTTGTCGATATTGAGTACCACCGCACGCACTTCCTGGCCCTTTTTATAGAGCTCCGAAGGGTGCTTGATCCGCTTGGTCCAACTCATGTCGGAAATATGAACGAGACCGTCGATGCCTTCATCAATACCGATAAAGGTTCCAAAATCCGTAATATTCTTGATTTTACCTTCAATGGTGGTACCTACCGGATACTTCTCTTCAATGACATCCCATGGGTTGGGTTCCACCTGTTTCATGCCCAGTGATATGCGTTTCCGCTGCACATCCATGTTGAGGACAATGGCATCGACCGTATCCCCGACATTCAAAATCTGTGAGGGGTGACGAATTTTACGGGTCCATGACATTTCCGAGACATGGATCAATCCTTCCACGCCCTGTTCGACCTCTACAAAAGCCCCGTAATCCGTTAAACTGACGACACGCCCGGTGATTTTTTCGCCGATGGGGTAGTTTTCCGCAACCTGGCTCCACGGATCCGGTGTCAGTTGTTTAATGCCCAGAGATACCCGCTCTCTTTCCCGATCGAAATTCAATACCTTAACTTGGATCTCGTCACCCACCCGATGCATTTCAGAAGGATGCCCTACACGGCCCCAGCTCATGTCGGTGATATGAACAAGGCCATCGAGACCGCCCAAGTCAATGAAAAGTCCATAATCCGTAATATTTTTGACCACGCCTTTGAGAACCGCGTCTTCTTCGATAATCTTGAGGGTTTCCTCTTTCAAGGCGGCGCGTTCCGCTTCGAGGATGGCACGACGAGACAGTACGATATTTCCCCGCCGCTTGTTATATTTGACAATTTTGAATTCATGTTCGGTTTCCACGAGACTGTCCATGTCCCGAACCGGTCGAAGATCCACTTGAGAGCCAGGAAGAAAGGCCTGGAGACCTATGTCTACGGAGAGTCCACCCTTGACTCTGGAAACGATTCTGCCTTTAACGGTACCGTTGGTTTCGTATATGTCCTTGATCTGATCCCAGATCTTGATTTTGGCCGCTTTTTCTTTGGAAAGCCGAATAACGCCTTCCTCATCCTCCCTTCGCTCCAGCAGGACTTCAACTTTGTCGCCCACTTTGGCAAAAACTTGACCTTCTTCATCCGTGAATTCCTGGATGGGAATCTGCCCTTCCGATTTATAGCCGATATCGACGAGAACATACTCTTTATCGACCTGGACGATCTCTCCGGGAACCACTTCTCCTTCCTGAATGCTTTTCAGACTTTCTTCATACATCTTCATGAAGTTGTCCGCATCCATGTCTTCGCCCGTATCATCTCCAAGCATCATCATGCCCTGTGTATCATCCGAGCGCTGTTCGTCCTGGTGGTCAATTGGATCCCCGTTTTGACATACCGATTCATCCTGTGAATTATCTGTTTCGTCTTGAGTTAAGAAGTCAGTTGTCTTTTCCATTAAGCTGATAACCCCCTTGTATCTGCTTATTTCAGAGAATAACCTAAATAAATTAACTATCAAACCTAAAACAGGATTTCAACTTATTTCCTCAACCAGCGGCGACATGGGCGATCAAACGTCTTAAAACCGCTTCGATTCCCATGCCTGTGGTGTCCAGAATAAGCGCATCGGGCGCAGCTTTTAATGGCGCCAACGAACGATTCTGATCTTGATAATCCCTTTTCTTGAGGCCCTCCATGACTTCTTTCTTCGTAACGGTTTTTCCGCGATCAAGCAGTTCCCTGTGCCTTCTTGAAGCTCTTTCCTCAAGGGAGGCCGTCAGCAGAATTTTACATCTTGCTTCGGGAAACACCACGGTACCCATATCCCTGCCTTCGGCGACCAGGCCCTTGCCCACATGGCGCGCAATGCTTCGCTGAAGGGTACTCATGGCTTCCCGGACTTCTTTTACCGTTGATACAGTGGATGAGAGCATGTCCATTTCCGGATTCCGAATTTCTTCGGAAATATCCTCATTTCCCATCAAAAGTCGCGGCGGATCCTGATCCGTCACAAAACGCAATCTTATGTTTTCACACAAATGTCTCAATGCCACGCGGTCATCAGGAAGAACGCCCTCTCTTTTGGCAGCAAGAGCGATAGCGCGATACATGGCGCCGGTATCGAGATAGGCATAGCCGATCCTGCGGGCGAGCAAGCGGCTGACGGTGCTTTTGCCTGAACCTGCAGGGCCATCAAGGGTAATCACATCCACATGGCGCATGAAATTGACCTTCACTTTCCTTCTTGATTCTTAGAAACGCAACAATCCCGCGAGAGGATTTCAAGCACGGTGCAATTTAAAAAACGCAGTTGATTTATGGACTTCTTTTGCTATATGATTGGAATCGAAATTTCTGGGTTTATATCGCAACAAAGTGAAAAAGTAAACGGGAAGCCACGGATCCTATTGTCTGCGAAATGAAAATTGCGGGATCAGGAATATTTTCAATCGATTTTTCCTTGACTTACCCTCATTGATCTTCTATTTTTCCTCTCGATTGCGACAACGGGATTGTTGTTTTGCCATATTTTGATTTCAGACGATAATTTAGCGATCCCACAGTAATACCTAACCTCAATTCATCTTGTGATTTTTTTGATGAGTGGCCGAAAAAACGCTGTCTACTGTCTAAATGTAACCGGGGAGGAATGATGAACAAGTCAGAATTGATTGAAGCCTTAGCCAAAGAAAAAGATTTGCCCCTACGAAAGGCTGAAGAAGTGGTAAACACGGTCTTTGGAGAGATGGAAAAGGCTCTCACAGATGAAGAGAGGGTCGAAATCCGTGGTCTGGGCAGTTTCAAAGTAAAACATTATGACGGTTACAAGGGCCGAAACCCCAAAACAGGCGAAATCATTAATGTCGGCCGAAAGAAACTCCCTTTTTTCAAGGTCGGAAAGGAATTGAAAGAAAGAGTCGACATCATATAAAAAGCGTCGACATCATATAAAAAGCATTGTCAGTTAAGGCCCTTGGTCGCGCTAGACGGGGAGTTAGCGGTGCCCCTTAACCCGAAATCCGCTTATGCGGGGTTGAAAATCCTTCTGGAAATTCCTGGTTCGAACTGCATTTTCAACACCTTGGGGTTGATATGGACCTCACGTAACAGGCGCTTATAAACCCCGTCAGGTCCGGAAGGAAGCAGCGGTAAGTAAGAAAGTCTGTGTCGTCGAGTGAATCTATATGGTTTCTCCGGGTGGCGAAGGCATATCGTTCAGGTTTCGAAAAAAGGTTGCGCGGCCAAGGACACTAACTTCGGAAAGTCCATGTCGAATCCCCTGTATTCGTCGAAATCGCAGCAGCATGCATCCCACATTCAATACCCCAACCTCTCCCAGCACCATCAACTGAGACACGCCACCTTCACCCGGCACGGTGGCGTCAGCCCTGCGCCCTACGATTCGCTCAATGTCGGCGATGCCGTGGGGGATTCCGTTAAGAATGTGGCCGAAAACCTGATGATCATGAAGCGTAGCATGGATGTCCCTCGAATTCTTTCTACGCGGCAAACCCATGGAACCGAAATCCTGATCGCCGGTGCAGACACGACTGAAACGGCTGCGGCCGCATGGCAGGCGGATGCCATGATAACAAACCGTGTCGATACGGGTCTGATGATCAAACAGGCCGATTGCCAGGCGGTGATTCTTTTTGACCCCCGGAAAAATGTCATTGCCAATGTTCATTGCGGCTGGCGAGGAAATGTCGGGAACATCCTGGGCCGGGTTGTCCGTACCATGACAGATCATTTCCACTGTAGATCAGGAGATCTTGTGGCGGCCATTGCGCCCTCTCTTGGCCCCTGTTGTGCCGAATTTGTAACCCATAAAGAAATTTTTCCTCCGGATTTTAATGAATTCAGGGTCTCGGAAAACCATTTCGACCTCTGGCGTCTGAGTTCGCATCAACTCGTTATGGAAGGGGTCGATCAGAGGAATATTACCGTTTCAGAAATCTGCACCCGTTGTCATATGGATCGCTTTTTTTCCTACCGGGGAGAAGGCGTAACCGGACGATTCGGAACATTTGTCATGCTCAAATAATCAACTGGCTTTTGTGACCTCATTGGTTTAAAATCCGCGAGATTAAGACACCAAACATGTACCGGAACAGGTCTATAAAAAGAAAGGAATACATCGGAAATGCCCACCAAATATATTATCGTAACGGGCGGCGTGCTTTCAGGATTGGGCAAAGGCATTGCAGCCGCTTCAATCGGCCACCTGCTCTCCGCCAAGCTGAAAATCGTTCCCATCAAGTGTGACGGTTATCTGAATGTCGATCCCGGAACCATGAATCCCTTTGAACACGGCGAGGTTTTCGTTCTTGACGACGGCGCCGAGGTGGACATGGATTTCGGGCATTATGAGCGGTTTCTGGGGGTTCGCTGTAAATCCAAGTGGAATTTAACCATGGGCAAGGTTTTTGACATGGTCCGAAAAAAGGAAAGGCGTGGCGATTATCTGGGCAAGACAGTCCAATATATCCCCCATGTAACGGACCTCATTAAAGAGCACATCGGACAGGTGGTCAAAGAAGAGTCCCCGGATCTGGTGATCGTTGAAATCGGTGGAACCGTGGGGGACATTGAAAATGAGCTCTTTTTGGAAGCCATGCGCCAGATGAAAAAGGACGTGGGCAGAAACAATATCGTCTTCGTCCATCTTACCTACGTGCCCATCCCAACCGGTGTCAATGAACAGAAATCCAAACCCACTCAACAAAGCGTTAACCTTTTGCAGCAGCGCGGCATATTTCCGGATATCATCATCGGCCGTTGTCAGGAATTACTCACACCCGAAGTCAAATCAAAGATATCCAATTTCTGCGATGTCAAGCCGGAAGCGGTTATTACGGGTCTCGATGTGGATGATATTTATGAAATTCCTATCATTTTCGAACGTGAGGGACTGCCGGAAAACATTCACAAAAAATTGAATATATACAGCCCGCCCGACCTCAGAAGATGGAAAAACCTGGTTGACAATATCAGAAATCCTGAAAAAGAAATCACGGTGGCCATGTGCGGGAAATACACCAAACTGGAGGATTCTTACGCCTCCATCATTGAATCCTTCAATCATTGCTCCGCCCACCTGAGATGCAAAATCAACCTCAAATGGGTTGAAACCACCGGCCTCAGGGATGCGAGCCGGTTGGGTCAGATTGATGGTCTGGTGGTTCCCGGAGGGTTTGGATCGCGGGGGGCTGAAGGAAAAATAGAGGCGATCCGCATGGCAAGAGAATCGAACATCCCCTTTCTGGGGCTTTGTCTGGGCCTTCAGCTGGCAGTGATAGAATTCGCGAGACACGTGTGCGGGCTGGAGGGCGCCAATTCCACGGAAATGGACACCGGGACCCCCCATCCCGTTATTGATATTCTTCCCGAACAGAAAACCATCATCGAGAAAGGGGGTACCATGCGGCTCGGCGCCTACCCCGCCCGGCTGCTAAAAGGGTCTGTGGTGCATTCCCTTTATGGTACCGATGAGGTGTCGGAGCGGCATCGTCATCGGTACGAGGTGAATCCGGATTATCATGAGGTTCTTAAAGAGAAAGGAATGGTCTTTTCAGGCATGTCGCCCGATGGAAAATTGGTGGAATTTATTGAATTGCCTGAATTGAAATATTTCTGCGCCACGCAGGCGCATCCGGAGCTTAAATCGCGTATGGAATCTCCCGCACCTTTGTTCTTCGGATTTGTAAAAGCATGTATGGCGTGATCAGGATGAAAGGTAATATCGAATAATGCTTCGGCCCAGCCGGTTGGCCCGCACGCCCAGCACTTTTCCATGAATGCCCAGCACGGCGATGCAGATACTTTTTTTGTGATTCGGGGGAATAACAAACGCCGTTAACCAGTCATATTTGAACCGATCATCTCGATCATTGATGGTGCCCGTCTTCGCCCCCAAGTCCACATTCTTGTATGCTTTCCGGTGCCTTTCCCGGTAAAATGCTTTTCTGCAGGTACCGTGAAGGACGGTGTCTTCCATGAGTATTCGTAATTCTTTTGCGGTTTCGGGACTCATGGAAACCCCCATGGATGACTTTCGGTTTTCATAGAGCACCTCTCCCGCCTCATTGGTGACCCGCTTGACAATCCATGGCTTCATCATCACCCCGTCATTGACCACGGCGGATGCCAGAAGTGCTGCGTGCAACGGGGATATGGTGGTTCCTTTGTTGAATCCGCTGGCCAGTTCCGCCATGCCGAAATCATCTTTTGGAACAAAAACTTCGCTTTTGCCAACGGGAAAATCAAAAGGAATGGAGCGCTCAAAAAAGAGTTTTTCAGCTGACTTCTGCAGCAATTGATAATCCAGTTCATGGATGCCCAGTTTTCCGAAGACCGGATTGATGGAGGAAGCGAAGGCTCTCTTGAAAGAAATCTTCTCGGAATACCTGCTTTTTTTCTCTTTTAGCTGGTTTTTGTAGAGGGTATGTTTTCTACCCACAAAAGAAACGGTCTTATCAGGAGAAAAATCCGCAAATTCAAAGGCCGCCGCCGCCGAAACGATTTTAAAGAGACTGGCCGCGGGGTAATCCGCTTTCAGGCAAAGGCTTTCCCCATTCCTTTCCCTGTCGTAGCTGGCCATGGCAAGAATTCGGCCGTCGTCGGGCCGCATGACGACGACCGCTGCTTTCAGGGTGTTGCTGGTTTCAAGCAAGTGCTGAATGTAAGCCTGAAAATCGGTATCAACCGAAGACTCTACAATCAGAGGAATCCCCTCTTTTTTCAAGGTGAAGCGGTTTTCGATGTGGGCGGGATCCAGATTGAGGTCCTCGATGCCGCCGATCAAGAGCTTCTCAAAAACCTCCTTTTTCTTCGCGCTATCGGGCTTGGTGATGGCAGACAGCGCATTGCCGTTCCGTTTGGCATGGTCCTGGTACCACGGAACTGGAAAAAAGAGAATATAGGCGGTGGCAAGAAGGCAAAGGAACAACACCAAAAGGCCGACACGCTTACTGAAAAATCTTTTTGTGCGTTTCTTGCCGAAATTGGGATTGTGATCCCGCCAGCCTGAACTGTAAGGAAAACGGTTATCCATCTTCGGCCTTTGCTATTTCGATGATTCCGCCCATAAACGGCCGCAGGGCCTCCGGAATTTCAACGCTCCCGTCTTCCCGTTGATAATTCTCCAGAATTGCCACCACCGTCCGTCCCACTGCAAGTCCGGATCCGTTTAAGGTGTGCACCAGTTCATTTCCGGACTTTCCTTTTCGTTTAAAGCGGATGTTCGCCCTTCTCGCCTGGAACTCCACGAAATTACTGCATGAAGATATTTCCCGGTACAATCCCTGACCGGGCAACCATACCTCGAGATCGTACGTTTTTGCCGCGGAAAAACCGATATCTCCCGTGCAAAGCGTCACCACGCGATAAGGCAACTCAAGCCGCCTCAAGATTTCTTCGGCGTTTTGGGTCAGTTTTTCCAGTTCATGGTAAGAATCCTCCGGTTTTGAGAATTTGACCAGTTCCACCTTGTTGAACTGATGCTGTCTGATCAAACCGCGGGTATCCTTGCCGTAACTTCCCGCCTCCGACCTGAAACAAGGCGTGTAGGCCACATAAGCGGCCGGAAGATCGTCTTCCTGGAGAACTTCCTCACGGTGCATATTGGTAACCGGAACTTCCGCTGTGGGTATGAGATACAAATCTCTCCCCTTTACCTTGAAAAGGTCTTCTTCAAACTTGGGCAACTGGCCGGTTCCGAACATGGAAGCAGCATTCACCATGAAAGGGGGAAGGATTTCCGTATAGCCATGTTCTGTTGTATGGATGTGGATCATAAAATTGATCAGCGCGCGTTCCAGGGCGGCCCCTGCACCGCGATAAAGCGCAAACCGTGCTCCCGAGAGCTTGGCGGCACGGGCAAAATCGAGAATACCCAAATTTTCACCGATCTCCCAATGGGGGAGTGCTTCAAATGGAAAATCCCTGATATCGCCCCATGTTCGAATAACCGGATTGTCCTTTTCATCTTTTCCCACGGGAACGGATGGATCCGGAATATTGGGAATCAATTGGAGGAGCTGATCCAATTTTTCCACAACATCGGGGAGTTCCTTTTCTTTTTCCTTGATTTGGGCTGAAACCGTTTTCATTTCGGCAATGACGTTCGAGGCATCTTTGCCATTTTTTTTCATTGTGGCGATATTGTCGCTAACGGTGTTCCTGTGGTGCCTGAGCGCTTCCAAAACCGAAAGCTGTTCTCTTCTTTTTTCATCCAACGCGTCGAACTGTGAAACATCCAGATCGTATCCGCGGTTTCGAATCATCTTTTTGATATCTTCCAGATTCGATCTGACAAATTTGAGGTCAAGCATGATTGTCTCCCAACGTTAGAAACCCTTTTCTCATAAATACGTTGTCGACTTTTCTACATGATGCATCGCCAATGGTCAAACTTTTTAAGATTTTCAAGCAAATTGAACTTTATTAAAATTCATGTTATAGACCTATGGCATAAAACGATGCACGCCTTATGTTTGTATGACAATCCCCCAAAAAACGAATTTCCGGAGGAAAGGGGAAATCTGGCAGGCCGGTGAAAAAAACCGATATTTTTCCTTTAAAATAAGCTACATATGAAAAACATCCAAACAACGAACCATCCAAACGCCGTATGGCGTTTTTTAAGTTCCGTTAAACTGACCATTGTTCTTCTAATTCTGCTGGCCATCGTTTCCATTTTGGGGACTCTGATTCCCCAGGGACGGGAATCCGCGGAATTTGCAGGAAGTCTCGGTCCCGCCATGCTTCGTTTTTTATCGACACTGCAACTTTTCGATATGTATGATGCACCCTGGTTCAGACTCATTATTGCATTTCTTGCCCTTAATTTGATTGTCTGCTCCATTAACCGTTTCCCCGCTACCTGGAAGCGCTTCACTGCAAAACCCGGTCCCGACCGAAAAAAGCCTTTTGAAAATGGCCATGGGGAAGACCACTTTCAACTTCACCTGAGCACTGATGAAGCCGCAACACGTGTCGAAAAGATTTTTAAATCGGCCTACAAGAATGTGCGTCGTAAAATCGTAGATGGAAACCATTATTTTTATGGTGATAAAGGTCGATTCTCTTATTTCGGTGTCTACCTGGTGCACCTGAGCGTGCTTTTAATACTCGTGGGAAGCCTGGTGGGATCTTTTTTTGGTTTTGAGGCCTATGTCAATATTTTGGAAGGAGAAAAGACAGATCGGATTTTCATACGCAAAACCATGAAACCTATGAAGTTGGGCTTCGATGTCCGGTGTGACAAATTTTCAGTGGATTTCTACAAGACCGGTGCTCCCAAAGAATTCAAATCCATACTCACCTTTCTGGTCGATGGAAAACCCGTTCAAACCAGTGATCTTCTCGTTAATCATCCAGTTACCTTCAGCGGTGTTACGTTTTATCAGGCCAATTACGGATCCGTCCCCGACAAGGAATTACAGTTGCGCATCATCCGCAAATCCGGTGAACCCAAGTCGTGGGACATGACCGTTAAAGGGGACGCGAATTATCCGTTGCCCGGTGGAGAAGGCACTTTCAAAATAATTGACATAAGAAATGATATCATGGGATTGGGTCCCGCCGCGCTGATCTTGATTCAACCCAAAACAGGAGAGCCAAAGGAGTTCTGGGTCTTCAAGAACCATGCAGCCGTTCAAAAGAAACTCCCTGCACCCATGCTTGCTTCCCCCAAATTCAATCCCGAAGCTTTCGCTCCCTACCGTTTTTCCCTTTCGGATCTCAAGAGCCTTTATTACACGGGGCTTCAAGCCAACAAAGACCCAGGCGTACCCATTGTGTGGGCGGGTTGTTTTCTCATGGTGACCGGTTTGTTCGTGACCTTTTTCCTGTCCCACAAAAGGCTGTGGGTACATGTTGTTAGAGAGGGTACCGCCACCGGAATCCGGGTAGCTGGAACCACCAACAAGAACCCTGTTGGACTTGAAACGGAACGCCGCAGTCTCATACAAAAACTTAGAAACGAATTTGATATAAAAGGTTAACGCATTATGGATAGCGCTGTAATTTTAAGTTATACCACCTTTATATACTTTTTTGCCTTCATGGCCTACTTGCTCGGCATGGTCATGCATCGTCTTTTTTTCTCACGTCTGGGCACCTATATATCTCTTCTTGGTTTTGTAGCGCTGACCACCGGTATTATTCTCCGCTGGGTGGAATCCTACAGACTGGGCATCGGTCATGCGCCTTTCAGCAACCTATATGAATCACTGGTTTTCTTCGCATGGACGTTGATGTTTCTTTATCTCCTGATGGAGTGGCGCACCAAAAACAGAAGCATTGGTACATTCGTGACGCCCCTGGCCTTCCTGGCCATGGCCTATGCCTCCTTTTCACCAGGCATCAGCAGCCGCATTCAGCCGCTGATTCCGGCGTTGAAAAGCAATTGGCTGATCAGCCATGTGATTACATGTTTTTTTGGTTATGCCGCATTTGCACTATCCTTCGGGATCAGCATCATGTATCTGTTGAAACGTCCGGATACATCGGAAGAAAGAAACCTCTTCCTGCGGTTCATCCCATCAAGAGCCATTCTGGATGATCTCAGCTATCAGATGATCGTCATCGGTTTTCTCATGCTGACCCTGGGCATTATCACCGGATCTGTTTGGGCGCACTCCGCATGGGGCAGTTACTGGAGCTGGGACCCCAAAGAAACCTGGTCCCTGATTACCTGGCTGGTGTATGCCGCCGTGATCCATGCCCGGCTGGTGAAGGGCTGGACGGGCAAAAAAATTGCGATTCTTTCCATTGTGGGTTTTGCGTGTGTCCTCTTTACCTATTTTGGAGTCAATTATCTCGCCGGGCTTCACAGTTACGCAAAAAAATAATCACTTATCACTATGGTTTCCCTTGACATTTTCAGCATACTCTGAAATTGTAAAACATACTTTTCCTTTTTGAATCCTTAAGAAAATGAGACGAGGTTTTAGCAATGCCCAAAATCATGATAGTTGATGATGATGTAATTACCGTTACTGAGTTAATCGAAGCTCTAAGGTCTTCCCGGTACGAGATTGGGGCGACCGCAGAGTCGGGTGATGAAGCCGTTAAAATGGCAAAAAAAACCCACCCGGATCTGGTTTTGATGGACATTGTGATGCCGGGTAAAATTGACGGCATCGAGGCAGCAACGCGAATTCGAACGGATTTGAACATTCCTGTAATATTTTTGACCGGGTATTCGGAAGAGGAATTCATCGATAGGGCCAAATCGGCCCGATCGTACGGGTATCTCTTGAAACCCTTTAGTGACGCGCAGGTCAGTTCCGCCATCGAAATCGCGCTCTACAATTTTGGGCTCGAAAAATCATTGAAGGAAGCCCATGATAAGCTTGAAAAGGTGGTTGAGGAACGTACGGCCGATTTGGAAAAAACCTTCAACCAGATGAGTGCTCTTATCAATGCTTCTTCCGATGCAGCGCAATTGCTGGACAAGAATGGAAACATCATTACCGCAAACAAGATAAGCGCCAAAAGGCTCAAGGCACCGCTCAAAGAGCTTCTGGGCAAATGCGTGTACGATTACCTTCCCCCCGAAGTGACAAAGAAAAGAAAAGGGAAAGTCGAACAGGTTATTAAAACGGGGAAACCGAGTCGTTTTGAGGATAAGATGGGCAGACTTGTATTGCAGAACACCATGTATCCCGTAATGAACACAAAAGGGAAAGTGACTCAGTTGGCGGTTTATTCAAGGGACGTTACCCAGGAAAAAAGAAATGTGGCGGCCCTCAAAAAGAGAGAAAAAGAGCTGAAGGCACGAACCAGAAGTCTGGAAGAAGCCAATACCGCTTTCAGTATATTGCTGCGACGGCGGGAGGAAGACCGCACCAATTTTGAATCCTCGGTGGTCAGCAATATGAGCACCCTTATCAAACCCTATATTGAAAAACTGAAAAGCACCCCGCTGGATGCCATTCAGACCAACCACTTAAATGTGATCGAAACCAATCTGGAACAGATTATATCTCCATTTGTCCGGGACATCGGGAGCAGGGTCCTTGATTTGACACCCATGGAAATCCGCGTGGCCAATCTCGTGAAGGAAGGAAAAAGCAATATCGAAATTGCGGAAAAACTTTCCGTATCGAAAAACACCATTTTGACACACCGGTTTAATCTACGGCGGAAACTGGGGATCAAAAACAAAAAGATCAACCTGAGAGCCTATCTCCTTTCGTTTCATTAATGGGGCCTTCAAAAAGGATTCACCTCACTGAATCGTGACTTCTCCCTGGGGTTCTTCCGCCGTTTGAACGGGGCCGAATTTTTGTTCGTACTTGTCAAGATTGTCTTTCAACGCATGAAGGATTCGTTTCATATGTCCCGGGCTCACGACGATGCGTGATCGGACCACGCCTGCCGGCGGCGCTATCATGATATAGTCCATAATGAATTCTTCAGCGGTATGGGTTACCGCCATATTGTTGGCGTAAACACCGCCCACCAGTTCCTTGGGGAAGTCAACATTCATTTGCTTGGGATTGTTGTTCATCTCATTCTCCTTATTTTTATAACCTCTCAATTCCGTGATAATTCGCCAAATTTTATCAAAAATCCGGCCACTACCGCACTTTTCTTACAACATCACCCACCATAGAGAAAGGAACAAACCGCAACGGCAGCCACTATCCCGGCCAGATCCGCCGTCAGAGCAGCTGCAAGGGAATGGCGAAATCGTTTGATCTGAACCGCGCCGAAATAAACGGCAAGCACATAGAAGGTCGTCTCCGTTGATCCCTGGATGGTGGAAACCAGATAGCCCGTGTAACTGTCGGGACCGATTCCGGGATTGTTCATGATGGAAGCTACGATACCGTACGCGCCGGATCCCGACAAGGGACGCAGGAACGCCATGGGAAGGGCGTCAGCCGGCATTCCGATCTTTTCCGTCCACGGCCCCAGGAAACCGACCATTGCTTCCATTGCGCCGCTGCTGCGAAGCATACCCACTGCCACCAGGATGGCAACCAGGTAGGGAATGATGCGAACGGCAACTTGAAACCCCTCTTTTGCGCCTTCAACAAAAACCTCATAGACCGCTACTTTTCTTAAAATGCCGAACACAAGAAAACCGAGCATCAGGCCGGGAATGATCCAGGAGGAAATGCGGCGGCCGAACAGAACGGTCAGCGGGATCAAGGACACCAGTATCAGCATTGCAATGCCGCACACCCAAAGGGGATAACCTTTCTGCATCTCTAAGGCCGGGGTATCAATGGGTTCAAGTTCACTTTCTCCCTTCTGCTGCTCGTCTTTGTGGGCAGGGATCTTTTTAAAGAACGGAAGCTTGCCGTAAAATTTTGTGGCGACGATGGCAATGATGGTTGAAAAAAGCGTTGCAAAAAGGGTCGTGGGTAGAATGCCTGCGGGATCGGTGGATCCGGCCGCCGCCCGAAGGGCAATGACACCGGTAGGCAAAAGGGTGACATTTGACGTATTGATGGCCAGAAATAAGACCATTGCATCCGTTGCGGTTCCCTTAACCGGGTTCAACCGGTCGAGTTCCTGCATGGCACGAATGCCGAAAGGGGTGGCGGCATTTCCCAGTCCCAGGGCGTTCGCGGACATATTCAGGATCATGCTGCCCATGGCGGGGTGATCCGGAGGTACTGCCGGAAAGAGGCGCACCATCAAAGGCCGGATCAACCGGGCGATGACGGTGAGCATTCCGCCCGCCTCTGCAACCTTCATGAGCCCCAAGAAGAGTGTCATTACCCCCACAAGCCCCAGGGCCAGTTCCACCGAACCTGTGGCCGAATCCACCATACCTCTGGAGAGCATTTCCATGGGGGAAATACCTCCCGTTTCAGGCACCCAGTGCATCTGGCGCCAGCCGGCAGAGAGAAATGCCGTCAATACCATGAAAAAAAAGAGAAAGTTCATTTGACTTGGGGTTTAATGCGGTTGCCCATGAGAAAATGGCAGCTGGTGATCAGGTACCCCACAAAACATATCATTAGCAGGGCGCCCAGCATTTCCGAATCCCGGGCTTTTATGAGGTATGCGATAATAAACACGACCACAAAACCGAACATCACAATGAGGGTTCGTGGCAGACGGGTCAGGATAACCCTTCCAAAATGAACAAACCGAACATGACTCACCAGCAGGAGAGCGGTCAGGCATACCACCAGAATGACCGCCCACGGCCTGGTACAAAAAAGGCAGGCACCCAGCGCCCCCATTGCACCTGCCGGGCTCGGCAGTCCGTTAAAAACGCCGGGCGGCAGCTGTTGGTCATTCCTGTCAATTACAAGGTATCGCCATAACCGAAAACCGATGGCCAGCGTATAAAGAATTCCCAGGATAACAAAGGAGAGTTTCATGTCCCCTTTGAGAATAATGAGCAGCCCCGGGCAGACACCAAAACTGACCAGATCGGCAATATCGTCCAACCAAGGTCCGACGCGTGTACCCCCGTGCTTTTCGGCCATACGGCCGTCAAAGAGATCAAAAATTTGCCCCGCAAGGATCGCCAGGGTTGCATAAGCGTACCGGCCGTTCAAGACCAGCACAATCCCCGTGATACCGCAAAAAAGATTCAGGAGGGACAAAATGTCCGCATAAAATCGATTCGGAATGAGCTTAAAAACGATGGATGAAAGGGACAAAATAATGCACAGATTCAGCATCTGCCTGGAGAAATCAGGCATCGGCACTTTATCCTCCAACAAGGCACAGTAGATGATCAGGGAAAAACAGAGAACTGCTTTGATTTTACCAAAATTGTTTGCCGCCACTGAAAAGAGGGTGAAACGTTTGATGATATATCTCACCAGAAACTGGCCGGATGCCTCGATGCCCACCAGAATCCAAGCCGCCGCCACGCTGAGATAGCCCTGGTACGCAAAAAAGAGAATGGGCGGTAAATAGGTTAGTTTATCACATAAGGGATCGATTTCCTCACCAAAGGAGGTGGTCAACCCGCACTCTCGTGCAACAAGCCCGTCAACGCCGTCCAACACCGCTGAAATGGTAAACAAAAAGATTCCCAGTGCGTGCTGCTCGGCCAAGAAATACAATAGGGTGCCCGAGACACCGATAATCACTCGCCAAAGGCATATGCTATTGGGATGAAAAACCCAGTGTCCTCCAAAGAAGTCTCTTCCCTTTTCAGTTCTTAAAATCAGTACAAAAGCCAGATACATTAAGACGGAAAAGACTACGGATATACTGATGTAAACGATTCTGTCCAGATGGAGACTCCCCATTGTTATCTTGCTGAAGTCAGGGCCTCGGCAAAAAATACATACACAATCTTGCTTGTCCTTTGGCTCGTCTACTGTGTTGCATCCGCCGGCACATATCCACTAATATGCACAGGCGGATGCGCCTTGTATACGAGCCAAAATACGGCGCATTCTTGCACAATTACTTTTTGCCGAGACCCTTACGGCATGCTATAGCTTTTAAGAAAAAGATTTTGGGTTATTGGGAATCTATGCTTCCGTCAAGTTCTTATAGAACCCAAAAAGCGAAAGGACTTCGTTTTTCAGGTCTTTAAAATGAAGAAGCGCTTCTTCTACTTTGTCTTTCAGTGAATCGAAAGTCGGGAAATGATGAAGGTGGATTTCTTTTTCCTTGATTTTTTTCCAGAGCTTTTCGATTGGGTTATAATCCGGTGAATAGGATGGCAAATTATAAACCGTAACGCGATCCGCCTTTTTTTCGAAGAATTTCTTCATCGCTTTACTTGTGTGGTATCTCGCGCCGTCCTGGATAAGAATAATGTGCTTTCTGGTTTTGGATAATACTTCGGTCAAGAAGGCTTCATAAGCTTCAGAATTAAGTCGGCCTTCATCGTGCCCTTTACAAAAAAACCGGCCAGAGAAATAGTCGATCAAACCGAAGACTTTATAACCTTTACGTTTTCCTGATGTTTTCACGACTGGTTGATGTCCCCTTTTGGCCCATGTGTAGGTTAGAGAACCCCACTGCGGAAATGAGGCTTCGTCACCAAACAAAATGTATGCATTTTTCTCTTTGGCCAAGTTAGAGATTTCAGGCCATGTTGTTTTAAGCCACTCCTTGCGTTTTTCAGGATCTTTATGATCTGATACAAATTTTGCTTTTTGGTACGAAAAATCCATGTTTTTGAGAAGTTGGGAAATGTAGAAGACATTATATTGCACGCCGAATTTCTCGTAAATCAGTGTCTGTATCATGGGACTGCGCCAGCATGCGCCAGGAAACCCAGCTTTTGTGGGTCCTTCAATAATGAGTGACTCCAGTTCCTTTTTTTGTGTCTTGGTCAATTTTGATGGCCGTCCAGACGGTTTCTTTGATCTCAGGCTTTCTACGCCTTTAAACAGAAGGGTATTCACCCACAAACGAATGGCTTCTTTGCTTACTTTCAAGGTTACCGCTATTACTGAATATGGGGTCCCATCGGATACTGCCAGGATAGCCAGTATCTTTTTGCACATGGACAGATTCCCAACTTTTTGGGCTTGATCGAGCATTTTATGACACTTTTTGCGGGTACGGTTATTGAGGCTGATTCTGATATTTTTTTCATCGGGACCTCCCTTAAAACGCAGTTTTAACAACCTTCATACATTTTATCGCCGCTTTTGTCCCGCAAAAAATGAACCCAAACCCAAAAAAGTTTTCTTAACACCTATATATCAGGAATCTGTAAACTATGGTACTTATTTTTCCATCTGGCCACAAGTCTTCTTTGTCACCTTGTTTGATGGATCGTTTTATTTCATCTTGTTTTAATGGGTTCAGATGCATTTGTTGATCCGGCAAATTTACAATTTTGTCGATTTATTTTGTACGATTTACATTTTTGTCTTTTTTCAGCCATCTGAAACGCATTGCAACATGTTGTTTTAGCAGGATAAATGCTGCATTCCTTCAAAATGGCACATGGTTTGCAGACTTGTGTTTGAAATTTATTACGGGGGGAGAATAAACTATGAATGCAGGAGATACCGTTTTTGTATTGCTTTCCGCAGCGTTGGTCATGTTGATGACTCCGGGTCTGGCCCTCTTTTATGGCGGCATGGTCAGGAGCAAGAATGTCCTGGGAACATTGATGCAGAGTTTTTTCATATTGGGCATCATCAGCGTTGAATGGGTCCTTTGGGGTTACACCATGAGCTTTGGACCGGATCACGGGGGTATCATCGGAGGGTTGACCATGTTGGGACTAAAAGGTGTCGGAATGACTCCCAGTCCCGACTACGGCTCAACCATTCCGCAATTGGCTTTTATGATTTTCCAGTGCATGTTTGCCGTTATTACGCCCGCGCTTATCACCGGGGCCTTTGCCGAAAGGATGAAATTCGGCGCCTTTGTCCTTTTTACCCTCTTGTGGGCCACTTTCGTTTACAATCCGCTATGTCACTGGGTATGGGGCGTCGGCGGCTGGATGGGAGGGCTCGGTGCCCTTGATTTTGCCGGGGGAACCGTCGTTCACATCAGTTCCGGAATTTCAGCGCTTGCCGCAGCACTCATCATCGGAAAAAGGTTGGGATACGGGACCACCTCTTTTATTCCCCACAACCTTCCCATGACTTTGACCGGTGCAGCCCTTCTCTGGTTTGGATGGTTCGGTTTTAACGCGGGAAGCGCCCTCGCCGCCGACGGTCTTGCCGCCAACGCCTTCGTGGTGACCCATCTGGCTTCTGCTGCAGCCGCCGTGTCCTGGGTCTTTTTTGAATGGATGCACCGCGGCAAGCCGACCACCCTCGGCGTCGCATCCGGCGCCGTCGCCGGACTTGTTGCCATCACGCCCGCATCGGGCTTTGTGGGTCCCATGAGTTCCCTTATCATTGGTTTTTTGGGAGGCGCTTTTTGCTATGGCGGCGTATTGCTCAAAGCACGTCTGGGGTACGACGATTCGCTGGACGTGGTGGGTGTTCACGGTGTGGGCGGCACCTGGGGTGCCCTTGCAACCGGTCTCTTTGCTTCTACGGAAATAAACGCCGGCGGCGCCAACGGCCTTTTCTTCGGCAACCCCGGGCAATTGTGGATACAATTTGTTTCGGTTGTGGCAACCATGGCATTTGCCTTTATCATGACACTGATTATCCTGAAAGTGGTCGATATGGTAATGGGCCTTAGAATCAGCGAAGAAGAAGAACGTATGGGCATGGATACCACCATACACAATGAAGCGGGATACACTTATTAATTATCTTAAATTAACCATATAATTTTAAGGAGTAAACACCATGAAAAAGGTCGAAGCAATCATAAAACCGTTTAAACTGGATGACGTAAAAGACGGCCTGTCGGAACTGGGCGCCAAGGGCCTTACCGTTAGTGAGGTAAAAGGTTTTGGACGTCAGCGCGGCCACAAGGAGGTTTATCGGGGTGCCGAATATCAGGTTGATTTCGTCGCCAAAATCAAAATCGAAGTCGTTATGGAATCCGATTTGGTGCCGGAGGCCGTCAAAATCATCCAGGAAAAAGGGAGGACCGGGCAGATAGGGGACGGTAAGATCTTTATCATGCCCGTAGAGGAAGTCATCAGAATAAGAACGGGAGAAACCGGAAAGGAGGCCATATAAATTCTCCCACCCCCCCACCCCCTGCCTGGGAAGAACTGTCTTGACACGAAGCCCACTCACATGTAACGGATGGGTTCTGAATCAAAGATAATTTTTCGGCAGGGGTTTAAATCAGATGAATCGAAAAGATACCGCTCTACCAATTCCAAAGTATATGCCGTGAATCCCGATGGAACCCTCAAATGGTCCGTTGCCATCGGCACTTCTATCCAATCCTCTCCCGCAATTCGTGAGGACGGAAGTATTCTGATAGGTTCGGACAACGGCATCGTTTACGCGCTCCGTCAAACGGACGGTACCGAAATCCGGACCTACGACAAAGACGACAAGGAGATTCGCTCTTCATTGCTGGTGGCATCCAACGGCATCATCTATTACGGATCCACCGATGAAAAATTTTTTGCTCTCAACAGCAGCGGTACCGCCAAATGGGAACTCATGGTAACCGGTCCGGTCTCCGCTTCTCCGGCAATGGGATTCGGCGGCAACATTTATGTCGGTACGGAGTCCGGGTACTTCTATGCCACGGCCCCCAGCGCCTCAGAAAACCGTAAAGGAACCCTCTGAAGAACAACTCTTCCGTCATGGGCGACAACATGCCGCCCACAAGGAAAAACAGGAGCAAGCGGTCGGTTTTTGAGGGAAGCGCCGTCTTGATGAACTCCGACGGATCAATTCCCATCATAACCAAAGCCGGGTAAACCACCAAAAGAACCATTGCGAAACCGGCAGCCCAAAGCAGTCCCCTTCCCATACCGGCAAGTATGGTGTGGCCTGAAAGGCCGAAAACCCATAGCCTGTTTTGCCCGGCAAGGGCTGCGGCAATCATCACGGCCCTTTCAATGATGCGGGATGCACCCAAAAAAACCAGTGGCCATAGGTTTTCATGCCGGTATATGACCCACATGAGCAATTCCACCCCCGCCATACACAATGAAACCATGATCAAGGTTCCGACGGTAACGGGTGCAATGGTTTTTTTGGCGTAATCCATCAACATTGGGGCTCTATAAAAAAGCTTCTTTTCAGCGTCTGTACGACTTCGGCCTCACTCCGGGCGTCAAGGCTCCAGGGCAGGATCATGGGCAACTCGTCCTCGCCGCTCTCGAAGGATATTGGTAGCGGTGCTGTTGGACCACCGAACAATATCGACCTATTCCAGAAAATCGCTGAGGGTGGGGAAATCGAACTTGACGGCCCCTTCCCGCATGGCGGTCAACCACGACACCGTGATGTCATGGGGGGGCCACTTTCACCCGTTTGATCACCATTCCGTCGGTGAACAGACCATCGGTGAAGGTCCCCCCGGCATCAATATCAATCGTGAAACCCATAGACCTGTTTATCCTTTCATTTTCCAGTTTCGTCCCCGATGTCCATCCCGCAAGGGCAGTTTGGTTACCATTTTTAGGAAAACATACGGGCGTTAATGGATGATTTGAAATGGGCATTTGTATCGGCCGGCTCTTTATCACAAGGGCAACTTCTGTGCCACAAAAAGAGGAATTCATGAGGGATGAAATATAAGGCTTTGCATTTAAAGGTTATTTAAGATATCGGCAGGGCTGATAGCACGTCGTTCTCTTAGTATTTCATTTATCGTTTGGCGTGATACGCCCAAGAGCTTTGCCATTCCTTTGCATCCGAATTTGCTATTTGATAAAGTTATGAGTCTTTGGCGATAGACATCCCTGCAAGTGGGATGATAGGGATTGCATTTATAGTTCCGACAAAGCGGAGCATTACGTTTGTGACCGTTCTTTTTGACCCGGTTTGAGGTACATTTTGGACAACAAATACCACATGGCCACTTCTTTTCTCTGAAGAATTCGTAGCACTTAGCGGGGTCGATGAGTTCAAGGATTCCAATCTCCGGATTTGTAGACGATTTTGTGGTCATGGCTATCTGCATATTTAAGTGGACAGAAAGCCATCTTATTTATACCAAATCTGAAGAAATTCCCAGCGAAAATGACTTTTTCAATCAAATTATTTACAGCACGGGAAATCGTCGTATGAGCCAAATTATATTGCGGCTTTTTTTCACGTAATCGCAATTGGCAAGCTCCTTCATGAGCCGGACGTCCAGTCCGGGAGCTGCATCAAAATCGAATGTTTCCATTGGCTTTAAGATGGGGAATTTGGCCTCCTGCAGTCGCCTTTTGCGGCCATTCTCCTGTCGGGTCTGAACTTCGGCCTCACTCAGATTTAAAAGGAATTCCTCATAACTCAGGCTCTCCTGATTCGCTTGACGGATCACGTCCTCCAGCTCACGGAGCATCGTGGACAGTTTCAATTTTTTGAGATTCTCAATTAAGAGTGCTTTCATACCGGCGTTCATCGTCCACCTCCGATCTGTCCGTAAATGGATACGTCCGGAGCCGGAAAGGTCTGCCAGTTTTCCAGGGCTGAAAACGATTGATCCCTGCCACATTCTCTATGGATTAAGATGTGTTTAACGGCCTGGCTGGAGCCCGCCCCCGATGATAGCGCCGTCTCAACTGCCGATTCGATGGCTTCGGAGAGTGGCCTTTGTAAAGCAT
>ADZZ01000679.1 GCA_000179315.1 delta proteobacterium NaphS2
TTTTCGGTGATGCTGAGCAGCCAACGCACGGCGCTGATTGGCTGACTTGTGAGGATCGCTGGCAAAATACACCTGACATCGCCCTACTTTTTCCCGAGTGATGTTTCCCTTTCGCCACAGATTCGCCAGCAAACCGTGGCAACGGCATTGAAGAGTGTTCCCGAGCATTTCCGCACTCATGCCGGACGGACTTCCGCTGATCAGCGAAACAAGGGTTTTCGTCAGTGTCCCTGCGCGGGAAAAACCGATATCGCGGTAAAACCACAAACCGTTTCTTCCGAAGCGGGGTATCGAACGAAGGGTGTACCAGGAACCGTTGTGAGTGAAGCTGCTGTAATACCCGGTTTCGGCCAGAAACCTGCGAACCGATGGAATGGCATACTGCATTTCGGCAGCCAACGGTTTGATCATCCAGCAAGGTGCCTGTGAAAAAAGGGAAACCAGACGTTGTTTTGGTGGGAGGGTCTTTGTCATATCGGTCCTCCGATAAAGTATTGCGATTGAAACCACAAGCTTCCAAATCATGCAATACATTATCAGATATGGCACCCCATGGCAACATTCTTTTTTCAAAGTGCGGACCGGGCAATTTGCTTTTCATGTTCAATGAAATTGGCATGTTATATGCGAATTGGGTTTCAAGAGTATCAAGAGCTTTTCGTATGTTTTACACCGAAAATTATGATAAAGTATGGCACAGTTTATCTCCTAACGGGTTGAAATGTTTATGTGCCAACTGAGTTTTGTGGTTATAGGAAATTCATATAGCGGTAAACTATTTCCTCATTTCTTGGGTAGTATTGTTGAAGGCAAAATTTCTCTCCAAGCATAAAAAAATATCCTCTGAATATAAAAGCAGTATTATTCGTTCCACGCCTATCCGATTAACGCAGGTAGTTTGGGGGCATGACCCTGTGCGTGTCGGATTCTCCTAAGAAAGAGCAGTTTTCAAGAAAAACGGACCAATGCCAAGGGAGGTCATGAAATTGCTGAAACAACGCATTAGCGCTATTCAATTGTCAAAGAACACATGAGGGTACACTAAGCCGCCGCAAAGCAGTTTAGTTTAACAGTACGGATAGGTCCACCTGTTTTTATAAAAGATGCTATTCGCTTTTCCACCTATGAAAAATAGGTCCAAACATCATGGAAACGCCATCCAATTCAAGTCTGATTCCAACCAACAGCTGATGGACGAAGTTCGCAAAGTCCTTCGACGTTATCATCACACGAGTTATCCGGTCGATTTGAGTTCGATGGACGCTTTTTAAGAGAATGAACGTTTTAAGCAAATTTCTATTGGCGAACGAGACTGTATTCCTGAGATCTGAAAAAAGCATCGGTCATTCATAGACAGATGCTTTTTTGCTTCTAATCCAAATTTTTACAGCGGGCGCTTATACTGCTTTCGCCATCCCGAGATCAAAAGCTTTCAAATTGGATTCCAGAAAGGCCTTTTTGGTGGATGTGGAGAGCACCTTTTTCATTTCTTCGGCGCCAATGGGGGTGGTTCCGGAACCGATGAGCGCACCCAGCATGACCATGTTCAAGGAGAGGGGGTTGCCCACCTCTTCTGCGATGGCGTTTCCATCCAGCTCGATGACCTTTTTGGCCCGTTCCCGAATGAACTTAAGGGTTTCTTCCACCTTCGGATAGGTTCCCTGGCCCACCGCCACCGTAAAGGGGGGCAACGGGTGGGTATTGGTGATGACCACTGTATCCTTGTTGCACTTTGAAAGGGCGCGCAGCGTCTCCAGGGGCTCGAACCCGATCAATACATCCGCCTCCGAGCTGGATACGATGGGGCTTGACACATCTCCCAGCAATACGGCCGATTCCACGATTCCGCCCCGTTGAGCCATGCCGTGGATCTCACTGACCACCACCGGAATATTCATGGCAAGCGCCGCTTCTCCCAAAAGACGAGAAGCAAGAAGATTTCCCTGACCGCCCACGCCGATAAATACCAATCTTTTTGTTTCCATTTAAAGCCTCCCCTTTCACGCTTTTACGGGCACAATGGCGTTCTCCGGACATACCTGAGCGCACACGGTGCAGCCGATGCAGGTGTTCTTGTCGATTTCCACCTGATCCCCTTCCAGATACATGGCCGGACACGCCAGAAAATTGAGGCAATCGCGATGGTTCCTGCACTTGTCGTGGTTGACCCGGAAAGGTTTGGACTTCTTGAATTGTTTGGTGGCCTTGGCAAAGAGAGGACACATCTCCTCTGAAATGATGACCGACAGACCATCGTATTCCATTGCGTTTTTGATGGATTCCATGGCTTTTTTCAGCTTGAAGGGCTTTATGACGTGCACATCCTGAACACCCAGCGCCCGCACAACACTTTCGATGGGAATACGGGTCCGCTCTATTCCCATGGGTTCCGTATTGACTCCGGGATGAATCTGGTGGCCGGTCATGGCCGTGGTGCCGTTGTCCAGAATGACCAGGGTGAATTTATGGTTGTTGTGAACGGCATCCACAAGGCCCGTGATACCGGAATGGAAAAAAGTGGAATCGCCGATAAAGGAGACCACCTTCTGGTTGGTGGCTTGCGCAAACCCGCAACCGGAACTGGCGGAAGATCCCATACAGATGACGAAATCCGCCATGGAGATAGGCGGCAGAAGTCCCAGGGTATAACAGCCGATATCCGTCGGGAAGATGGCTTGCTTGCCAAAAACCTGCTTGACCGCATAATAGGTTGCCCGATGGGGGCACCCGGCGCACAGGTTGGGGGGCCTCGCCGGCAGCTCAGGTGTCGCTGCAAGATCCATTTTTTCCGGGGCCTTGTATTCTACACCGAAGAAATCCGCGATGCTCTGGCGAACCATGCCCGGGTCGTATTCGTAAAGGCGTGAAAAGGCGCCGATCCCTTTCCCTTTGATGGGGATGGTAATTCCGTTTTCCTGGGCAAAGGCTTTCAGCTCGGTCTCGTTAATGGGTTCCAACTCTTCCACCACCAGAACCTTATCCACTTTTTTCATAAAATCGATACAAAGGGTTTCCGGCTGGGGCCATGACATCAGCAATTTCAAGATGGAAACGTTCTCCCCAATTCCCAAATCCAAAACCGCATCTTTCACATAATTAAAGCAGGCGCCATTGGCGACAATGCCCCATTTCCCGGTCCCGATCACTTCATTGTAGGCATCACCGTTGGAGATTTCGGCAGCCTTATCAAATTTATCAAGCAATTCCACATGGAGTTTCCTTGAAACCGCCGGTACCGTCACAAAACGGAAAGGGTTCTTTTCAAAAGTGGCTTTTTTGACGATCGGCTTCAGATCCCCAAGTTCCACGGGGCCTCTTACATGGGCCAGGCGGGTGGTGGTCCTGATGATGACCGGAAGTTCCAGCGCTTCGGACATTTCAAAGGCCTTAAGCGTCATGTCTTTCATTTCCTGGCTGGATGTGGGTTCCAGCATGGGGAGCCCGGACAGTCTTGAATAGTAGCGGTTGTCCTGTTCGTTTTGGCTTGAAAAAAGTGAAGGGTCATCGGCGTTGATGATCACCATACCCCCTTTGACACCCACATAGGCCAGTGTCATCAACGGGTCGGCCGCCACATTAAGCCCCACGTGTTTCATGGTGACGATGGTTCTGAGCCCGGAAACGGCAGCGGCGGCGGCGACCTCCATGGCGACTTTTTCATTGGTGGAATATTCGAAATAGAGGTCCGATTCCATACTGATATTGAAAAAGTTCATGGGTATCTCGGATGAAGGCGTACCCGGATAACATGTGGCAAAGGATACGCCCGCTTCCAACGCGCCGCGGGCAATGGCCTCATTGCCCAAAAGCAACATCTTTTCTCCTGGAGAGTCTGTCAGCAATTTATGCATTTTTTCCTCCGAATGGTTTCTGGTTTATGCGGTTCAGAAAAAGAGACTACAACTTAAAGCTTTCAACCATGCCTGCATACTTTTTCCTGAGTTTGGGTTTCTCGATTTTTCCCGTGGGATTTCTGGGGACTTCATCAAAGATAATTTTGCGGGGCCTCTTGTAACGGGGCAGACCTTCACAAAATTGCAGGGCTTCTTCCTCGCTCATGGAGCCCCCCGGTTTAACCTTGAGTACGGCTGCCACAATCTCCCCCAGACGCTCGTCGGGAATGCCGATGACCGCCGCGTCCTGCAACTTGGGATTTTCCATGAGGTAGGCTTCAATCTCCACCGGAAAAATGTTTTCGCCGCCGGTGATAATTACATCCTTTTTGCGGTCCACCAGCCATATGAAACCGTCTTCATCAAAGCGGGCCATATCACCGGTGAGTAACCATCCATCGAAGAGGGTATTTTGAGTCGCTTCAGGGTTTTTGTAGTACTCCTTCATGACGCAGGGTCCCTTTACCATAAGTTCGCCCGGCTCCCCTTTTGGAACATCGTTACGGTCTAGATCAACGATTCGGCACTCCCAATCGAAACCGGGAACGCCGATGGCCCCTACTTTGTGCAGGTTCTCCATGCCCAGATGGACGCAGCCCGGCCCCGTGGTCTCACTCAGCCCGTAATCGGTGTCATAGTCATGGGCTGGAAAAACCTTTTTCCAGTTCTTGATCAGACTGGGCGGAACCGGCTGTGCCCCGATATGCATCAATCGCCATTGATCCAGTTTATAATCCTTCAGATCGACATCACCGTTTTCAATGGCGATGAGGATGTCCTGGGCCCAGGGCACCAGCAGCCAGACAATGCTGGCTTCTTCCTCGCTCACGGCTTCCAGAATCCAGGAAGGTTTGATCCCTTTTAGAATGATGCCCCTCCCCCCTACGATGAGGCTTCCGAACCAGTGCATCTTGGCCCCGGTATGATACAGGGGCGGTATGCAAAGGAAGACGTCTTCATGGGTCTGATTATGGTGCCGGTTCTCAACGATGCAGGATGCTTCCAAGTTTCGATGGGTCAGAAGAATGGGTTTGGGAGTTCCCGTGGTACCGGAGGTAAAATAAAGCGCCGCTTCATCCATGAGATTAATTTCAATGCCGGGATCAATGGCTGAAGCGGTTTTTACAAAATCAACGAAAGGTTCCGCATAGGAAGGTCTTATTTCCTCTGGACCCAGAAAAATGAAATCACGAACGGATTCCAGGTCTTCTTTGATGTCGTCCACGCGTTCGATAAACTCTTCACCGAAAAACATGGTTCCGGCTTCAGCAATCTCGGTGCAGTACCTGATGTCTTTCGCGGTAAACCGAAAGTTCAGCGGCACGGCCCAGGCGCCAGTCCGGAGAATGCCGAAATAGGCCGGGAGCCATTCCAGGCAATTCATCATCAAATGAATGACCTTGTCCCCTGGTTTAACCCCTTTGGCAATCAAACCGTTGGCGATTCGATTGGCCGTTTCATCGAATTCCTTCCATGTCAAGGTCGATCGAGTCCCCTTTTCAGGCGTTCGTTCAACAAGGGCAATCTCATGGCTGTACATGCGGGCGTTTCTTGCCAAAATATCCGTGATAACCATATTTTGTCCCTCCTTGAAAGCTATATTTTAGCTACATCGTGACTATAAAGAAAGATGCCGGAAAGTGTCAAGAAAAAAGACCCGTTGCTTCAATTTCGGTTACCCAGCCCATGTGGCGAATGATGCATGCAGTCTGAAACAGAAGATGACAAAAGCGGGTGAAGAGGATGGCGAAATCAGATGCGGGCTTTGACCATGGGATAAAACGGGGAGTTGGCGTATTCTTTGGCAAAGGATTTTAAGATTTCCTTCGCTTTTTCGGGGTCGTTGTCAGCCCTGTAGATACGTTCCAGGTTTAACATGGCAGTCTCCCTGAAAGGGTTCTCGGGCCTTTCTACGATGCGCTTCAGAATTTCGGCGGCTTTCTTCATTTCCCCTTCGGCTTCGCGGCAGGCAGCCAGGGCCAGCTGATTCAGGGTTTCGTAAGCCTCGTTGTGGGCGGCCTTCGGCGAAAACTCATCATAGTAAACAATGGCATCATCGTACATTCCGGTTGCAAACTTTGCATGACCCACTTGGGGCAACGCCAGGTCCGCCGCTTTGCTCATGCTGTAATCGCTGATAACCGCCTCGAAAAGAGCTTCCGATTTCACCACGCCTTCCCCATAGTCTTTAGTGGATTGCGCAGTTTCGATGAGGGTATTATAGGCGGTATTATAAGCTTCCTGCCCCTTTGTATTGGTATGCTTCATGTACCCCCAGATGGCGACGTATGCCACTGCGATAACCGCCACGCCGATTCCGATCATCCTGACCTGGCGCATGTGCTGATTTATAAAACGTGCTGCTTTATCCGAAAGCGTCAGAAATTCATCGGTGTTCTTTAATAGCTCTTTTCGACTCAACTTTTTCTTTGCCATAATTGAAATGATCCTCCAAAATAATGTGGAAAAAGCAATATCAAATCAGATAGAAACCGTCAACCAACATTATCGAAAAAACAAACAATGTGCCGAATTATTCCGGGTTTAACTCTTGTTTGAAATAGGTCAATTGATGGTTCGAGTTGCCAACGACGTTGACATTCCGTACGTGGCGAACATAGAATTCTTCGATATCATTTTCCCAGGCATTTCGTGAGAGGACCCCGTTGTCATATCTGGACCGCTTTTTGAGCTTATTTGATACACTTCCGGACGCGTTGCTTTATTTCTTGCTGGGGTTGAGCGCGTTTGTGGAAAATATTTTTCCGCCCATTCCCGGTGATACCATCACGGCCTTTGGCGCATTTCTGGTCGGCACCAAGCGGCTCGGCTTTATGGGTGTTTATCTTTCCACTACCCTGGGGAGTCTGGCCGGGTTCATGTCTCTGTTTTGGGTCGGCAGTCTTCTGGGAAGAAAATTTTTTATGCAGAAAGACTACCGGTTATTCAGCGCCGCTAACATTGTTAAGGCGGAGGAATGGTTTCGTAAATATGGGTATTTTTTGATTTTCTTAAACCGTTTTTTTCCGGGTATCCGTTCCATTATTTCACTGGCAGGCGGCATTTCCAAACTGGGCGCTTTCAGGGTTGCGCTTCTGGCGGTGATCAGCGCCGGCGCCTGGAACCTCATCTGGATTGCCATCGGCTATTCCCTCGGCAATAACTGGGAAACGGTCAAGGAGAAAATGGGCCGCATCCTTTTTGGCTACAATATTTCATTTTTGGCTGTGGCGGCGGTTGTGGTTTTAATCTTTTTGCTGCGCATGATCAGGAAGAAGCGTCAGGCAGCAAAGAAGGCGTCAAAGTGAAGCATTTCCCGGTTGCGTCACCGCTTCGATCCACTCCAAGAAGGGCGCATGACCTTTTTCGATGGGAATGGCGATCACACAGGGGCAGACATAGCTGTGCATGGCGGCAACGCGATCCTTCAGGCTCTCAAACAGGGATGCGGTTGTTTTGGCTAAAATGATCACTTCCCCTTCATCTTGTATCTCTCCTTCCCACCAGTACAGTGAGCGAATGGAAGGGATCATGTTGACCGATGCGGCCAGCTTCTCCGAGACCAGTGCCCGTCCGATATGCAGAGCCTCTTTTTCGCTTGATGTGGTGATATAGACCAGAATTGTTTTCATGATTTCTTCCCCCCTTTTCCCTTGACAAATAATTATACGATATGTAAGGACCTTGACAAGTAATCATTATACAACTGCTTATCTTTACTCAACTATGTATTGTCATGACCCTAATCCGTAACAATCCAAATTATTTGAAGGGAGGAGTAGAATATGTCTATGTTGGATAAAACTTGCAAGGATTTTGTAGAGGTGTTGGCATCAAAGGCGCCTGTTCCCGGCGGCGGTGGTGCAGCAGCCATGGGTGGTGCTATTGGCATGGCCCTTTCCAATATGGTGGGGAATCTTACCGTCGGAAAAAAGAAATATGCTGATGTTGAAGGAGAAGTTAAAGAGCTTCTGGCCCAAGGCGAGAAAATCATCGCTGAACTGGAAGCGCTTGTGGACAAAGATGCCGAAGTGTTCGAGCCATTATCAAAGGCCTATGGCTTGCCCAAAAGCACACCCGAAGAGGCTAAATACAAAGCGGAAACCATGGAAAACTGCTGTAAAGTCGCCTGTTCCGTTCCCATGGAAATCATGCGCAAGGCCTATGAGGGGATCAAGGTCCATAATAGGATGGGACAGATCGGCACCATGATTGCCATCTCCGATGTGGGTTGTGGCGTTGTTTTCTTGAAGTCGGCGCTAATTGCCGGAAGACTGAACGTTATCATCAATATAAATGCAATAAAAGACAGTAGTTTTATAGAGCAAACCAGAGCGGAAATGGACAAATTGTTGGAAGAAGGCAGTAAACTCGCCGATGAAACACTTGACTTAGTAGTTGCCAAGTTAACCAAATAAGGAGGTTTATTGATGGCAGAGAGACTTACGGGCAAGCCCGTCGCGGATGCGATGAAAGAGGAGCTTACCAAAAAGGTTGAGGCCCTGAAAGGCCGCAGTATTGTTCCCAAGCTCGGGATTGTACGGGTTGGTGCCCGTCCCGATGACCTGTTCTACGAGGGGGGTGCTAAAAAGACATGCACCGCCGTAGGCATGGAAAGTGAAGTGTTTGAATATCCCGAGGACATTGATCAGGCAGCATTCGAAAAAGCCGTTACGGATATCGGTGCCAAAAAGGATGTCAACGGTATTCTTATGTTTTCTCCCCTGCCCAAACATTTGGATGAACGCAAAATCAGGTCCCTGATACCCGTGGAAAAGGATGTTGATTGCTTGACCCTTGGGGGCGCGGCCAAGGTCTTCACGGACGACGCCACCGGTTTTCCACCCTGTACGCCTACGGCCTGTATGGATATGATCCATCACTACGATATTCCCGTCAAAGGGAAGAAATGTGTGGTAGTCGGGCGTTCCCTTGTGGTGGGTAAACCGCTTGCCATGCTGCTCCTGCGGGAACACGGCACCGTAACCATCTGTCATTCAAGGACGGAAAATCTGCCCGGGGTGTGCCAGGACGCCGATATCCTGATTGCAGCCGTGGGTCGTGCAAAGATGATCAACGCCGACTATGTTAAGGCGGGACAGATTGTGATCGACGTGGGGATCAACGCGGATCCGGACAACCCCGGCAAATACTGCGGCGATGTGGACTATGCCCAGGTGGAGCCCATCGTGGCACGCATTTCTCCTGTCCCCGCGGGAGTTGGATCGGTAACGACATCGGTACTTTGCAAGCAGACGATTATGGCCTGCGAATTGCAAAATCCATAAATTCCCCGGAAAGGGAATCACCAGGGAAAAATAAAAAGGGGGAGCTGCATCGAAAAACCTGGTCCTATGACCTGGTAGACGATGAAGGGGACCAAGCCTACAAAGGCATGAAAAGAGAGAGAAAGAAGACGGATCGGGCCGTTAAAGAAACGCGAGGTCGGATCCTCAGTTACCAGGACAAACCGATTCTCGCCATGTACAGCGCCAACAGCGGGGGGTATACCGCGGATGCCGGAAGCATTTTCGGCCTCAGTAAGCCTTATCTGGTGGCCCAAAAAGATCCGAAAAGCCTTGAGGGGAAGATGGCCCGATGGAAAAAGACCTTCACCGTTTCCAAAGTGGAAGACGCACTGAATCGCCGTGGCCTTAGAATAAAGGGGCTTGTGCGTATAGAACCGGCGGAAAGAGGCCCATCCGGCCGCATC
>ADZZ01000678.1 GCA_000179315.1 delta proteobacterium NaphS2
CGTAACGCATGGTTGGATCGTTCATGCGGCCTGGCGCGTTTAATCAAAACAACGAGCTGCTCAAGCCGAGCATCGATTTCCAGAAAAGAAAGTTTCGGCAGAAGACCTAATGCGCCACAATGAACAAAGGATTGTTCCAGTTCTACCAGCTTTCGCCTGCTTATTCCGTGTGATTCAGCAACGGACCGTTGGCTGTCCCGATTCGTCCATAAACGATAGAGCGCCTCATAAGATTTGAAAAAAGGCTCGTCTTCATATTCGAATGGGACAGGTGACTTCGAATTCGCTAATGCGCTTCTCACTCGATGCGGAATTCTCTCGAAATACTTTCTCGTGGACTCCGTAAAAACCATGTTATCCGTATGTCCTAAAAAATATGTTTTTGGAAACCAAATGCGGCATATGTGTAGTATGGAAATAATACACATTATTCTGGTCGATTTCAAGACATTTTCAGGGTTTTTGCAGAAAATATGCATTTTTTGTGGTATTATCGGAAAGCCGTTTAAGACCATGAAATTGGAAATTGTTCATGTCTATTCAGATTGTTATACCGTTTTGTCTCCCTTTCCCGGGGTGCGTCTGGCAGTGATTGAAAGGTGCGTACAATTTCACATATACGGATAAGGCAGAAAAAGCGCGCTTTTTGGAGTACTGATAGTCAAATGTATCAAGAAACGGTCGAGTAAAATCGTTTATCAATACAGTTGGTTAGCTTTTAGATCGGTTCAATTTCCTGAAATGAAGCGCTGTTTTTGGTAATATTTGCGGTTGGTGTTTTGGCTCCCCCACAAGCCTGGAAAAGTCTGATATTAACTCCCCAAAATCATACCCGAAAATGGAACCAAATGCAGATTTTCCACATAACTCCACGAAAGTAAACTGAATCTCTCTTCCGCTGTCTTTTTTTCGTTCAATATTTTCGCGTGTCTTGATCCCGTTCAAAACTGTCTCCCACAACAGAAACCCATCCGTGAACCAGTTTCGCTCAAGGGATCTAAGTCTCGGCAGACCACACAACTCCAATTGAGGTTTAAGTTCAAAGCCCCAATGGTTCAGTTTTCATTAGCAAGGCTGGTTCGGTTAAGATTAGCGTTGAAGTCTTTGATCCAATTCCAAGTTTTTCTGCTGTTACTTCATGAGAATGTTTTCTGTTTTGTGTTGGATTAGAGCTAATAACTGTTTCATCAGTGAGTTGATCACTTTTAGTGAAATCACTAAAAGTTGTTTTTTCCTTTAGATCAGTTCGTTCACCATTAATCGGATATTACCATCTAAAAACAACCGAAACATACTTTTAATCAATCTCCGCAAATCCAAAAAAGCGCAAAATCCGCATTAATCTTAATTTAACGCAACTTTTCCATGTCGTAGAGTGCCAAAAGAGCTTAAAGGTCAAAATATATCGTTTTTTGCTTGCAATTTCCAAAACAGTATAATATATAATTAATTAGACCATATTATTTAATCAGAGGTGAATTATTATATGTACAAACTAAAGATTATCCGTGAGCATCCATTTAAGCCGATTCTCAGATATTACGATATTAGGCAAAAACAGCTTGCGTTAACACTGGGGCTCAGTCAACCCAGCATCAGTTTAATGCTCAGCGGTTTACAGCCAATGCCAGTGAAGGTTGAAGAGAAAATCAAATTGCTGATTGATACTTTGAAAAAAACCGGAAATTCAAAGATGAAAAGTAAAATCACATAATGCAACTCCTGCCCTTGGGTGTAAGCCATGCACTCAAGGCAAGGGTGCTGCTACTGGAATGTGCCAGCACCCATATAACTTTGACTTGCACCGGCACCGTAACGGGGCGGAGGATGGGGACCCCGAAACCCCATCCAGCCGGTGCAAGATCCCATCGGGGGGGACGAACAATGAAAAACAAAAAACCTATATGGATTAAACGAGAATTATTAAAATCTGAAGCATTTAGGACACTAAGCAATACGGCAATGATAGTGTATTTTGACTTCCGAATGAAATGCAAAGTGGCAAGAATTAAGACTCCATCTGGACGCAAAAAAGAATGGGTTATCACCAACAATGGCGATCTTGTGTATACATATGCAGAGGCGGTACGTAATGGGATAACACGCCCACGGTTTGTTAAGGCCATAGATAATCTTGTTGAGCATGGACTCATCGACATCAAGCATTTGGGTAATGGTGGGATCAAGGGTGATGTTAGCCTGTATGCTATCTCTGATCGGTGGAAAAAATATGGTACGGATGATTTTGAGATCCGTAGCCGCCCAAAAGATACACGCTGGCAAAAAAAGCAATCATAGGTAACGTCCACGTTACTTAAAAATAAGATTTTGAGTAACGTGGACGTTACCTCATAGGGTATAAAAACAGGGCCATCAAGTAACGCTCACATTACTTGAAAAAGATATAGAATTAATATAACCTATTGATTATATTAATATGTTTTTATTTTTAGTTATTTTGCTATGAGGTAATGTGGACATTACTATACTATATATACCATAGTTAATGTGGACATTACTATACTATTAGTTCGTTTCATTTAAATATTTACAATTATACAACGCCAAGATCGAATTTTTTCCACCGGAATACGACAGGGGCAGAGTTCATTTCAGCAATGCCTTTAATTATCCGCTCTTTGAGTTCTTCTTTGGAGGAGACCCTTATATGTTTTAGAAAGGTTCTAGCCATTTTTGAAAATGCCGATTCGATGAGATTTAACCATGAACCATGTTTGGGGGTGTGAACATATACAAACCGGTTGGGTCTGGATGCAAGATATTTCATTGTCTCTTTAGAAATATGAGCGGAGTGATTGTCCAAAATTATCCTGATGGTGCTTTCCTGAGGATATGTGGTGTCAAGTTCCTTAAGTAGCTCAATAAATTCGCTACTTCGATGGCGGTCATGAACTTGGGCAATCATTTTCCCGTTATGCAGATCAAGTGCTCCAAGAATTGACAGGGTTCCAAATCGCTTGTATTCATAATCGCGCCCCATGCTATTGTATTTTCCCGGTTTTGGAGGAAGGTCAGGGGCAACAGTCCCGATGGCTTGGACACCAGGCTTCTCGTCTATTGAAACGGTTATAACTTTGGGAGGAGTTTTTTCAACACTGGACATGGCCTGATCATTCTGAAGGTTAACTTCCTGGTAAACCATGAGAACTTCCTGCATTTTTTGTTCAAATTCAGGATCTCTCTTCTCCAGGTAGTATTTAACTTTGTGTGGCCGAATGTCATTCTCTGAGAGTATGCGCCAGATCGTCGCTTTCGCTGCATTTGCAAGGCAAAAATGGCCTGCTGCGGGGGCATGTTCTCGCGTATATCTGGCAAGCTCCTTATATGTCCAAAGTTCAGCCGCCAGATCGTGCTCTTTAGGCTTCGTGCAAGCCAAGTTGACTACCCAGGCCTTGGCAGCTTCATCAATGATCGGATCAAATGGTCTGTGATAATAATCCTTGAGACCGATCTCAACTCCGGCCGCCAAGGCTTTTTCGATGCATTTATAAATTGTTGGTCTGCTCACTTTCGTCAATTGCTGGATACGGGTTATCGGATTTCCATCGGCATAAAGCAACAGGATCGTCGACCGTTGCACTTCCCTCAAAGGCGCTGATCTGGATCTGCTGATTGCCTTAAGTTTTTCACGTTGTTCAGCCTCCAGAGAGAGTTTCGCGAGCTTTGTCTTTCTTGGCATGGCCACCCTTCCTCCATTTTTTGGGGAAAGCTTTATGGTAACCAAAGCGAAACTGTTTGTAAATATTTTATTGAAACTTTATACTATATATACCATAGTTATTGTTTTTTAATTTTAATTTTTTTATATAGAATCTGAAGTTTCACAGAAAATGCCCCCGGCTTGATCAGCCGACCATGCGCAGCAACGCCTCCAGGAAAGATTTTCGGGGCAGTTTGTTGTCTTGGTTGCAAACGGCATGAAAATCATCGCTCAATGCGGACTTAGCGATGATATGTCTCAGGTCGGAAAAGGCGAAACTGTTGCGACCCTTGACCTTGTGCCTGCGTTCGGGAATGTTTTCGAGCCGTGAACCATAGATCCAAATGATTGTTGCGGCCATTATGGAAAAATTGATGTGATTGATCACTGCCTGTGCATTGCGGGTTTGGCTTTTGCTGCTTCCAATGTCTTGCTTGATCTCCTTGAAACCCGACTCGATTTTCCACCTGGCCCCATAATACTCGATAATTTGCTCAACCGACAGCTTCAAGTCCGTGGAGAAGATTGCGATCCACTGTGTTTTTCGAAAGACCCAGACAACCCGGACAGGGCACTTGAGTGTTTTGAGCATAACGATTTGGGAGTATGCGTTGACTTCACGGTATTTTCCGTACAGGAAGACGTGATAGGTTGAAGCGTACGCCATGAATGCCGCCGCCATTTCAGCGCACGAACCCAACCTGCTGCCATATTTTTTGGGTCTTCCCGGCTTTTTGGAAGAACCGATCTTGGGGATGGAGTACAGTACGGTATTGGAACGTAATCTTGAAAGCAAATGAACAAAATTTCCGAGTTTAGTGCGGAGGGGTTTGAACAGGCCGTTATTTCCGAACCAGCTGTCACAAACGATTATTATGTCAACGCCGGCAAAGTGTTGAGCTACCTGAATTACCATCTCGACAGCTTGTTGGAGTTTGGTTTGGAAAGAAACGACCTTTCCGGCAACCCTCATATTGTCCGATTTGGCATTTATGGCCTTTTGGGGCAAATAAAATCGCTGTGAAAGGGGGAGACAAGCCCATCGTCCTTTGATGACCTTTAACAGACCAATAAGAACCACATTCTGTGCCCATGGATATTTGGATTGATTGTCCTTTGCGGCATGATCGAAGATATGAGAACATCCGAAGATGTTGCGACCTGTCTTTGGATTGATGAAATCATCTAATGCGATCATAAGTCGCCCATCGGACAAGGGGTCAGGAATGAGGTGCCATAAGGCGGCCCATAGGTTATGCCATGGTATTTTGTTGGAAGCCATAAAGGTGTAGAATCGACGTTTGTTAATGTTGAGCCCAAACAAGGTATTGAGGCAACGCAACACGTTTGAAGAGATAGATGAAGTGAAAGGGATGATGAAAGCCAGGATGGCATAAGAGAACCAGTGTGCTCGTTCCCTGCCGAGATTGGTGGAAGAAAAAGCATTTTGTAGAGGCTTTAAGATATCGTTTAGAATAAACATGTTGCCAAGCTCCTTTCCGATGGAATATCAATAAGTTGTTATCGAATCCTATCACGAGATGGAGCGAATTTCAAGGGTAAAAAGTTAAATAACTAGTTGAATTTATTGGCATAAAAATTGAAAAAATTTTCATTTTTCGTGCCAAAATTCTCTGCACATAATAAAAAAAATGCGCGGAACTGGCTGGAAAAATTGGAAAAGGTTCAAAAACGGTGAAACTTTAGTATAGAATTTCTTTTATATGATTTTTAAACTTCAAAAGAAAAATAATACACCTGCTTTAGCAGGTGTTATCACTGGCCTTAAGGCCAGTGCGTACATAAAACCATAAATCCATATTTATTTATAAACAGAGGTAAAACTAAAATGGCAAATGATAATATTTCAGAATACGAAAAATATGCAATTGACAAACTTTATGCTGACTGTGATCCATATGTACAGAAAACCATAAATGCAATTCATAAAGTTAAAAATGGAGATTTTAAAATTTATAGTCCATCTTATGCTGAAAAACAGAAAGCAGAAATTTTACTAGCTCCAAGAATCGAACTCCATCAAATTTTACGGAAACACCTACAACACGCACAAGATAATGTTGAAAGAATCCAACAAAGAATTTTAGCTCATAGTAAAATAAAATTACCAGAAGATCCAAATCAAACAATTGCACAAAGTTTAAGATACCAGCTTCAACGCTAATCTTAACCGAACCAGCCTTGCTAATGAAAACTGAACCATTGGGGCTTTGAACTTAAACCTCAATTGGAGTTGTGTGGTCTGCCGAGACTTAGATCCCTTGAGCGAAACTGGTTCACGGATGGGTTTCTGTTGTGGGAGACAGTTTTGAACGGGATCAAGACACGCGAAAATATTGAACGAAAAAAAGACAGCGGAAGAGAGATTCAGTTTACTTTCGTGGAGTTATGTGGAAAATCTGCATTTGGTTCCATTTTCGGGTATGATTTTGGGGAGTTAATATAGACCCACTGAGCGATGGGGGGTCTGATTTATTAAAAAAGGTAAGGCCCGAAGTTGCCGCTTCGGGCCTCTTTTTTTGGGAAAAACAGAAGCAGACCGTCTTCCCCGGACAATATAAAGCATACCCATCATAGGTCTGCTTTTGATCCTTTTCAAGATCAAAGGCGTCATGCCCTTAAGGCTTCTAAAAAAAAATCCAGTGTAAAAGTTGTGGATTCATTTTCCATGTGTGCCGGAGCTGTTTCAGAGGCCAGGCGTACTGTAGCGATCAATGTCGTGAACAAGCCCGCACGGAACAGCGACGACAAGCACAACGCCGTTACCGGCAAACAGAAAAAGGCCGCAAAGCTCATCGGAGGGCGGAACGTCGGCGAAGAATAAAAAAAAGTAAAAAAACCGTGGATGATCAGGGTTCAACACCCCCGTCATCCGGTGATAAGGTGCCCTCCAGGTGGTCCGGCGTGGGTCCGAGATGCCGTTTTTGCGGCTCATGGGGTGTTATTGTGAAAGATTTTCCCCGCCGAGGCTACGGCAATCATCCACAAACTGTTCCGGAGGTGTTCACATGATGGTTAAAAAGCCTCTTTTTCCAAAACGAATACGCAAAATCGCCGGCGGTTTTGCCTTTATTGAACATCGCTTTTTGCGAAAGGGTTTTTGGGAGAGCCTGAGTCATATTGAACTGCTGCTCTACATTTTTCTGGTGGTGGTATCTGACAAAAACGGGCTGTCTTATTACGGCTACGACAAAATCTGCCGGATTCTAAGGGTGGATGCAGATCAATATATCAATGCCCGTAATCGCTTGCTGGACAAGGACCTGATTGGATTTGACGGCCGTGTGTTTCAGGTGCTTTCCCTTCCGGATCGTCCAGTGATCGTGAAACCTGTGAAGGAAGTCCGGAACGGGGGATGGTTCAGTCTTGGAGAAACCGTACAGGAAATCATTCGGGAGAAAGGACGTGGGATCAACCCGAACAGTTGATATTCATCTGCTGGAATTGCGCTACGCTCATTGCCGGATCATGAACCACCAGGCTTTAAAGCAATTGCGGGATTCCATCGAAACTTACGGGCAAATCGTTCCGGCCCTGGTTGTTACAGAGAAAGACAAACTGATTCTGGTTGATGGGTACTTGCGTGTTCGAGCGCTTCGTGCCTGCGGAAAGGACCAAATATGTGTCCATTTATCAGAAGAAAACGAACAAAATGCCATGTTTTCGCTTTTGGCCAAAACCAATGAACGGCAATGGGAAGCCATTGAGCAGTCGGTTTTGCTTCAGGAATTACATCGGCGGTTCGGGTGCAGCCTCTCCCATATCGCAGCCCGGATAGGACGCGACAAAAGTTTTGTGAAACGACGGTTGATCTGTTGAGCCTGCTGAAATA
>ADZZ01000677.1 GCA_000179315.1 delta proteobacterium NaphS2
ACGAGGGAGCTTAATCCTGAAACCGGGAAATATGAACTCTCATAACCCCTCATGGGGATAAATAACAAGACACAGGATACACGACAAAACCGAAACGAGGGTCTCATAACCCTGGATGGCCACCTGAAAATCCCCCACTTGTGGCCGGGTCAAAATCCCCCGGCGACAGGACGGTTTCAGTTTACAAATCTTCTTTAGAAAGGTCCATATTCTTTCCTTTTTCATCCTGCTTTTTTTGTTTACTTTGCGATATCCTCGATGCTGCTTCTTTGAGGCGGTAGCTTTTTCCCTCGAACTTCAGGAGATGCCCGTGATGAAGCAGGCGGTCGAGTATGGCCGAAGATGCTGTATTGTCCCTGAGAAGCTTACCCCAGTCTTCAACGAGTCGATTTGATGTAAGGAGCGTACTTTTTTTTGCGGAATACCGATTCAGAATGATTTCCAGCAAATCATCAGCGGCTTGTTCCGGCATTTTCTTGCGCAAAAACAAGTCATCGATGATCAGCAGATCGGTTTCGGAAAAAAGTTTGCTGATCTTTTTCCTCCGTTTAAGTTGAGTGGCTTCAAAAAGATCCTCGAAAAAGGTGTGGGCTTCCCGGTACACCACTTTGTATCCCGCAAGGATGGCGGCGTTAGCAACCGTTTTGGCGATCATACTTTTCCCTGTCCCTGGGGATCCGATTAAAAGCGCATCGTGTCCCTCCCGGATAAATTTTCCGCTCACCAGTTCATAGATGTCCATCTTGGGCAGTTTCGGATTGAAGCCCCAATCAAACTCGGTCAGGGTGGGTTGCTCCGTGAGACCGGATGCCTTGAGGCGCGTTTGTGTAAGGCGACTTTTTCGGTAATCCAGTTCGTCCTGGATCAGACAGGCAAAGACCTCAGTAAAAGAAGCGCCCTGATTGGCCTGGACGATTCGGGTCTCCAGGGTGGCGATCATACCATGGAGCCGAGGGT
>ADZZ01000676.1 GCA_000179315.1 delta proteobacterium NaphS2
TGGTGGTTCTGATCCGGCATGAGCGTAGCGCAATTCCAGCAGATGAATATCAACTGTTCGGGTTGATCCCACGTCCTTTCTCCCGAATGATTTCCTGTACGGTTTCTCCAAGACTGAACCATCCCCCGTTCCGGACTTCCTTCACAGGTTTCACGATCACTGGACGATCCGGAAGGGAAAGCACCTGAAACACACGGCCGTCAAATCCAATCAGGTCCTTGTCCAGCAAGCGATTACGGGCATTGATATATTGATCTGCATCCACCCTTAGAATCCGGCAGATTTTGTCGTAGCCGTAATAAGACAGCCCGTTTTTGTCAGATACCACCACCAGAAAAATGTAGAGCAGCAGTTCAATATGACTCAGGCTCTCCCAAAAACCCTTTCGCAAAAAGCGATGTTCAATAAAGGCAAAACCGCCGGCGATTTTGCGTATTCGTTTTGGAAAAAGAGGCTTTTTAACCATCATGTGAACACCTCCGGAACAGTTTGTGGATGATTGCCGTAGCCTCGGCGGGGAAAATCTTTCACAATAACACCCCATGAGCCGCAAAAACGGCATCTCGGACCCACGCCGGACCACCTGGAGGGCACCTTATCACCGGATGACGGGGGTGTTGAACCCTGATCATCCACGGTTTTTTTACTTTTTTTTATTCTTCGCCGACGTTCCGCCCTCCGATGRGCTTTGCGGCCTTTTTCTGTTTGCCGGTAACGGCGTTGTGCTTGTCGTCGCTGTTCCGTGCGGGCTTGTTCACGACATTGATCGCTACAGTACGCCTGGCCTCTGAAACAGCTCCGGCACACATGGAAAATGAATCCACAACTTTTACACTGGATTTTTTTTTAGAAGCCTTAAGGGCATGACGCCTTTGATCTTGAAAAGGATCAAAAGCAGACCTATGATGGGTATGCTTTATATTGTCCGGGGAA
>ADZZ01000675.1 GCA_000179315.1 delta proteobacterium NaphS2
GAGGCTTTTCTTTTTCAAGAGTTCCTCGGCCCGGAGCACCCTTGAGCGCTCTGCACCGTGGTGCTCGCCTTTTCTGACGAACTTTTTCCGGATGCCCTTTATGCCCTGCAATTACGTATACTTCGTCGCACTCTACTACCCCACTGACTTTACATCCCGGCTTCCTTGCGGCGATTTCGCTCCGAAGCAAAATAGTCATCCTATGGGCGACATCCGGATTAAGGTCCAACTCCGCGGCGATTTGCCTGTTGGATAGGTTTAGTCCCATGAGGTATAACATGACGATCCATACTCTGATGGGATGGTGTTTTCTTGCCAGAATGGTACCCGTAAAATCGTTGAAACGGCAACCGCAGTTATTGCATTTATAGTTCCGACAAAGCGGGGCATTACGTTTGTGACCGTTCTTTTTGACCCGGTTTGAGGTACATTTTGGACAACAAATACCACATGGCCACTTCTTTTCTCTGAAGAATTCGTAGCACTTAGCGGGGTCGATGAGTTCAAGGATTCCAATCTCCGGATTTGTAGACGATTTTGTGGTCATGGCTATCTGCATATTTAAGTGGACAGAAAGCCATCTTATTTATACCAAATCTGAAGAAATTCCCAGCGAAAATGACTTTTTCAATCAAATTATTTACAGCACGGGAAATCGTCGTATGAGCCTCGGTTTAAATATCATGCTTTGTCTCTAACGTATAAAGATTATTATGAAAATATCTACAAATTAATTCAAAAGAAGCGTATTGAAATGACCCTTCCTTTGGATTTACTTTTTGCTGGTGTGGCTACAGCCATTGCAGTTTTAATGTCCAATATAATAACAAAAGATTTGTTCGCTACGTTAGGATTGTTTTATGCTTCTAAATATCTTTGGAAATATGTTTCAAGGGTGCTCGATATTAATAATAAATTAACAAAAACCATTGTAAGTTTTTTCAAACGGATTGATCTTTATTCTGACTATCGTGATGATGTTATAAAAAAATAATTGATGATTTTGAAACTAGCATTGATGGCTTATTAGAAAGTCGCTAACAAAACGCTGGAGAGGGACCAGGCTTACTGCGCGGCCTTTCGGGAGTGCCTGGTTCAGGGAAATTTATCTTCTTATCGGGAGTGTTGGGGTTTAAAAGCCTGGCCCCTCAGCTCCCCGTTAGCATTGAAAGAACCACAGGTAAGGAGATGGCATGGAAAGTTTTTTATCCATTAATTTCTTTGACTCATACGAGGAACAATTGGACCATTTTGCCAAAATGACGAAAGTTAGTCTACTACCTATGACTAAAGGTAGATTAGCATTTTTGGGTCAATTAGGTATATGGTTTCGTGATTACGGATCTGAAGACGCTCCGCTCCCTGTGTCGTACATTCTTTCTAATCCCTCACAAGGCATGTCATTTCCGACTCCCGCAGATGTTCTAGGCACGGTGCTGGCAATGTACATGGATACCCATAATGTGGATTGTGAGGCTGTAGATTTGTTGGCGGAGTTTGGCCTCGACGATGACAAGGCTAGCCAGTCAATAGTTTCTCTATCCGGGGGAGAGTTACTTTTGCTGAACTATGCAAAAGCCAAAGCTATGTTGCCAATGGTAAATGGACTGGTTGCATGTAGCCCCGTGTATTGGCTAAATAAACTTAGATATAAGTATTGGGATGCCCTTCTAGCTGATTACACAAACAATAGTAGGGCAATTGATGTAGCTCTTCTCGAAGGGGAGGAATTTCCAAATCACGAAGATTGCACGGCTATCGTTTGTGGTCAGCAAACAGATCCAAAGCGTCTCAGATGGAAATTGCTCGCAAATAATCCTAAGGTGGTGTTTCCAGAAATTCAGTTCCCTTCTCATCATCCCGAGTTTAGCCTTCACTTTTTAAGTGAAGTTGTTGAGTTTGACTTGATGTCACCTACCCTTGTTACGGGTGATAACGGGATCGGAAAGAGTATCTTGGCAAAGGTTATGGCTGGTATAATCACGCCGGTTGAAGGTTCTATATTTTCTTTATCTGAAAACGGTAAGGGCAATGCCAGACTAATACTTCAGGATTCTATACATCAACTTTTTGGAATGTCGGTTGACAATCATCTTGATTGGGCATTCAGATTCGATGGCACAAAAGCGAATGCAGCAAGGAGTATATATTCAAATATAGAGAAATCTCTAAAAAAACTCCTTAATGAAATGCGTTTCGAGAGTCTTACGGCATTAGGAGAGGCTGGCCAAAGAAGCACATTGTTGCAAGCCAAAATATGTTTGGTAGCTGAGCGTATCGCTTCGTTACCGCCTCTGCTCATTTTGGATGAGCCAGGCTGGGGGTTATCTAAAACTTCTGCACAATGTTTAGTATGGGAAATATGTAAGCAAGCACATGATCATGGAATTGCGGTAGCGATCATCTCTCATCACCCAAGTTGCTGGGATGGTTTGATTAATTCGCAAATTGAATTAACGAAATGTGAGAAAGGTATTATTAACTTAGCCATGGTGGAGAAATGATTATGAAATGGCTCAACATTACTGCCATAGATAGATGGTGGATAAGATTGGTGCTCTTATTAATAATCGGAATTCCAGTGCTATCAGGTTTCCCGCTACGAGACCTGATTCTTAGTATGAAGGTCATTGTTCCTTTATATTTAGAAAAGGCTGGCGAAATATCATGCATTGTGTCGTGGGTGCTTTACGCTTGCATTGTGTGGCTGATCGTATTCTCTAGCGTTGGCGCTAAAAAATTCCTTGAATATTTGGCTGTGGCTTTTGTTTTTGGACTTACGACGGCAATCTTGGGTTCAGCGATGCGAAAGGCATTTCCGTTTATAGCAGGATCGCTCACAGGTGATGAAATTAGCCTTAAGATGGTAAAGCTATTCTTAATAATAATAACGGTAGTTCCCTATGCTTTATTGTTTGTAAATAGCTTTTCAGTAAGAAATATGATCTCTCGATTAGGGGAAGCGAAAGGAAAGAGAAAAGTGGTAGGATTGCACCTTGCCCTGCTGCTGCGTGTTTTTCAGCATGCAGGTGAGGTTGTATTTAACCTTGTTGAAATTTGGACTGAAGAGCATCCCAAGAAAATAATCCCTCGTCATCACAGGGATTGGGGTACTAAATGGTACTCAATTGCAAATGTATTTCCTTGGGCATGGAGTGCTGTTTTGGCGTGGGTATACGCAACGCTTGGCCGCTAACGAAAACAGAACCAGTTCTGCTAATCGTAACGGAACCGGTGATTGCGCGTTGTTCTGTTGCTTCTGCAGAATAAACTGGAATGTGAGAGGCGGTGTTTTTTGAGAAGAGGTCTTGAAAAGGGTTTTTTTCTTATAGGTTTACAGATAATTGAAAGCCATGTGGCATCATGAGGTTTGAGAGGGTTTAGATCGGCTTAGAAAAATGGATTAGCCGGCATCTGTTTTTCTGAGAGAAGGCCCATCGATATGAACATTGATGCACCGATGGTTGAGGCGATCCAGCAGAGCATCGACCATGTCCTTTGGTTCAAGGAGGGAATACCATTGTTCAGGCTGGAGATTGGTCGTAATAATGGTGGGCCGCCCGGCTTCATATCGCTCTTTCATGAGTTTGAAAAAGGCGTTCATTTGCTCCTTTTTCAGGGTCAGGTATCCCAGTTCATCGAGCAACAGCAGATCATATCGGCACAGGGCATTGAGTAGTTTGGGGGTGGATCGATCGGCGAGAGAGGCATAGAGTTGATCCAGCAA
>ADZZ01000674.1 GCA_000179315.1 delta proteobacterium NaphS2
GAGTACGCCTCATGGTTTTTGGCCGTAATCCATTGAGTTTCAGGTATTTCTGGTGCTTCCGGTAATACTTGTTGAATTGCGAATTTTTTGGCATGGTGGTATCCATTGTAATCTCCTCCTTGTAATGATTGAAATGAAAGGCAAATGCGCCTTCCTTGATGATTTCTTTTTATTACAAAGTTGGAGGAGATTACAGCAGGTTAATCTGGGAGAAAAAAATCGCTGGAATTGTCTGCCGCGTAGCGGCTTCGTCCAACGAATAAGGTTAGATTGTGAGAGCGGAGCGAACCACAATCTGAACCGTTTGTTGGACAAGCCCGGTTACTATATATAGAAAACAGCTTTTTTGAAAGAGGCAGCTTGATCAGGACAGAAGTGAGACAGGGATTTTCTGCTTCTGCCCATATGCTCTTTGAAATAGATTTGCCTGAAGAACAAGGCTTTCAGAAGCGGAATATGCAGTTTTTTTGCGCATAGGTGTCCATTACCGGGGAAACCGGGCTTTTTCATAAACCGGTGATGTTGGCTCTGGGTTACATAACGATTTCTCCGTGTTCGCTCATGTAAGGCAGGTGGACCTGCTTCGCCGGCGGTTTTGCTATTTTTGTCAGGACAATTTTCATGGCCGCTCCGCATACCGGGCAGGTAATTGTTGGCCGTTCTTTCAATTTCTTGGCAAACATATTGAGCGGATTAACCCGGAGCACCATCTGCAAAAAACAGATGAGCTTTTTGCTGCATGGATGGAGAAAACCGTAACACCTGGCCCTTCGAAAGCCCTTGGGCAGCACATGGAGCATGAGCAGATAGAGGAAATATTCCCCGGTGACGGTCCTGCTTCTGTATTGCCCGGTTTTGGCATGGAGATACCTGAAGGTGACCATGCCGTTTTCGCATTGCAGAATATCCTGTTCCCGGATGACGCCCCGGTAGAGATATCTGCCAAGATAAATGATTGCCTTGTCGCCGTTGCCGACGTCTTTGCAGTCAACGA
>ADZZ01000673.1 GCA_000179315.1 delta proteobacterium NaphS2
CTTCTTGTTCATACTCAGTGCTCGTCCCGTATGGGTGAGAATCACCGGTTGAAGACCCTGGCCATTTTCTCTTACACCACGGACCTGAAACACCAGCCGCGAGTTAAGCGGTGAACCTGTCTTCGCCCATGACCGCCGGGGGAGAAACCCACACCCCAGGTATCGACAGGTGGTGGCCGATATGCCCCGCCTGCATAACTCAGGATGATCGGTTCGCAAATAACGACGCAAATCGATTTTAATGGCTGGATTTGTACCTGTGTTTGCGGCTTTCTCTTTCTGTTTGACCAAACTTTTCGGATGATTTGCCGTCGCAATCCCTTCTTTAACCATCCACCGGGCCACCTCGGACATGGTCATTTCCCGGCCTTTTTGGAGCAGCATCTCCCGGCAGAACTGCATGATGCCACCCCCTTTGCCGCTACTGAAGTCCTTGAAAATGTTCTCCGACAAACTGACATGCATTGAGGCCTTCTCTTCATGGGTAAAGGGCGATTTGATCCATATTTCATCGTCCCGGCGGCTCCTTTTAGGATCCACCTCAAGGTCAAAAACCCTTATCACCTCCAGCCAGCTGGCCTGTTCCCAAACCTGAGACAGTTTTACCCGAGATTCGGTAACAATCGGTCGGGATGATCCTCCAGCAGCATGTTGATTCCAGAAAACCGCATAGTCTTCTCCCGGCCGAATCAGGGGATGGTCCTGGGTGAGTGGTTCTGTCTTTTCATCCTCCGCCATGCGCTCCACCATACGCCGCAATGCCTTGGAGCTTTTCAATCCGTTTGCCTTTGCCAGTTCGGCGGCTTTTTCCACATACCTTGCCGGGTAGTGCCGGACCAGATTGATCAGGCCATACATCCGGCGCTGGCCGCTTCGGCCTTCTTCGGTAAACCACGTTTCACACAATGAGAATGTATGGGGTCCAATGGCTTCGGCCCGTGCCAGCAACCTGTCCGTTTGCCGGGAGGGATTAAAAATTCGGTCCCGCGGTTCCATCAAAAGGGACCCCGGCATACGACCCTTTGGATGGCGGCGAATCACTTCCATCCGTTGCGGGTCCAGGATTTCGATCTCTTTGTCATAGACCCTTACCACCACCTGACTGTAAAGGGGCGCCGGATTGGCGGCGTAGTAACAATTGTCCAACTGGATGGTGCCGTCATCGTAAACCGTCCGGATTTCCTGTCGAAAATACACAAACGGCGACAAGGGCAAAGGCAGAAGGCAGGGTTTTTCCTCCTGGAACATTTCTTCAACCTGTCTTTTGGCCCGGCCATGAATGCGAGGCGCCGCCCAGCGCTTTTCCCAATGCATGAGCAATCATTCTGAGCGTCATACAATCGAATTTCCGCCCT
>ADZZ01000672.1 GCA_000179315.1 delta proteobacterium NaphS2
GCACTACTGCAGCCGGTCCAGGAACGGCAGGAAATTCCGGATGAAACGGATCACTTCTCGCAAGAAGTTTACCGCCAAAATTCGGATGTTTAGGGATTGGCTGAAAGCCAACCGGACCCTGCCGACCGATGAGCTAATGGGTAAGGTAGGCTCGAAATTGCAGGGACACTTTGCCTACTACGGAGTCACGGACAATTCAAAAGGTCTCAACCGGTTTTCCTATGAGGTTCATCGTCTGTTGTTCAAATGGCTGAACAGGCGAGGTAAACGAGGGTGTATGAACTGGGAGAAGTTTAACCTACTTCTTAAAAAGTTTCCTCTGCCGCAACCCCGTATTACGGTAAACCTTTTCGCTTAATCGTGAAGCGTACTCATGAGGAGCCGTGTGCGTAAATAGCGCAAGCACGGTTCTGGGAGGGGCCGGGGCCAACTGCTACCAATCTCATGTGGTCTTATGATACGTAGTAGCCGCGTGCGGCGAGGGCGTAGTCTGAGGCATATTGCGTTAAGGTTGCTGAAGAAACCGGTCTACTCGACGTTATCGAATCCTATCACGAGATGGAGCGAATTTCAAGGGTAAAAAGTTAAATAACTAGTTGAATTTATTGGCATAAAAATTGAAAAAATTTTCATTTTTCGTGCCAAAATTCTCTGCGCATAATAAAAAAAATGCGCGGAACTGGCTGGAAAAATTGGAAAAGGTTCAAAAACGGTGAAACTTTAGGTTTTAAAAAGACCGTGGAAAATATTGCCGACTACAAAGAAATCATCGACGTCATCAAGGAAAGCGGTGGCGACGCCTTTAAAAGATGCTTCCAATGCGGATTATGCGATACGGTTTGCCCGTGGAACAGGGTCAGATCTTTCAGCATGCGCAAGCTGGTGCGGCAGGCGACGTTCGGTTTCACGGAGATTGAAAGCGAAGAGATGTGGCTTTGCACCACCTGCGGGAGATGCCCCCGGCAGTGCCCGAGGGACGTGCAACAGATCGAATCGGGCGTGGCCCTGAGACGGGTCGCCACCGAATACGGGGTTTTTCCCGCTTCCGTCAAGCCCGTTCGAACCGCGGTGGGAAGCCTCACCGGCGAAGGCAACCCCCTGGGTGAGGAACGGAAAAACCGCGGCGACTGGGCAAAAGGCCAATCCGTCAAAACATTTTCCGAATTACCATGTTCGAGGACAGCAGAGTGACCATGGGTGCGGACGAGAAGATCGAAATCAAAGATATCACGGAGATCGTACAATCAGCGATATAGGACTCCGGTAAGGATACAATGGAAAAAGAACGGATTGAACAGCTTTGCGGGAGTATGTCCAAGAGCGATTTCGGGGACGTAATGGTTGTGGGGGGCGGTGTCAGCGGTATCCAGGCCTCCCTCGATCTTGCCACAGCGGGTTTTAAAGTCTATCTGGTGGAGAAAGCGCCCAGCATCGGGGGCCACATGGCCCAGCTGGACAAGACCTTTCCCACCAATGACTGCTCCATGTGAATACTTTCACCGAAACTGGTCGAGGTCGGCCGGCATCCGAACATAGAAATTTTGACCTATACCGAAGTGGATCGCGTGGAAGGGAAAGCAGGGGACTTCCGGATCACCCTCATCAAAAAACCGAGATACATCATCGAGGAGAAGTGTACGGGGTGCACCACCTGCGTGGAGTATTGCCCGGTGGAATACCCGGACCCGTTCAATCAGGGCATCAGCAAAAATAAAGCCACCCATGTGTACTTCTCCCAGGCCATACCCCTGGTGGCCTATATTGACGAAAGCTGCATTTACCTGAAAGAGAAGAAATGCCTTATTTGCGAAAGCGTGTGTCAGGCCGATGCCATTGATCTGCATCAAAAGCCCGAGAAGGTGGAAATAAAAGTGGGGGCCATTCTTTTGTCTTCCGGCATCGAGCCCTTCGACCCCAAGGTGAGACCGGAATACCGGTACGGTGAGTTTCAAAACGTGGTGACCAGCATGGATTACGAACGGCTCCTGTGCGCCACAGGTCCCTACGGCGGTGAAATACTGCGGACCTCGGATTTGAAGCACCCGCACAAATCGCTGATCAGCTGCGTGGGTTCA
>ADZZ01000671.1 GCA_000179315.1 delta proteobacterium NaphS2
CATCTACGCGAAAATGGGACCGGCATTGATCAAAAACGGCTTAAGTGCACCCTCAAGAAACAATAGGAGGAAATAGCATGCTACCCAATTACTACCAGTTCTACTGCCCCGTCAAAATCCTCTCCGGCCAGCTGGCAGTCAGCAATATCCCCTTTGAGATGAACCTTATGGGATGCAAAAGGGCCATGGTTGTCACTGACAAGGGGGTGATCAAGGCCGGACTCATTGACATCGTTAAATCGGCCTTCGCCGATTCCAATGTGAAAATCGGACATATCTTTGACGACGTTCCCCGGGATTCAAGCGGCAGCATCGCCAACCGCGTAGCGAAAATTTTCAAGACCAAACGATGTGACTGCTTCATTGCCGTGGGTGGCGGAAGCGCCCTGGACTCGGCCAAAGGGGCCAATATTGTGCTTTCCGCAACATCCGGCAGCATTCTCGATTTCCAGGGGGCAGACAAAATCGACAGCGACCTGCACCCCCTTATTGCCATCCCCACCACGGCGGGAACGGGCAGTGAAGTGACAAAAGTCGCTGTCATTTACAATGAAGACACGGAAACCAAAATGAGTTTTGTATCCGACAAACTCTATCCCAACCTGGCCGTTATCGATCCCCGCATGACCTTGACCATGCCTCCCGTGATCACGGCGGCCACCGGCATGGATGCGCTGACACACGCGGTGGAAGCCTGCATCTGTATTCAAAAAAACCCCATCGCTGATATTTTCGCCAAAACGGCCATTCATCTGATCCGACGGTATCTGGTTCCCGCAACGGAGGACGGAAAAAACATGGAAGCACGCATGGGGATGGCCAACGCGGCTCTCTATGCAGGCATCGCCTTCAGCAATTCCATGGTGGGGATGGTCCACGCCCTGGCCCATGCTCTGGGTGGTGTTTGTCACGTCCCTCACGGCGTGGCCAACGCCATAATGCTGCCGTGTGTCTCCATATATATTCCAAAGTCCCGAGTTA
>ADZZ01000670.1 GCA_000179315.1 delta proteobacterium NaphS2
GAATCTCCACATAGGTCGGCGCATCGGGGGCCGCCTCCGGGGAGACGGACAACACAAACATGTCTTCCGGCGCTTCAGCCCAGGTGTCTTCCAGTATCCCGCCTTCAAAGCTGATGTGGAGCAGATTGCGATCGCTGGAATAAGGTTTTTCCTTGGTTACCGGAACCGGGATGCCCTTTGACCGTGCATATGCCATCAAGTCTTCCCTTCCTTTAAAATCCCATGTACGCCAAGGGGCGATAATCTGCAAAGAAGGGTCCAGGGCCATATATGCCAGCTCAAACCGCACCTGGTCGTTACCCTTTCCGGTCGCTCCGTGGCTGACCGCATTGGCACCCGTTTCATGCGCAACCTCCACCTGCCTTTTAGAAATGAGAGGCCTTGCAAGGGATGTCCCCAGCAAGTAGGTGGTTTCATAAATGGCGTTGGCTCGCAAGGCCGGCCACACAAAATCTTTGGCAAAAACGTCTGTCAAATCGTCAATCACCACTTCGTCGGCCCCGGTGGCGAAGGCTTTCTCCCTGATGCCCTCAAGTTCCTCTCCCTGCCCAAGGTCGGCAGCGTAGGCCACAACGGGACATTGATAGGTTTCCTTCAACCATTTCAAAATGACGGATGTATCAAGGCCACCCGAATATGCCAGGACAATTTTTTTAATTTTCTCAGCCACGTTTCGTCTCCATCTCATCTAATATATTGTCGAGCGCTTCCAGCAGAAGATCAATCTCTTCCTTTCCGACGATCAATGGGGGTACCAGTCGAAGAACCCGTTCCTGAGCACAGACGATAAGGAACCCATTTTTTCGGCAGGCCTCCACAACCGGTGCGCCGGGGACATGCAGTTCCACGCCGATAATCAGGCCCAGCCCCCTTACCTCTTTAATCGTTTCGTGTTTTTCTGCAAGGCTGTTCAGTCCGGACTTGAGATATTCTCCCATTTTTTTCCGCGTTCGTCACCCACCCGTCCTGAAGAAGGCTTTGAAGCACCGCCTTTGAAACCGCGGTCGCCAGCGGCGTCCCCCCAAAGGTCGTTGCGTGACTTCCGGGCCCGAAGGCCTGACCCATCTTATTGGTGGAAAGCATGGCGCCGATGGGAAAGCCGTTCCCAAGCGCTTTTGCAAGGGTCATGATATCGGGTGCAATGCCGAAGTGTTCATGGGCGAACAACTTTCCGGTACGCCCCATGCCCACCTGCACTTCATCAAAAATGAGCGTGACCCCTTTTTCGCTACAAAGGGTCCGGACCTGCTTTAAATAATCAGGGGCCGGGCAAACAACGCCGCCTTCTCCCTGTATGGGCTCCAGCATCACCGCGCAGACGTCTTTATCCATCGCCTCATCCAGGGCAGCGACGTCATTAAAAGGGACAAATCGAAATCCCTGCAAAAGCGGGTCGTACCCCGCCTGAATCTTTGACTGTCCCGTTGCGGAAAGTGTGGCCATGGTTCGTCCGTGAAAGGAATTGTTCATGCTGATAATCACATGCCTGTCAGGACCGAATTTCTCTAAGGAATACTTCCGCGCCAACTTGATGGCGGCTTCATTGGCCTCAGCGCCGCTGTTACAGAAAAACACCCGGTCTGCAAAGGAATGTTCCACAAGCATCTGGGCCAGATCCGTCTGGGGTTCCGTATAATACAGGTTTGAGACGTGAACCAGTTTTTCACACTGTTCTTTCAACGTCCGGCAAACCACGGGCGAACCGTGTCCAAGGGAACAAACGGCGATTCCCGCCACAAAATCAAGATATTCCTTTCCCTCATCATCCCACACCCGACACCCGTCACCTTTTACCAGCGTAACGGGAAACCGGCCATAGGTCTGAAACATATACCGGTCAGCCCGGACCTGGGTCGTTGTGGTTTCAGGATTTTTTTCCATTGATCTAACCCTTTCCTTAAACGTCTCAAAATATCCTACTTAACAATCTCGGTGCCGACACCGATTTTCGTCAGGATCTCGAGCAAAATAGCATGCGGTTCGCGACCATCGATGATATGGGTTTTACCGACACCGTCACGCAGTCCCGCCAGGCAGCAGTTCACTTTGGGAATCATGCCGCCTTTGATGGTGCCATTATTAATGCCTTCTTTTGCTTCACTCATTTTCAACGTTGAAATCAACCGGCCCTGTTCATCCAAAACGCCTTCCGTGTCCGTTAAAAGAACCAACTTCCTGGCCCCCAGGGCCGACGCAACCTTGCCCGCAACCAGGTCTGCATTGATGTTATAGCTTTCTCCATGCTCCCCGAAACCCACCGGGGCAATCACGGGAATGAATGCCTTTCCCATCAGCGTTAACAGGATGTCCGTATCCACGGAGGTGATTTCGCCCACCATGCCCATATCAATGATTTCAGGGGCCAGGTCCTCGCCTCTCTGCTTCAGGTATTTCATTTTTTTTGCCAGAATCAGATTGCCGTCCTTGCCTGAAAGCCCCACCGCAACACCCCCGTTCCGGTTGATAAGACTGACAATTTCCTTATTCACTTTCCCCACCAGCACCATTTCCACCACATCCATGGTCTGTCGGTCCGTCACCCGCATGCCGTCAACAAACTCCGATTCAATGGAGAGTCTTTTGAGGAAATTGCCAATCTGCGGACCTCCCCCGTGCACCACCACCGGATTCATCCCCACGTATTTCAATAAAATCACGTCCAGGGCAAATTCCTGTTTAAGCTGCTCATCCACCATGGCATGACCGCCGTACTTGATGACGATGGTGGCCCCGTTGAATTTTCGAATATAGGGAAGTACTTCGATGAGGATGTTGGCTCTCTCTTTATGGCTGATCATAGGATATACCGACTCAGATTTTCATCTTCAAGGATGTCTTCCAGTTTTTCCGTCACATAAGGCTGATCGATGGTGACGGACTTCTCATCGAGATCCGGCGCATCAAAGGAAATTTCATCCACCAGTTTTTCCATAATGGTATGGAGTCTGCGAGCCCCGATATTTTCCATTCTGTCATTCACCTTGCTGGCCATTTCAGCAATGGCCTCAACCGATTCGTCCTCGAAAATCAACTCAATCTCTTCCGTTGCCATAAGGGCTTTGTACTGTGTAATCAGGGCATTTTTCGGTTCCAGCAGTATCCGCACAAAATCTTCGGTGGTCAAAGAGTCCAGTTCCACCCGGATGGGAAATCGCCCCTGAAGCTCGGGAAGCAGGTCCGACGGTTTGCTGACATTGAAAGCACCTGCTGCAATAAACAGTATATGGTCCGTCTTGATCATGCCGTATTTGGTGGCCACGGTAGAGCCTTCCACAATGGGGAGCAAGTCTCTTTGAACCCCTTCGCGGGAAACGTCCGGACCGTGAGACGAATCGTTTCCGGCCACTTTATCCAGCTCGTCCAGAAATATAATGCCGTTTTGCTCCGTTATACGGATCGCTTTTTCCACCACCTTGTCCATATCGATCAGGCGCTGGGATTCCTCCTGAAACAGGATTTCCATGGCCTCCGGAATTTTGACGCGCCGTTTCTTTTTCTTCTGGGGAAACATATTGCCGAAGATTTCCTTAACGTTAAACTCCATCTCCTCCATTCCGGCACTGGAAAAGATTTCCACCATGGGGATATTGCTGCTGCTCACCTCCAGATCCACATAACGTTTGTCCAATTTACCGCTTCGGAGCATTCGGCGCAGCTTTTCGCGTGTGGAAGGCATACCGTCCCGTTCGGACTTGACCACTTCAAGAATGCGATCCCTTTCTCCCTCTTCCTCTTCCTGGGTCTCTTCTGTTTTTTTGGGCAACAGGATATCCAGCAGCCGTTCCTCGGCCAGTTCCGCCGCTCTGGATTCCACAATCTCCTGTTCTTCTTTTTTGGCCATGTTAACGGCAAGCTCCGAGAGATCTCTCACCATGGATTCAACATCGCGCCCCACATACCCCACTTCGGTAAATTTCGTGGCCTCCACCTTTAAAAAAGGTGAATTGGCAAGGCGTGCCAGACGTCTGGCAATCTCGGTTTTACCCACGCCGGTGGGTCCCATCATGATGATATTTTTGGGGGCGATTTCGTCCCGCAATTCCGCTGCCACCTGTTGTCGCCGCCAGCGATTTCTCAATGCAATGGCAACGGACCGTTTGGCCTGATCCTGCCCGATAATATACTTATCCAGCTCACAAACGATCTCTCTGGGCGTCAGGACCTTCTGACGCGGCGTCTCTTCTTCTTGAGCCTTTTCCATTGTTTCCTCATATTCAAACAGATATGAACGCTTCTTTGTTATGATGGAACTGCATTTTTACGTTATTCAGTTATCATCGTCATTTAACTCGAGAACCGTGATATGTTCATTTGTGTACAAACAAATTGAAGCGGCAATCTTGAGGGACGCTTCCACAATGGCCTTTGCCTCCAGATCCGAATGCAATGTCAACGCCTGGGCAGCCGCCTGGGCATAGGGCCCGCCGGAACCGATGGCCGCCACGCTCATATCGGGTTCAATGACGTCTCCGGTTCCCGAAATGATCAGCATATGTTGTTCGTCCGCCGCCAGGAGCAACGCTTCCAGTTTACGAAGAATTTTATCGGTCCGCCAATCCTTTGCCAGCTCCACCGCAGCCTTCACAAGGTTTCCGCCGTAACTCTCCAGTTTTCCCTCCAGGCGCTCAAACAGGTTGAAGGCATCCGCAGCGGCACCGGCAAACCCAGCCAGCACCGTATCCTGGTACATGCGACGAACTTTAGTGGCGTTGTGCTTCATGATGGTGTCTCCCAGGGTTACCTGTCCATCACCACCTATAACGCACCTGCCGTTCTTCCTGACGGCCAAAACGGTGGTTGCCCTTATTTTATCCAGACCATCCGTGTTCATTGTTGTTCCCTATAATTTGGTTTGCCTCTTCTCAACCCGTCTCAGCCGCTACGGGGATGGGTCTTGTCGTACACTTCCATGAGCCGATCAAGGCTGACATGGGTATATTTCTGGGTCGTTGAAAGGCTTTTGTGTCCCAGAAGCTCCTGCACGGAACGCAAATCAGCGCCGCCGTCCAGCATATGGGTCGCAAATGTGTGCCGCATGCTGTGGGGGCTGATATCTTCTGTCAGCCCGCCTGCGCCCGCATATTTTTTAACAATCCTGCCGATGCTTCGGGTCGTCAAACGACCGCCTCGAAAATTCATGATAAGCGGCTCGCCCTCACCTCTCAAGGCCGCACGTCTTCTGTCTTCATCTGTGGCAGCCAGATAAGCTTTCACGGCTTTCAATGCCTGTCTGCCGATGGGAACAAGACGTTCTTTGTTCCCTTTCCCCGTTACCTTCACAAGCCGCTGATCGTGATCAATACTGGAAACATTCATTCCCGCCAGTTCAGCAACCCTGATACCACAGGAATAAAGCACTTCCAGGATTGCGAGGTCCCTCAATCCAAGAGAACGCTCACGATTCGGCAAGTCCATCAACCTGAAAACCTCATCCACCGGCAGATGGCTGGGGATGTATTTTTCCAGTTTGGGACTCTGCAATTCTCCAGCCGGATTGGTTTTGATAAGCTCCTCTTTCTCAAGAAACAGGAAAAAAGACCGCACTGCCGAAAGCTTTCGGGCAATGGTGGTTCGTTTCAGCTTCCCATAAAGGCTCCCCACAAATTTACGAATGGTCTTGCTTTCAATCTCCTCTATGGAAAAATCAAGGTCGGTTTCTTTCAGGGGTAAAGCCATTTCCCGAGCCACAAAGGATGCAAACTGCTCAAGGTCCACCCTGTAATTTCGCTGCGTATGTTTTGAGTACCCTTTTTCATCGTGAAGGTACCTGATAAAGCGTTTGATCCCTTCTTCGAGCAGCAAACCAAACCTCCCCAAAAGGTTTCGTTTTGTTTGAACCCAATTTTCACAATCTTTAAACATAACACATTTTTCCGGATTGGCAATTAAAAAAAGGAGGGAAGGAATTCTGTCTTGACTTTGTTTTACCGGTTGATGTAATTTTTATACTTTGGTGATTTTCGCATACTTTTATTTGAAATGGCGGGCATTGTCACATCATTCACCCCATTTTCGGCACGTTGAGTGGACAAAGGCGAAAGGAAGGTGATGTGTTAACAGCTATTCATTTGCAACCGTATTAAACTCAAACCATACATGCAATAAAATTGATCAGGAAAGGGTGTCTAAATGGAAAAAAAGGCCGAACAACTAAGAAATGCTGCTCTCATTGCGCATGGGGGCTCAGGTAAAACATCTCTGGCGGAGGCAATGCTGTTTAACGGCAAGGCCACAACGAGGCTTTGCAAAGTGGATGACGGCTCCTCGAACTTTGATTTTGAACCGGAAGAGATCAAGCGAAAATCGACCCTGAACACAGCATTTCATCACTGCGCCTGGAATAAACATACCATTAATATCATCGATACCCCGGGTGACGACAATTTCCTTTCCGATGCCAAATTTTCTCTGCAGGCAGCCGACGGCGCGGTGGTTGTCATTGATGCCACCGCAGGCGTTAAAGTGGGCACTGAGAAAGTCTGGGCGTTTGCCGAAGAGCAAGGGCTTCCCAAGATCATTTTTATCAACAGAATGGACCGTGAACGCGCCGATTTCTTTCAGACCCTTGACGGCATCAATCAGACTTTCGAGTTAAAAGCGACACCCGTAACCATCCCCATCGGGGCTGAAGACCGTTTTTCGGGTGTTGCGGACCTGATCAGACAGAAAGCCTACGTTTACAGCAACGACGGCAGCGGCAAATTCGAAACCACAGACCTCCCCGATGATCTTAAAGACACGGCCGAAGAATGGCGTGAAATGATGATTGAAAATGTGGTTGAAGTTGACGACGACCTTATGGAAAAGTACCTTGAAGGCGAAGAACTCTCCGACAAACAGATCGAAACAACCCTGCTTAAGGGCATTAAAGCGGGACTGATTACGCCCGTTCTGTGCGGTTCCGCGGTCCTCAATATGGGCGTTCAGCAATTGATGGATCTGGTGGTGGACGGGTTACCGTCACCTGTGGAAAGAACGCCCCGAAAAGGGACCGTGCCGAGCACCGATGAAGAAACGGAGCGAACAGCCGCAGTGGATGCGCCTTTTTCAGCGCTTGTTTTCAAGACCGTTGCAGACCCCTTTGCCGGCAAGCTGACCCTGGCTCGGGTATTCTCCGGCATTCTCTCTTCCGATTCCACCGTTTATAACGCGACCAAAGACGCAAAGGAAAAAATCGGACAACTTCTGATTCTCGAAGGAAAGAAGCAGCAACCCATTGAGGCGGCCGGGCCCGGCGATATTGTCGCCATGGCCAAGCTTAAAGAAACCGTCACCGGAGATACCCTTTGTTCCGAAAAGGATCCCATCATTTACAAACCCATCGAAGGATTGCCTTCGGTGATTTCATATGCCGTGGAAGCGAAGGTCAAGGGGAGCGAGGACAAGGTATTCACCTCTTTTGCCAAACTTCTCGAAGAAGATCCGACCCTCAAACTGGCCCGGGATCAATCCACAGGCGAGGTCGTCCTTTCAGGCACGGGACAGATCCACCTGGAAAACGCATGCGAAAAGCTGAAACGAAAATTCGGTGTGGAAGTAAACCTGAATCCGGTCAAAGTGCCCTACCGGGAAACCATCAAAAAGCCGGTCAAAGGCGTTGTTTACCGACACAAAAAACAATCCGGGGGAAGAGGACAATTTGCCGAAGTCCACTTTGACGTCACCCCGCTGAAGCTGGATTCCGGATTCGAGTTCATGGAAGATTTGACCGGCATGAACGTTCCCCGGAATTTTGTACCCGCCGTTGAAAAAGGGCTGGTGGAATCTCTGGACAGCGGTGCGGTCGCCGGCTATCCGGTGGTGGACCTGAAAGTCCGTTTTTATGACGGAAAGGCCCATGACGTGGATTCTTCGGAAATGGCGTTTAAAATTGCGGCTAGGATGTGCCTCAAAAAAGCCATGCAGGAAGCCAATCCCATTTTGCTTGAACCCATTATGAAACTGGAAATTACCGTACCCGAAGAAGTGATGGGCGATGTCATGGGCGATCTCAACGGGCGCCGCGGCCGTGTTCTCGGAATGGACTCGCAGGGTAAATACCAGATCATAAAGGCCCAGGTTCCCATGTCCGAAGTCCTGAGATATGCGTTGGATCTCAATTCCATGACGGGTGGCCGTGGCACGTTTCTAATGGAACAGTCCCATTACGAAGAACTGCCGGCCCAACTGGCTGAAAAGGTTATCGCAGAATCAGAGGTTGAGGAATAACAGGCGCGGTTAATGGAAAATAAGATAAGGGCAGGCGTTCTCACGATCAGTACCAAAGGGGCGGCGGGCCTCAGGGATGATGAAAGTGGCGACAGGATCCGGCAAATGTTGGAAAACCATGGCATCAACGTGCTCAAAAGACACATCGTTCCGGATCAACTTGGAGCAATAGCCGATACGTTGGTTGCATGGGTCGACCAAGAGCGCCTGCCGCTTATCGTTACAACCGGGGGCACGGGTTTGAGCCCCAACGATGTAACCCCTCAGGCCATGGAAACAGTCATTGATTTTCAGGTGCCCGGCATGGCGGAAGCCATGCGGGCCGAAAGTCTCAAAAAAACACCCCACGCCATGATTTCCAGAGCCATGGTCGGCGTTCGAAAAGCCTCTCTCATCATTAACCTTCCGGGCAGTCCCAAAGGTGTCGGTGAAAATCTTTCGGTGGTTCTGCCGGCACTCAATCACGCCCTTGCGAAACTGGGCGGCGACACCTCGGATTGCGCGCCCCAAACCTGACCTGGAAACATAGCATGATAATCCCCACTTCATCCCGAGCCTTTCAGTGAGGTTTTCCCCATGGCATTTGTCACATCCGAAACACCCGATGAAAAGGTGGTCGTCATAGAGGGCCCGAAAGGCTGGTGGCCAACATTTCGGAGGACTTTCGAAAACTGATCAACGGGCTGGTGGACCAGGGAAGAACGCGTCTGGTCATAGATATGGGAAAAACGGAATTCATGGATTCCAGCGGTCTGGGCGCACTGGTTTCCCGCATCGCCGCCACCCGCGCAAATCACGGAGACGTTCGCTTGGCCGCACCATCCCCTCAAATCCTCAACCTCCTTCAAATCACCCACCTGGATAAGGTGTTCAAATGTTTCGACCACGTCGATTCCGCCGTTAAGAGCTTTGAATCTTAATGTTCGGGGGATGGACATGACCGACAAGAAACCGATTTCCCGGGAAGAGAAGAAAAGCAACCATTCGGAGTTTCACTTTATGGAACCCGACTATGACCGTGAAATCTTTCAAATCCCCCCTGAATCCAAGCAGAAGATCCTGGACAAACTGGCATTTCTATACGGTGAGTCCGTCTCGAACGCCTGCTATGGGGAACTGGAGAGAATCATGCGGGTCTACTACGCCTACAAGACCCCCCGCATGATTCAGATGGAAGAATCCTTTAATCCCCATGAGCGGTTCACGGAAAAGGATGTGATTCTCATTACCTATGGCGACCTGATTCAGGCCAAAGACGAGAAACCCCTTCAAATCCTGGCAGATTTCACAAAATATTTAAAAAAGGCCATCAACACCCTGCACATTCTTCCCTTTTTCCCTTATTCATCGGACCGGGGATTCTCGGTCACCGATTTTGAAGAAGTGGATTCCAGGTTGGGAACCTGGGAGGATATTCTGGAACTTAAATCTTCGGTCAAACTGATGTTTGACGGCGTCTTCAACCACATCTCCTCCAAGAGCCGGTGGTTCCAGGAATTCCTTGACGGAAACCCCAGGTTTCAGGAAGCTTTCATTGTCTTCTCCACCAAGACCGCCATCCCCGAGGAATATCTGAGCCTGATCCTGCGCCCGCGCACCTCGGAACTCCTTTCCACTTTCAGCACCCTCAACGGAAAGCGCTCAGTATGGACCACCTTCAGCAGAGATCAAGTCGATCTCAATTTCAAGAATCCGGAAGTGTTGCTCAAGATGGCGCAGATCCTGCTGCTCTACGTGCGACGCGGTGCCGATCTCATCCGTCTTGACGCCGTCACCTACCTCTGGCATGAATTGGGAACCAGTTGCGCCCATCTTGAACAGACACACACGGTCATCAAACTGTTCAGGGATATTTTGGACGCAGTGGCACCCCATGTGGCCCTTGTGTCGGAAACCAATGTTCCCCACGAAGATAACATCCAGTATTTCGGTAAGGGTCATGACGAGGCGCAGATGGTGTACAATTTCGCCCTACCCCCTCTGGTGCTGCACACCTTTCAAACCGGATCGTCAGCCGCTTTGACAAAATGGGCCATGGGACTCCATCGGGTATCCAACTCGGCAACCTATTTCAACATTCTGGATTCCCATGACGGCATCGGAGTTTTAGGTGCCAAGAACATTTTAACTGATGAAGAAATTGAAATGATGGCCCTGCGGGTGGTGGAACACGGCGGATTCATTTCGTTCAAAGATAACGGAGACGGTACCGCCAGTCCGTACGAACTCAACACCACCTGGTACAGTGCCCTGAATCGCGAAGACTGCGACGAAACCCTGGACTTCAAGATCAAAAGATTCCTTGCGTCACGGGCCATCGCCCTTGTCTTGATGGGGATCCCGGGAATTTATCTCCACGGGCTTTTCGGCTCAAAAAATGATGCGGATGCGGTCCTGGATGAAGGGCAGACCCGAAGCATCAGCCGCCGGAGCTTTGACCGGGATAGTCTTTATGAAACCCTGGACGACCCCGATACCTCCACCCACAAAATCGCCTACGGGTTCGGCACCATGGTCTGGAGACGGACCCTCGAAAAAGCATTCCATCCCAACGCCGCCCAACACATTTTGAACATCTCCGATGCGGTCTTTGCCGTGCTGCGTACCAGCGTGGACCAAAAGGAACGGATACTCTGCGTCATCAATATCACGTCCCGGGAGCAACACATCACAGTGGATCTCTCCCAATTGGAATTGCATTCAAAATCGTGGCTGGACATTCTCTCCGAACAATCCTTTGCCGCCCAAGGAAACACCCTGACCTTGAAACTCTCGCCTTATGATGTGGTGTGGTTAAAAACAGGAAATGAGGGGTGATGCATCGAACTGCCGTTCATCCAAAATAATCCGATCGCCCTTGCTGGGAGTGACATTCAGGATGTGCTTTGCCAGGGTCATGACGTCGTGGGATCGGGAATCGCTTCCCAACAGAATCGCCAGGAGTTCGTGATCGGGCAGAGCCTTGGCGCCCTTCTTCTGAAGTTTCTCCCGGGGGCGGTCAAGGATGGGGATGTCGGATATTTTATTCATGACGTTTTGATCGAGGCCAGGCTACGCCCATTTTAATTTTATCTTCAAATCGTTACAATGTGTTACGGGCAAGTGCTTGTCGTGCTGGAGACGACCGACCACGATTCCGGGGGCGACACCAAGTTTTGAGGCAAAACGATTGATATTGAACTTTGATAAGGAACGATCTCTCACAAAACGCAGATATTGCTGCCGTGGGATCAAGAAATCCGAGGCAAAACGATTTGCTTCTTCTTCTTTGTCTTGGTCCATCCCCAACCCGGTACCTTCCAAAAAGATAGCCTTTTTCCCATGTTTGATAATATGCCCGGCTTCGTGGAAAAAAGAAAACCAGAGATGATCGTTGGATTTATACCTTAGACTAAGTTGAATCAATGCCTTGTTCGCTGTCACCCAACGGGTCGCACCGCTAACCCTGGTCCGGGGCAGTTCCGGGACAAAAATGACAACGACCCCACAACCAGCGCATAGCTCTGTCAAACGCTTCTGAAAGATCTCAGGAGGTTCGACGGTTAATTCACGAATTGTGTACAGGCATGAACGGAATTTTTTCTCACTATAGGGGCTGCACTCAATCTTTTTGGCTTCGACTTCTCCTTTGCGCAACCAAGCCATAAGAGCCCCATTATCGACTTCAAATGCCTCCGTCTTTCTGAAGGCCACCTTTTGACCCAAACTTGCCATGACGGTCGGCCATTGATCCGGTGAAGCAATACCAAAGAACGTTAGGACTTCTTGAAGCTGTTGTACCTTCTCCTCAAATTGTTTGATCCAACCCCATCTAATCATGTCTTTGACAGGGACGGACTTGAGCCATTCAACCTGCGCCTGCAAAGTGTTTTTTTCCTCAATCCGGGCAAGAGCTTCACGGTAATTACGCTCCCGATTGTTCCAGAATGATGCCGGCACACCCAGAACCCTTTCCAGTTCCAGAGACATTTTTGGCGTTATGGGAGCCTTACCCTTGATAATCTCATTAATCGTTTTCTTGGAACGTCCTGTTCGTTCCGCAAGACCAGCTTGAGACATCCCAAGTGCAACAATCGTTTCCTGCAAAGTTTCACCCGGAGGCGAAACAGTATCCGGCAGATACTGATTTTCAGCAGGTCTAACCATGGGTATCCTCCACTCCAATTATTTCAACAGCAGACACACCATCCCAATCCAATCCTCCATCAGCCTTTTTGGGTATCGATTGGTTCGCGGGTCTGAACAGGAGCCGAAAAGGGTGATCCAAATCAACAGAGAGTCTTCCAGCATGGTTTCCTTTGAGTTCGTGACAGCGGGCCTGGGGGAGGTATCGAATTGTGGTCAGGGAATCAGCAGCCCGAAGTTCGTCCAGCCTCCGCCGTATCAATTTCGCACGTTGTGACCCATAAGCGCGAACCAACAGGGTCTTGCTGTTACATTGCTTTTCCAGTTTCTTTGTTTTGAATAGGATATCCATCCTTGAAGAAAATGTCAATTTTTTATTAACGTATTAGGTAAATAAAAATAGGGAATCTACATGTCCTTTTGCCTTTCTGTAGCAGGCTTCGATTTGATCTGCCATCCCAAAAAGATATTCAATTTGATAACCTTTCATGAAGGATGAGGACGCGGACAAAAGGACCACGGTTGCCCGATAATGTCAACGCAATTTTATAGCGATAAAAGATTGATAGCAATCACTTTACAGCAATGCTTCCTCTAAAAGGCCGCAGGATGGACAATCCGTTGCCAAAGGATGGGAGGCACAAGTTCGATGGAGAGGGCCATGACAACATCAGGTTCTTCCAGGGTCTTTATTGACTGTCCAGTAACGCTGGCGGCATGAAGTGTTCGTCCCGTTGCCTCCACAGAGCCTATGAAATATCGGTTGGTTTTTGAAACCCCATTTTTAGAAATTTACGCAATCCAAAAAAAAAGGTATAGTGAAAGCCCCTAAGGAGGAACCATGAACGAAAAATCAAAACATGATCAGGAAAACTTTTCGGAAAAATTGACGGATATTCTCAATTACGGTGCCTTGAATCTTGCCATGGGCCTTGGATACAGAATGCGATTGTTCGATGTCATGGACACGTTTAAAACACCGCAGCCGGCCGCCGTCATTTCCCAAGAAGCCGGGCTCAACGAACGTTATGTGCTGGAATGGCTCGGGGTGATGGTCACGGGGGGTATCGTCCGTCTGGTCAAAGATCAAGGAGACGGGGACCTCTTTCATCTTCCCAAAACCCACGCCGATTTCATCACCCGGCGGGCCGGCAACAATAACATGGGGGTCTATACCCAGGAAATCCCGTTGCTCACCGCCACCGTATCTGAAGCGGTTGCAAACGGATTCAAGACCGGCGAGGGCATTCATTATGACCAATACCCGGGGTTTTATCGGTTTATGACGGAACTGGCCGACGCGAAACACCTTCAGGTGCTTGTCAGTCAATTTCTGCCGTCCGTTGAACACGGTGAAATGGTGAAAAGATTGGAGCAGGGCATTTCCGTGTGTGACATGGGCTGCGGAGAAGGTGTCGCACTGATGGTCATGGCAGAGGCCTTTCCGAAAAGCCGCTTCATCGGAATTGATATTTCGGACGGCGTCATCGAAAAAGCCAGATCCGTGGCGGAAGAAAAAGGTTTCCAAAACGTCTCCTTTCAAAAGCGCGATGCGGCGTTATTGACGGAAGACCGGAAACTTCATGACACCTTTGACTATGTAACCGCCTTTGATGCCATCCATGACCAAACAAAACCCGCGGAAGCCCTCGAAGGCATTTTTACCGTATTGAAAGCCGGGGGCGCTTTTTCAATGGTCGATATTGCCGCCAGCAGCGACCTGGAAAAGAATATGGAGCACCCCATGGGAATGTTCCTCTATACGGTCAGTCTCATGCACTGCATGCCGGTCGGTCTTGCCGACGGCGGCATGGGACTCGGCATGATGTGGGGAAGGGAAAAGGCCGTTAAAATGCTCCAGCAGGCAGGTTTTACCGGGGTTTCGGTTGAAGAAATACCGAATGATCCCTTCAACCTCCATTTTTTCTGCAAGAAATAGAAAATTCCTTATCTTGACAATGTCCCCATAATGTCATAAGAAGCATGATAAATGTCAGGGCAAGAAGCCTTGGCGCAACCGAATACATTGTAAATCAGGTTTTTGAATCAGCCACGAAGGCCACTCCTCCGGAGGAGGAGGAGCGATCTCGTGGCTTTTTTTATGTAAATTCTTGATAGTAAAGGAGTAGGATGATGAAACGTTTGGCACTCTTGTTTGCAGTTCTTCTGGTCTTGACAAACTCCGCTATTACCCTGGCCGCCGTGGATATCACACCGTACATCGAGCAGGCCGTTAGCGATCTCAAAATCGAAAGAAACGATCCTCGTCTGTTGGCCCTCACCAATGCACCGTATGTGTCTCCGGATGGGAAAAAGAATCCGGAATCGGTGGATGCGATTCAGACACTCACCGGATGCTCCATGGGCAAGGGCAACCTCCTGTTCTTTCAACGACCGAGAAACAGCCCTTTACTGATCGCCCTTTCCCGTGAAGACAACGGAGAAACCGTTGTGATCAAATATGATGGTAAAGGCGTACGCATCTTCAAGTTCAATATCAAAAATGATACGGCGGCAGACCCGAAAAATTTCGGAGCCATCCAAAAACAACTGAAGGGGGATACTTTTACCATAGTAACACTCCTCACATCCCATGCCAAAGGCACCCCCTATGATTTCCTGAAATGTTGCGAATATCATAACCATTACTGTCCGGGCATCACCTCGGGCTATCTCATTGCCAAATATATAGAGAAACATTATCCCGCCGGACCCGGGCTGCGTTATATTTGGTTTGCGTGCCCGCCGTGGTGCAAAGACGACGCCGTTTCCACCGTTCTGGATCTGACGCCCGGCAAAGGTAATCTCTTTGTCAAAAACATGGCCGAGGGCCGCTCCATTGAAGGCCCCGACGGCAGGTTTGCCGGTATTATGGTCCTCTGGAATGGAGCTGAAAAAAAGGGAAAAGCGGTGGTCCTGCAATTTGACTGGAACGAGGTCTATCGCCTGGCCGGCGTCACAGTCGATGATTTCAGCCCCAAGGGCGGGAAATCCAATCCGGCCTTTTTTACCGTCAGGGTTCTGTCCAGTTGGGCGCTGATCCCTTACCTGGATCAGCCGGAAAAATTTATCAAAACTTTCGAGACGGTGGATATCGATGCGAAAGCCTTAAAGAGAATGAAAGCGGCAGGGACCGATCCCTACGAAGTCGTCGGCGTGGCCAAATAAAGGGCTTTCATTTAGCAAGACCTGACAACGGCCTGCCTATGCGTTGTCAGGGAGTCTTTCAACGGTCTCCTGCTCCTGGTGGAGCCCCAGCAACCTCTGGAAATCGTCCAGAATCACATAGCCGCAGGGAATCAGGAGCAGGGTAATGCCCGTTGCGAAGAGAACACCGAAACCGAGACTCACTGCCATGGGGATCAGAAACTGGGCCTGAAGACTTCTCTCCATGATAATGGGCGTCAACCCCGCAAATGTGGTCAAAGAGGTGAGAATGATGGCTCTAAACCGGAGCCCGCCCGCCCAGATGACCGCTTCTTTGACGGAGGCCCCTTCTCTCCTCATTCTATTGGCGGCATCGATCAACACCAGGGAATCGTTGACCACAACCCCGGTGAGGCCTACCATCCCCATGAGGCTCAACAGACTTAGGTTATGTCCCATGATAAGATGCCCCGCAACGGCCCCCACAAGGCCGAAAGGGATCGCGGCCATGACCACCAGGGGCTGACTGAAGGACCTG
>ADZZ01000669.1 GCA_000179315.1 delta proteobacterium NaphS2
ATCCTGTAAATATAGCAGCAATTCCCGACCGCGTCGCTACTGAGTCTATTTCTTAACATTTCTACAAAATAGATACCGCTGTCAAAGAGCCTTGCTGAGAATTAGCTGAAATTCCTCGTTTGGCCGGTCAATTTTTGATGAAACAAGGGGCAAAAAAAAGACCTAAAACCAATCCCATATGATTTACCGCACAGATGTCCCTTACCGGCAAATACCAATTTTTCTGGAATTGACGCTTTTTTTCATTGGTATAGTGCATCTTGCATTCAATCGTCATCATATAAAATTATCGGCGGTTGGAATTTCATCCCGTAAAAAAGGGCTTCGTAAAGCATCCTCATCGATTTGAACGCAAAATCTCTAAACAAGGATCGCATACGATCCCAAAGTTCTCGTTTGCTACCCATCTTATGCCATGTAGCTCGAAACAGGGGACAACAGAGCTGCTGTGTTTGGTCAACCAAAAAGGCCAACATCATGAGCATCACAAAAACTACACTCAGATTTTTCTTTCCGAGCCCATAGTTATGACCGAAATGATAGCCTTGATTCTTGAGGGTATTGAACGTCTCATTTTCTATTTTCCAGCGTGCACGACCGCCTCGCATAAGTTCATAAGAGTTTCCCTTTGTTATGGTAAAATCAGTAACCCAGCTGAAATGTTGCGTCTTTTCTGACGTGATTTCCCAGTATTCCAGGAAATTGATCAGCAAATCCTGATTTGATTCATTCAGGGGGAGGTGGTTAACGAAAAGGAAACGATGCGTTTTTTGCGGATTATCATTATCGACCAATTCAAATTGAACAGCTTCGCCATTTTCTTGTGCCTCTTCCACTTTTCTGAACAGGAAAGGATGATCCCCCTTCTTCACACCCAGAATGTAATGAAGATTGTATTT
>ADZZ01000668.1 GCA_000179315.1 delta proteobacterium NaphS2
ACCGGGTTTGTGGCCCATGCCGTAGGCGATGCCAATCGAAGTGCCCGCGTGGAAAGGCCTTTTCATTTTGTGGAAAATAACTTTCTTCCTGGAAGAACCTTTGTCAGCTGGCATGATTTGAACCGGCAGGCCATCGACTGGTGCCGGAACACCAGCGACAAAACGTTCAAACGGGCTTTGGGAATGATACCGGATGAGGCCTATATCATTGAAAAACCGCATCTCATTGATTTACCCCCATACCGGCCGCCGGTCTATGTGGCAAAACACCGGATCGTCGATATCGAGGGATATGTGCATTTGGACACCAACCGTTATTCCGTCCCTGAAGCACTGATTGGAAAATCCCTGGAAGTTCAGAAACACTGGCGCAAGGTCATCGTTTATGACAAAAGCCGGAACGTGGCGGAACATGACCGTATTCTGGATAAACGTGATACGCGAACAACTGTGCCGGGACATCATGTTCCGATTCGAAGAAAAAAGGATGCCCGGGTCCCTTCAAAAGAAGAACAGCTGTTGGTGGGAAATGATGCCGTTCTGGATGCGTATGTGGCCGAACTGAAGAAAAGAAGCCATGGTCGTGGCGTGGTCAAGTTACGCCGTCTGCTGCATCTGCAACGGACTTATCCCGGTGAGCCTTTTCTCAAAGCCGTAAGACAGGCCCTTAAGTATCGACTTTTTGATCTGTCCCGTCTGGAAAACATCATCCTCGATTATACCGCGGGTGACTTTTTTGATCTGTCATGAAAAAGAAAATTGAGCAATTACTCATTGACTTGAAGTTTAAAGGCATGGTGAAGACCTTCGATGAGCAGTTGGCTTTGGCCGAAAAGAACGGGCTTTCCGTTTACGAGGTCATATACAACCTCCTGGCTGAGGATTACGTTTCCGGCAGGAGCGGAGCATGACTTATCGGCTTCAGATTGCA
>ADZZ01000667.1 GCA_000179315.1 delta proteobacterium NaphS2
TGCAATGGCTGTAGCCACACCAGCAAAAAGTAAATCCAAAGGAAGGGTCATTTCAATACGCTTCTTTTGAATTAATTTGTAGATATTTTCATAATAATCTTTATACGTTAGAGACAAAGCATGATATTTAAACCGAGGCTCATACGACGATTTCCCGTGCTGTAAATAATTTGATTGAAAAAGTCATTTTCGCTGGGAATTTCTTCAGATTTGGTATAAATAAGATGGCTTTCTGTCCACTTAAATATGCAGATAGCCATGACCACAAAATCGTCTACAAATCCGGAGATTGGAATCCTTGAACTCATCGACCCCGCTAAGTGCTACGAATTCTTCAGAGAAAAGAAGTGGCCATGTGGTATTTGTTGTCCAAAATGTACCTCAAACCGGGTCAAAAAGAACGGTCACAAACGTAATGCYCCGCTTTGTCGGAACTATAAATGCAATAACTGCGGTTGCCGTTTCAACGATTTTACGGGTACCATTCTGGCAAGAAAACACCATCCCATCAGAGTATGGATCGTCATGTTATACCTCATGGGACTAAACCTATCCAACAGGCAAATCGCCGCGGAGYTGGACCTTAATCCGGATGTCGCCCATAGGATGACTATTTTGCTTCGGAGCGAAATCGCCGCAAGGAAGCCGGGATGTAAAGTCAGTGGGGTAGTAGAGTGCGACGAAGTATACGTAATTGCAGGGCATAAAGGGCATCCGGAAAAAGTTCGTCAGAAAAGGCGAGCACCACGGTGCAGAGCGCTCAAGGGTGCTCCGGGCCGAGGAACTCTTGAAAAAGAAAAGCCTCCTGTCCTCGGAATCATTGAACGTTCCGGGGATGTCGCCATTTTTATGCTTCCAGACGTTAAACAAAAAACCATCGAACCGATTTTGCGGTCTGTTATAACACCAGGAACCTTGGTGAATACAGATGAGTACAGCATTTACAATCATCTCACTGACTGGGGCTATACCCATAAGACTGTTTGTCATGGTAAGGGAGAATATGCCAGAGATGAAGACGGCGATGGCTTCTGTGAAGTTCATGTCAATACAATTGAGGGCTTTTGGTCGCTTCTACGATCTTGGCTGCGACCACATCGCGGCGTGTCTCAAGAAAACTTACCACTTTATCTGAGTTTTTTTGAGTTTGTCCATAACGTACGCCGGAGAGGAAAAGCATCGCTGCCGTCATTGATCAATGTCCTTTTTGCAGCCCACGCATGAGCACGCGGAAACGTCGTATGAGCCTAAACCGAAATGGAATTAGATTGTTGGACGAAGCCGCTACGCGGCAGACAATTCCAGCGATTTTTTTTCTCCCAGATTAACCTGCTGTAATCTCCTCCAACTTTGTAATAAAAAGAAATCATCAAGGAAGGCGCATTTGCCTTTCATTTCAATCATTACAAGGAGGAGATTACAATGGATACCACCATGCCAAAAAATTCGCAATTCAACAAGTATTACCGGAAGCACCAGAAATACCTGAAACTCAATGGATTACGGCCAAAAACCATTGAGGCGTACTCAAGGGCGATCAGGCGAATCGGAAACTATTTCGATTGCAGGATCGTCAATCTTACATCCGACCAGTTGCTTGACTATTTTAATGAGCTTCTGGAATGCCATTCCTGGAGTACGGTCAAGCTCGATCTGTATGGTCTGAAGTTCTTTTACGCCAGGGTACTGAACAAAACCTGGGAAGACATCCCCTTAATCAAACCGCCAAGAACATCCAGGATCCCGGATATTCTATCCATTGAGCAGCTCAACCGGCTGTTCGCCGAAACCAACAAGTTGAGCTACAAAGTCTTTTTCTTTACCACCTACAGCATGGGGCTGCGCCTTGGCGAAGGAATCAGGCTGACTGTCGGTGATATCGACTCCGTCAATATGCGAGTTCATATTCGCGACGCCAAGGGCAACAAAGACCGGCTGGTGCCGCTGCCTGAAAATACTCTGCGCGTGCTGAGAAATTTCTGGCAGGTTCACAAACATCCCCATTTCCTTTTTCCAAGCCGGAAAAGAGGTCTGAATAATGCCCACCTGGTTCAGCAGCCACTGGACAGAGGCGGCATCCAGACCGCCATGAAAGCCGTTGTCAGACAACTCGGCATAAAAAAAAATTTCATGCCATTCCCTGCGGCACAGCTATGCAACGCATATGCTGGAAGCAGGCGTTGATCTCATTGAATTACAACAGATCCTGGGCCATGTCAGTGTCCTGACCACCACCAGATACACCCATCTGACTTCCAATACCGGAAACAATGCCAGCCAGGCCGTCAATACGCTGGCCAACACCTTTGATATAACATGGGGAGGGGTCAAATGATTCTGCTCTCCTCGATTATCAATGAATTCAGGGACCGCTTTTTGGACCGATACGAGAATTCCGTCCTGCCAAGCCATACAAAGGCTCTGCAGACCATGGCACAATGCAGACAAGAATATGGCCCGCACATGCTGGCGAAATGTACGGATCACAACTGCGGAAAACAGGTCTATATTCCACATTCCTGTGGTCACAGGAACTGTCCCCATTGCCAGAACCATGAAAACCGGCAGTGGATCGAGAATCAGTTGAGCAAGCGCTTACCGGCTCAATACTATCTGATCACCTTCACCCTCCCCAAACAGCTCAGGGATCTTGCCTGGAAAAATCAGGCAACAATCTATTCCCTCATGTTTGCCTGCGTCCAGGATCTCCTGAAAACATTTACCCAAAAAGACAAAAAACTCGGTGGAGCAGCCGGCTTTACCACCATACTCCATACCCATTCAAGAGCACTCGACTATCATCCCCACATTCATGTTGTCATGCCGGGGGCAAGCATCAATACAAAAACAGCATTATGGCGGGTCAAATCTTCCGGGTATCTTTTCAGCCACAAGGCTCTGGCGCAAGTCTTCAGAGCAAAGATCCTCCAGGCCATTGTTGACCACGGGCTGAGCGTGCCAGAAGATTGCCCGAAACAGTGGGTCGTTGACTGCAAAGACGTCGGCAACGGCGACAAGGCAATCATTTATCTTGGCAGATATCTCTACCGGGGCGTCATCCGGGAACAGGATATTCTGCAATGCGAAAACGGCATGGTCACCTTCAGGTATCTCCATGCCAAAACCGGGCAATACAGAAGCAGGACCGTCACCGGGGAATATTTCCTCTATCTGCTCATGCTCCATGTGCTGCCCAAGGGCTTTCGAAGGGCCAGGTGTTACGGTTTTCTCCATCCATGCAGCAAAAAGCTCATCTGTTTTTTGCAGATGGTGCTCCGGGTTAATCCGCTCAATATGTTTGCCAAGAAATTGAAAGAACGGCCAACAATTACCTGCCCGGTATGCGGAGCGGCCATGAAAATTGTCCTGACAAAAATAGCAAAACCGCCGGCGAAGCAGGTCCACCTGCCTTACATGAGCGAACACGGAGAAATCGTTATGTAACCCAGAGCCAACATCACCGGTTTATGAAAAAGCCCGGTTTCCCCGGTAATGGACACCTATGCGCAAAAAAACTGCATATTCCGCTTCTGAAAGCCTTGTTCTTCAGGCAAATCTATTTCAAAGAGCATATGGGCAGAAGCAGAAAATCCCTGTCTCACTTCTGTCCTGATCAAGCTGCCTCTTTCAAAAAAGCTGTTTTCTATATATAGTAACCGGGCTTGTCCAACAAACGGTTCAGATTGTGGTTCGCTCCGCTCTCACAATCTAACCTTATTCGTTATGTACTTGAATGAACATATCAGGAGAGCATTCAAATATGTTTCTTTTTAATTGTTTCTGAAATTTTTCAATAAATATTCTCAGGATGCTCTTGCTATAAAAAGTGTTATAAATTGGAAAGGTTTCTTTTGGCCCCATTGGCGGCATAATGCAATCATTACCCCTAGCACCGCCTAAAAAATATCCATTTTTGGATTCAATCATAAGCCTTTCAAAAGCAGCAGGGTGAAGATCCTTCTTTAATGATTTAATCTCTCTTTCTATTTGAGGTTGATCAGGATTATCATTCAAATACCTAAGAAAATAGTCTTTTTCTCTTTGATCGTAATAATAAACATTGGAAATATGATTTTTCAAATATTCAGAATGAATACTTTTTTGAAATTCTACATCTCGATAATACACGTTCATTTTAAAAAAATTTTTCGAAGATTTAATTGAAGGTTGATAATGTTCAATTAACCCTCTTAAATCACAGATTGATTCATCGGTTGATGAAGTGATAATTCGATTTGTATTAAATAAATCAATTAGCAAGTTATTTTTTAAAACCTCTTTGATGTTGGGTTTTATATTTGCACTTAATAAGAATTCTCGGGGAGATATAACCACCACATCGCATAACAATAAGTACCCGATAATCCATTCTTTCTCAGCCATTAAGGTACTATTATGTCCCCTTATAGATTTGAAGAATGGATAATAGATTTTTATTTTATCTAATTCAACAATGTTGTTAATTCTATTGTTCAAGCTAATTTTATATCCAGACTTTTCCAGTGTAATTTCAACACCACCGAAACGTGACAATTTCAACACCACTTTCAGAGTTGATATTGGTTTTTGACTTCGATTTGAACGCCGATTCCACCCCACCAGGATACCCGGTTTAATCCGGCATTTTTTCTTTGCTCCATTCTTTTTGCCAGTTGTTTTTTGACACCATAACGATCACCATCCAAAAACGTCAAGAGCAAATCGCCGGAATCATCCCTGCTCAATTCGCAGTTCTGATTGCTGAACATACTCGTTCGTATCGTGGACAAAACACACTTCCAGTCTTCGGGGCTTTGCCATTCACGGCAACACAGGATGGATCTGAAATAGTCAATGGTCATTCTGGCAAGCATAACACAGTAGTAATGCAACTCCACCTTCTCAGGAGAGGTTCCGATGGGCTTATTGAGATAGTAATTTTCAATCAGATCCTTGATACCTGTCTCAACCGGCCACCTGACGTGGTATGAGTTCAGGATTTTGATCGGGCTGTAGTCGGTATGTGTGCTCCCGAAACACCGTGTTTCCAGAGTCTCCTTGTTTTGTTTGACAATAAATCGAAAACCTTTGCCGGTCTCTGGTAAGATGAAATCACGGCTTGCAATGCGATAGTTTTCTTCGTAATCCCGCCATTTTTTCTGTTTGATGGTTTCTTCTTTCCACTTTTTGATTTTCGGATTCTGCTTCAGGCACATGGTGATGTGGGAATCAGAGCGGACCATGAGGTAAATCAACTGTTTTTCACCGGTATATTCAGAATCCGCATAGATTTCTTCGATCACATCCACATCAATGATTTTGAAGAGATTTTCCTCGCAAAACTTGAATAACGCGGAAGGGCACGGGACCTGCCTTCGCAGTATGCAATATTGATGATGGTGTTATTCATGCTGTCCAAATGATTTGGGGTCGTGGGCATACACCAGATTGCCGTTTTTA
>ADZZ01000666.1 GCA_000179315.1 delta proteobacterium NaphS2
TAGCTGTTTGCACCCCCACAAATGGCTTGCCCAACTCAAAATCCTGCTCTTTCAGTCCGGCAGAACACAACAACGCCCGATGGGGCAAAGTTTCAATGTCTTTTTTCAGTATGTCAGAACGCAAATCTTAGCTCCTTAAATGCTATTTGTCGGCTCCTTTGGTCCCTTCCTTGAAACCATTTCCCACATCCTGGGCGCCCTTTTTGAATCCCTGCCCCACTTCCTGGGCGCCATTCTTAAATCCGTGCCCCACCTCTTTGCCAAAGTTGGCGGCGTCTCTGCCAAACTGCTGCGCTCCTTCTTTCACTTCGTTTCCGAATTGCTTGGCACCCTTGCCGATATCACTGCCCACTTCTTTGGCAGTGTTCGATGCGCTTTCTCCGGCAGCTTTGACACTTTCCGTTGTGGTTTTCTCCTCGGCCCATGCCGTATTTAGCGACAAGAAAAGACTCATCCCTAAAACCACCAGAAATCCCCTTTTCATTCAAAATTCCTCCTCAAAACTTTTCAAAATTCATGATGAAACAATAGTAGTCTCATCCATAGGCCGGTAATTGTAAAGTCATTTTTCCCCCGGGTTATTTTCACTGGGCAACAGCAGATAAAGGATGACGGCTGCCACAATCATGGCAAGGCAAAGGAATTGTCCCATGGAGAAAAAATCCATTAAGAGTCCGATCTGGGCGTCAGGCTCTCGGAAGAATTCCAGGATAAAACGCATGACGCCATATCCGAAAAGGAAAATCGCCACCATGGCGCCGGGCTTTTGAATACGATCCTTTAAAAACCACAGAACCAGAAAGAGCACCAGACCCTCGAGGCCCGCCTCATAAAGCTGCGACGGGTGACGGGGCACACCGGGGCTGGCGGGAAAAACCATTGCCCAGGGAACCGTCGCGGGCCTTCCGTAAAGTTCGCCGTTGATAAAGTTGCCCAGACGACCGAAAAAAAGCCCCACCGGCGCTGTGACGATGACCGCATCTGCCACCTGAAGAAAAGGGAGCTTGTGGACACGGCAAAAAACCATGGCAGCCACCACAACCCCGATGAAACCGCCGTGGAAGCTCATCCCGCCATGCCACACGGCAATAATTTCGATGGGGTGCTTGATATAGTACCCCAGATTTCCGAACTGATAAAAAAGGACATATCCCAACCTTGCCCCCGCCACCAACCCGATGGCCATATAAAATATCAAATCCTGAAACGTTTTCCCTTGGAGACCCAGACGGCGGGCGCCTTTCTGTACCCCGATCAAAAAGTACGCCGACACAAACCCCAGCACATACATCAGTCCGTACCACCTCAGTTTAAACGGGCCCAGTTCGATGATATTGGGATCAATATTTGGAAACGGTATCATAATGCTTGACTATTACCGGAATTTATTTACTGTGTCTTCAACTAGAAATGGAAGATAGAGCACGCCGACGGACATAGTCAAGAAGGAATTTCCCAAAGCGGCGAATCACCGCTTGTTCAAGAAACCGGCCTGCATAAAGTTCCCTTATTATGTAAAGGAGTCAAAGAAGAAAAATGGCCAACACCAATGTTTTGTCAGAACGTTATGCCGGACCCGAAATCAACGGCATTTTTTCCGAAAAAGGAAGAATTTCTGCCGAAAGGGCACTTTGGGTTGCGGTAATGAAGGCACAGAAAAAACTGGGGCTTTCGATTCCCGCTGACATCATCGATGGCTATGAAAAAGCCATCGACCACATTGATCTTGAATTCATAAAACAGCGGGAGATCGAGACCAAGCACGATGTCAAAGCCAAGATCGAAGCCTTCGTCAGGGCTTCCGGCAAGGATGAACACATTCACAAGGGAATGACCAGCCGTGACCTCACCGACAACGTGGAACAGATGCAATTCAAGAAAGCCGCGCAAATCATCCTGGGGCGCTATGTTTCCGTTCTAAGACACATGCTGGATTGCGCCCGAAAATACCGTTCCATCGTACTGACGGCGCGAACGCACCACCAGGCGGCTCAGCCCACCCTGCTGGGAAGACGTTTTGCCATGTGGGCTGAAGAACTGCTGATTCATGTCACCCGATTTGAAAACTTTTTGAGCACCTATCCGTTAAGGGGCATCAAAGGTCCCGTGGGGACCCAGTTTGACATGTTCACCCTCTTGGGAAGTTCTGAAAAGGTTCAAACGCTTGAAAAGCTGGTGGCGGAATCCCTCGGTTTTGAGCACGTTCTCGACGCCACAGGCCAGGTTTACCCCAGATCCCTTGACTACGCCCTTGTGAGCCACCTGGCTTTTATGGCAAGTGCCTGCGAAAATTTCGCCAAAGGGATGCGCCTCATGAGCGGTTATGAACTGGTCACCGAGGGTTTCAAAGAAGGGCAGGTGGGAAGCAGTGCCATGCCACACAAAATGAATACGAGAAGCGCCGAGCGGATCTGTGGATTTTCGTCCCTCATCAAAATGTATGCGGACGGTGCATCCCGGCTTTCGGGGGATCAATGGGAAGAAGGGGATGTCTCCTGCTCCGTGGTCCGAAGGATCGTCATGCCCGATGCCCTCTATGCATCGGACGGATTGTGCGAGACCGCCCTTACCGTTCTTATAAACATGGGCGCCTATCCCGTGACCATTGAGAAGGAGGTCGATCGCTTTCTGCCGTTTCTGGCCAGCACCGAAATTCTCATGACAGCCGTAAAAGCCGGGGTGGGACGGGAAACAGCCCATGAAGCCATCAAACGCCACGCGGTGGCGGAGGCAATGGCCATGCGGGAAAATGGAACGACGCCCAGGCTGGCTGAAAAACTGGCAGACGATGCCGTGTTTAAATCCGCCGGCATCACCCGGGAACGGATCGATGCCATTTTGGCGGATAAAGCACATTTTGTCGGAAACGCAGACCGCCAGATCGATTCAGTTATCCGGAAAGCCGCCACCCTGCTCGAACGCCATTCCGAAGCGGCCCGGTATGAACCCGGAGACATTCTCTAACGCATCAACACTGCCAAGAAACTGAGCGAAACCTCAGTTTCTTGGCGTTCCAATTGCACTCGAAATCCGCCTTCGGCACCCCCTTCATCATTGCATTAGGCCATACCCGGTTGTTCTGGCTTAACAAAATAAGCCCAAATTGAAATAAATGCCGAGCAAGTGCATTTCTTTACAACTTTTATCCAACGTCGTTTTTTCTTGACCTCGTCCAAAAATTTTACTAAGGTTCAAAACTGACTGAGCACTCAGTTGGTTTTTTTAAGAAATCTTGTTTCATGGAGTTCATCGGTATGAGTAAAAAAGAAGCCATCCTTCAGGCAGCCACGTGGCATTTCGCCAACAAAGGATTCAAGGACACCTCCATGTCCGACTTATCCAAAATCACGGGCGCCGCCGAAGGAACCATTTTCTACCATTTCAAGAACAAGGAGACCCTGTTTCTGGCCGTACTGGAAACGGTCAAGCTGAAGATCA
>ADZZ01000665.1 GCA_000179315.1 delta proteobacterium NaphS2
TTTATATCCGGCACCGGCGGATTGGGGTCCGCGATGGCACCATAAACAACCACCTTTTCCTCATCCACATATTCCCAGCCCGCTTCCAAGACATCAATATCCGTTGTTCCCTCGGGCAGCGGCTCAACTCGAATCATCGTAACAGTCCTGGTGGAAGACCCCGCATTGTGGTCCCAGTCGTAATTGTAAGGCCATAAGACATCCTGATCGGCGGCGTTGCTTGACTGGTCCGGAGGCGAAGGCACCTTTTGAGGCGGCACGATGCGAAACGGGCCCTCCCCCGACAGTTTATTGTCATCGCCAAGGATCCCGGCGTCCATGGCCACACCTTCGCGCGCGTAGGCCAGAATCATTTTAAGGCCATTTTTGTTTACGATTGCGTCCAGATGGCTTCGCCCCGCACAGGACGGTGCCCCGTAATCGCACCAGCCGCTCGTGGGATTCAGTGCCGTATCCGCCTGCTCATTATACTGATAATAGGCCCCTAGATAGGTACCGTTGACATGGTAAAGTTCAGGATCGGGATCCTGTTCCAAAGGATGATAGTCAGACCATCCATCCGGTGCATACACCGTTATACCCGTAGCGGAACTCAAAACGCCGGCATTCTTCAACAAATCTTCCACCGGAACGCCCGTGTATTGCGCATAAAAATCACCTGAGCGGCTCGTGTTCATGAGGAGAAACTGGGTGTGCTGGCCCATGGCCTGTAACTGCGCTTTCGTATAGACGCGGCTGGGGGCAGGCACTTTGGTTGGATCATCACCTGCGTTTCCCGGATAATGAACCGTTGCGATTTCGACGGCGTTGCTGTATCCGTCCCCATCAGAGTCTTTATTCGCTATGGCTGCGATGGCACTCTGATTCCGGCCGTTCATTAGATAATCCATTCCATAAGAATTGAGCGTATCGATGATATTGCCGCTGCCGTCATAGCCATAACTGTAATGACACCACTGACAGCTTCCCAAACTTACCTGTTTTCCTTTACTGTTTTCATATTGCCCTCCCGTGTGGCACAGGGCGCAGTGGTCCAGTTTTGTGCCC
>ADZZ01000664.1 GCA_000179315.1 delta proteobacterium NaphS2
GTGCCCTTCAAAGTAGATGGAGGTGGTGTCGAAAAATACCAGGTCCAGATCCGAAAACAGATCTCGGCGATGGGAAAAGATCAGTTCCTCCACAAGGTCCTTGTTGCATCTGGGCGAAAAACCGGTACTTTCGTTCTGCACATCGAGCGCTTCACCCAGGAAACCCATGGCCCGATAGAGATGGTGAAGTTCCAAACCTTCGATGCCTTTGATGATGTAATCCCGACACCAGCGATGACAGAAACGATCCGAACCGGATACCAACAATCGGTGAAGGACCGTGAGGAAGATGGCGCGCTCCACATCGAACTCGAACTTACGTCCTTCCAATACCCGGGAAATAGCCTTTCTGATTCCGGCCTCTTCCCACAGCCGCTCGAAAATCAGCACGGGCCCGATCTTTTTGGAGTCAGCGGAGACATCGCTTTTTCCCGAGATGATCAACAGGGCCTGTTCGGAGAATCTGGACAATGACCGGATGAGCGTTTCCACCCGGCCCTTTGACTGCAGTTGGTCCATCCGGCCGATGGTAGCGATCACACGCTGTCTGACTTTGCCTTTCTCTTTTTTGTTTTCGACGATTTGCAAATACTGATACTTACCGGACTTCTTGGCACGAGCGAACATTGGGGCCTCCTCATATAAAAGACACCCCTAAGGTAGAGCCTAACATATTAAATTGTCAATATAACAAATTGATTTCTGTGGCACTACCTTTTTGAGCTCAATTTGAAACCGGAAGTCTTAATATCAGGTACTTATCTGCTTTTGGGCGCCCATTTTTTGGGGCAACTGTCAAACTTCAGTTTGAACAAGACATTGAAAACAATCCTCTCGGACACTCCCCTCGTCAAAAACCTTGAGAACAAGGAGTATCTCGACATTATACTTGATGGTTGCAATACGCTGGAACAACGTTTTGCGCGGGTTGACAGCAAATTGGTTTTGCAGGAATTAGACAAAAAAAGGAAGGAAACAGGCAGGCTCCCACAGATTTTGAAAAAGATGATACGGGAACCGGCGTTCCCTCGAAAACTGGGAGAATTGTTTGGTTGTTAAGCAAAATCAAGGCCAACCGTTATTTTCGGCCATAGGAAAAAAGCTAATGAAAGGTGCTTAATTAGTGGCCAAAAGAAAAACAAAAAAAATAACTGAAACTGAAATTATTGAATCAGCAATTGAGGAATCACTAAGACCAGGTGATTTTATCGGGTATGATTCAAGCTGGTCTTTCGTTTCGGATCTCGAAAAGGTCAAGAATAGAATTGACGATTTTATCAACAAAGAACCTATTCGATCCGTCGGGCTAATTGAAACCTTTATCGCTGCCTGCTATGAAAAAGCAGAGGAGATCGATGACTCAAGTGGATCATTCGGTGATTTTGTCGACGCGTTATTCTGTTCCTGGGTCAATGCCAGACAGAAGGCAGACTTCGCAGCGAAAGAAACAATTGATCGTCTTCTTGCTTGGATGGATAATGACGACTACGGTTTTACCTATTATCTGGAACGAAACGTTTCCAAGCTCCTCAATAAAAAGGGTTTAATAGAATATGCCGCGGCCATTCGTACACGGTTTGATGCGAAGGGAGTAAAAGATCACCATCGACGACAATGGGGAGAAACGCTTAAAAGCATTTATGCTGCCAGCCGTGACTTTGAATCATACCTTTCAATTTGCGATGAGACAGATCTTCTCCCTATTGATTGTGAGATCCTGGCAGGAATGCTTCTTTCACGCCGAAAGCCGGCAGAGGCATTAAAATGGGTAGAAAAGGGACTTGAAATCCAGAGCAATAATAAACTGTACCGGGGATCAAGCTATAAACTTGATACCATGAAACGTGATATCCTCACTAAACTCGGAAGGCCGGAAGAAGCACTGGCGGATGCATGGCAAGAATTTTCTGAACACCCTGATGAATTCACCCACAAGGAACTGCTAAAGCATATTCCAAAACAACAACGTCCCGAATATCATAGCCGTATTCTTGAAGCCATCAGTACCGCTGAATTGGAAGCAGCCATTGGCTTGCTGCTTAAACTGAAGGAAACGGAAGTCCTTGCTGAACGGTTACGAAAAACCTCCAGTCGCAGTCTGGAATCTCTAAGCCATTACACAACCGAGCCGGCAGCCAAGAAACTTGCCAAAGAATATCCGGACGCGGCAGCCAGGCTTTATGAGGCCATGGGACTGCGGATCGTAAATGCCAAAAAGAGCAAGTATTATGATGCTGCCATATCCAATTTTGAACAGGCAAAGCGTTGCTATGAAAAAGCCGGCCTTGAATCGGTCTGGCTTGAATTGGTTGAAAACGTAAGGAATAATCATTCCAGGAAATATGGCTTTATGCCGGCGTTTGAAGAGGTGGTTGAAGGGAGAGGTCCAAGCACAAAACCATCGTTTATTGAACTGGCAAAAACACGGGCCAAAGAAATAGGTGGGCCAAATCATTAGCCTGATGGAATTCCCAGGGACACTCTATACCACAAGCGGCCCATTCTGTCATGTCCGGGAAACATCGGAGAAACGGCTTGACTTTTAGGAACACATCCACTAAAAAGCCGTAACTTAAATGGGCGACAGCAGTTGCCGGCGTTTTGAATCCAGAAGGATTTTGTTTCAGAGATTAAACCGTGTTTCACGGGCGGTATTGATTGCGTTTTGACGGTCCGGACTGCGGCCGGGATTGTTAAAAAAGAGCCACGAAGGTTTGCTTTTGCATGAAAAAGCATGTCTTCGTGGCTTTTTTTATGGAAAAAACGGCAAACAAAGGAGGTTATTTCAGGGTGGTATGTAATTTGAGGAAGGAGATCGATGATGAAAAATTGGAGATGGTTTATTATATTTTTTGCGGTTTTGGTGTTGATTTTTCCGCAGGCAGTTAATGCCGAGGAGGAGGATCCCGAAGTTCTTAAAATGGACGAAATGGTGGTGACCGCCACCAATTACGAAACGTCCATCAAGAATGTCCCCTCAAATGTGACGGTCATTTCGGGCGAAGAGATCCGGGCCCAGTTTCTGCCCGACAACGACATCGGAGACGCGCTACGGAACATATCGGGCTTGACCGTCCGCCGGGCCTATGCCCCATTTCCCGCCTATATCAACATTCGGGGCGTGGGGAGCAATGGGACGGTCGTTTTGGTGAACAACATCCCCACCAACTGGGAAATCACCCAGGCCATTCCGCCCGAAAACATCGAGCGGGTGGAAATCGTGAGGGGCCCGGCCTCGGCCCTTTACGGGGCCAACGCCAGCGGCGGCGTGATCAATATCATCACCAAGGAAGGGGGGAAGGGGATCAACGGAAGCGTTGGCGGCGGTTACGGCACCTTCAACACCTGGCGGGTCAACGCCACCTCCGACGGAACCATTGACAAGTTCCATTACGCCTTCGCGGGCTACAAGGACAAGTCCGACGGCACCAACATCGTCGAGAACAATGTCCTGCCCAGTGTCACCATGATCGAGGACTGTTCCTACGACAAATGGGCCGCGTCCCTGACCGCCGCCTACGATGTGAACGAAAAAGGGAAGCTCTCCTTCCTCTTCAACTTCTTTCAGGATGAATACACCCGGGGCCGCCCCAACGTGGGGGGCGACTGGGACCGCTATTTCACTTCCCTGGTTTATGATCAGGCCTTCGGAGATATCTTCCTGTTCAAAGGGTACGTGGGGTTTCGCTACGATGACCTGCTTCACAAGTACGACTACGGGAATCAGAATTACGATCTCAAACAGACCCGGGATACCGATTACCGGGAAATTCCCCTGGAACTTCAGTTGACGGCGCGCCTGGGCTGGGGCAACGATTTGACGGGCGGATTCTTTTACGATTATCAGGATACGGATCAGGATTACCACAACCCCGGGGGCAGCCTCATCAACCACACCCGTTACAAGGTGCGGACCCTGGCCGGATATCTCCAGAACGTGTGGAAACCCATAGCGAAACTGGCCGTCACCGCGGGCCTGCGCTACGACAACTGGCGGAATTACGACAATACCTTTACCAGTTACGTGGATGAGCACCCCGGGGATCGTACGGACGACAACTGGAGTCCCAAGATCGGCGTCAAGTACAATTTTACGGACAGTCTGGGTTTGTGGGCCAATTATGCGGTGGGATTCAACCCGCCGACCCCCGAGCAGCTCTACGATGACCGCACCTCCGGCGGAAACCCCCGGGAACCCAATCCCGACCTGAAACCGGAAACCACCCGAAGCTGGGAATTGGGGGTCGAAAATTGGTTCATGGACAATCTGAGCGCCAAGGTGGTCGGTTTCTACAATTATACGGACGACAAGATCATCTCCTGGTTCAACGATGAAAATGTGTGGATCAACAAGAACATCGGTCGGAGCAAATCCTACGGCGTTGAAATCGATCTGTTCTACCAACCCACGGAGAACTGGATTATTAACGCCAACTACACCTGGAATCCGGCGGAGATTGATGAAAACCCGTCCGATCCCGGCCAGGAAGGAAACGAACTCCCCTTTTCGCCGGAAAACAAGGCAAACCTGAGCGTTACCTATCGAATGCCCCGGAATTTCGAGCTGAGCACTTTCCTCCGTTATCTCAGCAAGCAGCAGACCAACGACGCCAACACCGAGTACACTTCCTCCGGTGAAGCTCGGTACATGCCCTCTTCCTTTGTGGTGGATTTCAAGGGCGTCAAGCATTTTCCGGTAAACTGGAACGGGATCAAGAACATTGACCTGGCCCTGAGCGTGGACAATGTCTTTAACGCCAACTACCGCACCTTCTACATTTACGAGGATCCGGGCACGACCTTTTTCGGGGAGGTGAAATTTTTCTTTTAGGGATTCCCATGGAACGCTCTTCCGGTGATGATGCCTTCTCCCGGCTGACAAGGCCGGGTAAAGGCCGATTCAGTAAGATTTTTCAAAGGCGGTTCTTCACGGGCCGCCTTTTGCTGCTCATCTTACTCATGCTGAGCCCTGGATGCTCGGAAGAAGAGGATCAGGCAAAGGTGCACTCCTCCGGGCCGGTCCTTCGCATCGGCACCACCATGGTCATCAAGCAGGCCAACCCCGTGGCCGACTATTACTACAACATCCTGGCCATGGTCATGACCCACGATTCCCTGGTGCGGTTCGATGAAGACCTGAAGCCGGTTCCGCAATTGGCCGAAAGGTTCTCCTCCGACCGTGAGGGCCGGGTCTGGACATTTGATCTGGACCCGGGGGCCAGGTGGCATGACGGGCGGCCCGTGACGCCCGGGGACGTGAAGTTCACCTTTGAATACCTCGCCAGGCACCATCTTTCGAGCGGCTGGGCCGGGCACATGATCGAGGCCATCGAAACCCGCGGGCACCGGGTCGTTTTTCGCCTAAAAGAGCCCCACAGCCGGTTTTTGATCAATGCCGGATTCGTGGTGCGCATCCTGCCCGGACATATCTGGCGCAACATCTCAGATCCCCACAAAACCGAAAACAGGGCCGTTTCCGTGGGGTGCGGCCCCTTCATGCTGGAGGATTTCGATCCCGCCGCCCGAACCGTGTCTTTTCGCGTGAACCGGGATTATTACGGCCCGCTCCCCACCATTGGCCGGGTCAGCTTTCAAACCTACGGCACCACCGATCTTCTGGCCCTGGCCCTGATCAAGGAACAGGTGGATCTCTACTACCAATATGCCGCCGGCATGCCGGTGCCCTATGTGAAAAAGCTTGCGGCCCAACCCCACCTGGCCTGCATGTGGGCAGAATCCATGGGGATTCCCGCGGTGTTGGGGTTCAACCTTTCAAGCTCCCTGGTGGAGGCCCTGGCGGTGCGGCGGGCCGTGGCCCTGGCCGTGGATTATTCACAGTTGAGCGCCTGTCTCATGAATGGAGAGAGCCGCATCCCCACGCCGGGGCTGGTTCCCCCGTCCCTTTCCGCTCCCGCGGATTTGAGTCCCTGGAAACAGAACCCTGACGAAAGCCGCGCCCTTCTGGCATCCATGGGGTGGCGCGACCGGGACGGCGACGGGGTGCTGGAGACGGCCCAGGGGGTTCCCGCCGTGCCGACCCTTCTGGTCCGATCCGATCTCTGGGGGGAAAGCCAGGTGGTGAAACTGCTGGCAAGGGATTTGAGGAAGATCGGTCTTAAGCTTAGGGTCCGATCCGCGGATTTATCCACCTATCTGGCTTTTTTGAAGGAGGGCGACTATGATCTGGTCCTTTTCCGTACCACCCCGTGGGGCATGATGATGCACGCAGGTCTCGGCACCGGTTATTTTGATGGCGAAAAAACGCAAAGCCTCAATCTTTGCCGGCTCAAGGACGAGGCCTTTTTCGCCCTTTGCCATGAAATTCTCAAGACCACTGATCCGGATCGCCTGAAAACCCTTTACACAAAAGTGCAGCGCTACTACGCGGAACATCTCCCCGCCGTGGCCCTTTGTTGGGGCCGAAGCTATTTTCCCTTCAATAAAAAATGGCAGGGGTTTTCCATCAACCAACTGGAAGGGGGGCTGGCCAACCGGTTTTCCTGGCAAAATCTCGCGCCTTCCCCATCAAAAGGGGTGGAGGCGCGTTAAGGAAATGGCGTTTTTGCGGGGCAAATTGTGGCGCTACGGGCTTTGTCTGTTCTTTGTGTTGGCTTTGAATTTTTTTATTGTTCAACTGATGCCGGGCGACCCCCTGGTTCACCTGGTGGGCGAGGAGACCTACTTTCATCTGGAGCGCACAAACCCGCGGGCGTTGGCGGATTTGCGCGCCAAATACGGATTGGACCGGCCCGTTGCGCAGCGCTTCCTCTCCTCCATGGTCCAATTGGCCCGGTTCCGGCTGGGCTGGTCCTTTCATTACGGTCAACCGGTGGCGCAAATCCTTTTGTACCGGCTCAAATGGACCCTGGTGCTTCTGTGTCCGGCCGTTTTCGTGTCATCGCTCCTGGGTCTGTTCCTGGGATGCCTCTCCGGGCGACCGGGGGGGAATTGGGCGGATCGCGCGCTGACCCCGCTTTTTTTGACCCTCTATTCGGTTCCCGCCTACTGTCTGGCCTTTTTACTGCTGCTGGCATTTCTTTCCTTTGGGGACTTTTTCCCCTTGGGCGGCATGCGGGATCCGGGGGCAGGTGTTTCAATATGGGACGTGTGGCGGCACATGCTGCTGCCCCAGGCCGTTTTGGTGCTTCACGCCACCAGCTACCTCTATGTGATCATGCGAAGCACGGTCCGTCAGATCTTCAGGGAAGCGTATGTGATCACCGCCCTGGGCAAGGGGGTGAAGCCCGATGGGGTGCTGCTGCGGCACGTGCTTCCAAACGCTCTCCCTCCCTACGCAACGGCCGTGGCTGTCAATTTCGGTTTCATTGCGGGCGGCGCGCTCCTGGTGGAGGTGGTCTTCTCCTGGCAGGGCATGGGGTCTCTCATGTACGAGGCGGTCATGGCCAGGGATTATCCCATCCTGTGGGGATGCTTTCTGGTGCTCTCCCTTTCGGTGATCGGCGCCAACGCCCTGGCGGATATCTTCTGTGCAGCCGTGGACCCGAGGATCAGGGATGACCGGCCCGTGTCTTAAACGAATTTCCGTGGGTGTGCCGGTTTTGGTGCTGTCTGTTTTGCTTTCGGCGGCGCTCTTCCCATGGCTTCTGGCGCCGATTTCTCCGGGAACCCTGGATTCGCCCTACCTTCAGCCCGATGCCCGTCACCTTTTGGGGACGGACAGTATCGGCCAGGATCTGTTGAGCGAGCTGATCTATTCGGCGCGCATCAGCCTCTGTGTGGCTTTTCTGGCTTCCTTTGCGGCCACCTTCCTGGGAACCCTTGTGGGAATGGTCTCCGGTTATTGTGAAGGGGCCTGGGACCAGTGGCTCATGCGCGTAACCGATGTATTTCTGTTGGTGCCGGCCCTCCCCCTCATCATTCTTTTGACGGCCTACATGGACGCCGGTGTTTTGGGCATCGCCCTGGTGATCGGCGTGACCGCCTGGCCCGCAACGGCCCGGGTGGTTCGGGCCAATGTCCGGCAGGAGCGGGGGAAAAACTATATTCGAAGCGCGCAAGCCTTCGGGGCCGGAAATTTGTATGTGATGACGGTCCACATCCTGCCCAATATATCCCAGCTGGTTCTGGCCAAGGGGACCCTGGTGGCGGCCTCAGCCATGGTGGCGGAGGCAGGGGTGAGTTTCCTGGGATTGGGGGACCCCAATTACAAAAGCTGGGGCGCCATGTTGCATGAAGCGTTTACCGGCGGCGGCCTGTTAAACGGCGCTTACCTCTGGTACATGTCTCCCATTGTCTGCATTTCCCTGACCGTATTGTGCCTGACCCTCCTGGGACAGCGATGGATTGAAGCCGACGAGGAAGACACCCTCGTTGTGGGGGCAAGGGGAAAGGATGTTCCGCGGTCCTCCTTTCCCCATAAAACGCCCCGGCTTCGGGTGAAGGGTTTGTCCGTGGATTTCCTGAAGCGTGACGGAACCGTTTTCCGCGCCCTCGACCAATTGGAAATGACCGTGAACGGGAACGAGCGTCTGGCCGTCGTGGGTGAAACCGGGAGCGGCAAGAGCGTTTTGTTGCTGGCCCTCATGGGGCTTCTGCCCCGGAACGCCGCCGTGACGGGCGAGATTCTGTATGGCGGCATGAACCTGTGCGCCCTTTCGGAAAAAGGGTTTCAAAGACTTCGCGGCAAACATGCGGCCTATGTGCCCCAGGGGGCCGGCCAGGCTCTGAACCCCATGATGCGGGTGGGTTCCCAGGTGGCCGAACCGGCCCGGGTCCATTTAAAGATGCCCAAGGATCGGGCCATGGGCCTGGCCGTGGAGATGCTGGCGAAAATGGGCATTTTCCCGGCCCACCGGCGTATCGGGGAGTATCCCCATCAATACAGCGGCGGCATGATCCAACGGGCCCTGACGGCCATGGGGTTGATCTCGGGCGCTTCCCTGATCCTTTTGGACGAACCCACCAAGGGGCTGGATCCCCGAAGCAGGGACCACATGCTTCGTGTCTTAAAGGGGCTTGAACAAAAGACCATTGTCATGGTGACCCATGATTTGGCATTTGCCCAGGGGTTTGCGGACCGAATCGGGGTGATGCTGGGCGCCCGCCTGGTGGAAATGGCGGATACGGCGGGTTTCTTTAAGAGGCCCCTTCATCCCTACGCCCGGGCCCTTCTGAAGGCCCAACCCCGTCAAGGCCTTCAAGGCATGGGCCCGTACCATCATCAATTCTTTCATCCGGAGGGCTGCCCTTTTTCGGCCCGTTGTGAAACGGCCTTTTCAAAATGCCGGGTGATGCCGCCCATGACGGATATGGGGGGCCGTTTTGTGAGGTGCTGGCGCCATGTTGCTTAGGGTAAAAAACCTCCATAAGCGCTTCGGCACTGGTCGGCGGAGAAAGCACGAAACCCCGGTGTTGAAAGGGATCGGCCTTTCCCTGAACCGGGGCGAAACCGTGGGGATCGCGGGCGGCAGCGGGGCGGGAAAAACCACGCTTGCCCTCATCCTGTGCGGTCTGCTGCCATGGGACCATGGGGAAATATGGTTGAAAGGGGCGCCCCTCGATCCCCGATCCGGGGCCCGATCCAGGAAGAGTGCGGCGCGCGTTCACCGGTGCGTGCAGATTGTGTGGCAGCAACCGGAAACCGCCTTCAACCCCCGCTGGAAGCTGGGTCGCAGTCTGAAAGAGCCCCTTCTGGTGCAGGGCGTGCGTCCGGCACCCGAAACGCTGGCAGCGCGGTTGGATCAGGTGGATCTGAAGCCGGAGGTCCTGGATCGGCGGCCCCGCCAGTTGAGCGGCGGGGAATTACAGCGTCTGGCCCTTGCCCGGGCCCTCATTTCAGGCCCGGACCTGGTCATCCTGGATGAGCCCACCAGCATGCTGGACGCGCTGACCCAGGCCCGGGTCATCCGCATGCTTCAGGACATTCAACGAAAAACCAATGTCGCTTACCTTTTCATCAGTCACGACATGGACCTGGTGCGGATTTTCAGCCATCGCGCCCATCTCCTTCAGAACGGGAAACTGAAATCCCTTTCATTTCAGGGAGCGACCCCATGAACCCGAATTCACCCCCGTCACCGAAACCGGGGATTTGGGCTGAAAAATGGGCCCGTCAGACGGCCCTTTGGAACCGGGAGCGGTGTGCAAGACGCGGAAACCTCGATTCCCGCAAGTTCTGGAACGGCTTTGATCTTTGGGATGCCTATGAACCCCATACCCGTTATCCCGGTGAACTGATCAGGCCCATTTTGAAGTGCATCCGGGCACAGACAACGGTCCTGGATGTGGGTGCGGGAACCGGGGCCCTGGCCCTCCCCATGGCCGCGGCGGCCCGGCGTGTGACGGCGGTGGATGTTTCTTCGGCCCAGTGTCAAAGGTTGAGAAAAAAGGCCGAAGATTCGGGCGTCCACAATGTGGCGGTGGTGGAAAGTTCCTGGGAGAAGATCAATGTGGAAACCCTGGGACCCCATGACATGGTCACGGCCGGGTACTGTCTGTTCATGGCGGACATTCAGGGGGCTCTTTGGAAAATGCGCCGCCTGAGCCGCGGCAGGATCTTTCTGGTGCATCTGGCAAGCCACGATCTTCAAAGGCCCATGGCCCGGATTCTGGGGTCAAGAACGGCATTTCCGGACCACCAAATGCTTTTGAACCTGTTGCGCGAGATGGGGTGGGATGCCCGATATGAAATCTTCACCAGGGATTTCCAACTCCCCCTGGACCTTCAGATGGCCATGTTCCGTTACGCACAGGGGTTTGACGAGGGTGAAATAAAGGCGATTAAAACCTATCTTCGCAAGGTCGGTCGGGTCTTCACAAAACGGGGTGAGGCCTGGGTGCGGCGGCAATACAAAGATGCGCTCATATCCGTTGAATGGACACCTCAGAACGACCCAGAAAGTGATTTTGCTTGACTTGCCCCCTGTTTTAAATATCATTTCCCACATATCGCTGTTCAGGTCATCACAAATTAACCATTTTCCGGAGGTTCATATGGCGCACCCTATCAAGACCGTCCTTTCAGCTCCCGGCAAAGCGTGACTTTTCCTGCCGGTGCATGACTTTCAAATTAAGAGAGCCGGTTTCAAAAGGAACCAAAGAATTGTCGCATTTCCGAATAGCGAATAGGGAGACGGCCTCAAGTAATTCTGGATATAAAGAACGGGCACGTTGGTATACTTATTACATTTATGGATAACAATTCATTTTGGATATTGATGGGACGAAATCCGTCCCTTCAATAATTAGCAGTGTATTGGAACTCGAAGCATGCATTTCAAACCATGGGAAGAAGGAGGATGAAAACGAATGTCCAACCTCATGCCGAAAGATATAAAAGATCAGGTAAGGCAGGTATTAGAAACCACTCATACAGACACAAGCGGTCGAGGGCGCTCTTTTCTAACTGCCTATCAAATACTGGAGAGATTGCCATCTGCAATCAAGGATCAAATTATCCAGGAGCGCGGGACACCAGGTTCAGGGGCTGGTAGAAACTATGCAGCAGCTAGCGTAGTATCTGACGCAGTTGAAATGCTTAAACCAGGTATCGAGATAAGGTTCTTAGATACATCATCTCTCGAGATATCATTAGAAGATGGAACAAAAATCGAACCAGGCAATCAAAATGTTGGGCTTTATCGGTTAATAAGCTAATAACTGCTACCCGTTGGCTTTGAGAGGGACTTTTACTACGCTACCGCTTCGCAAAAGGGGTGCATACGAGGTTTCTGACAGAATCTTAGAGCTGCCCCGACCTCATTTGTGGGGAAGTGGGGAAGGTGGGGAAGTGGGGAAGGGGACGACCTTAAATAATTAAATAAGTTGTTGGCTTTGAGTATATTGCGTGTATGCCCAGAATAGCCCGAATAGATGCTCCCGGTCTCCTGCATCATGTCATGATCAGAGGAATAGAGCGCCGGAAGATCTTCAAAGATGATATGGACCGTGAAGACTTCATTGAGCGGCTCTCTATTCTTCTGCCTGAAACCAAGACCCAATGCCACGCATGGTCGTTTTTATCGAATCACGCCCATTTTCTTTAGGGGGAATTGTGGGGACAGCTTACTTTTTTCCAACCAAAACATTCTGCGGACAAGCCGCAGATGTTCATGTTCACGGCGGCTCCGCCGCCGTGAATCGCGAGGGAATAGCGTCCGCATTGGGGAAAAAATTGCAGCCGAATTCGGATAATCTCAAACAGGCTGGATCTTACGGGCAGGGCTCAAATCCACCGCGATCCTTAATTAATATATCTTGCATTAAATCCAAAATTATTATATTTATTTTGATATGAAATCCAAAATATTTATATCAAGAAAGATCATTGAGTGGATTGAGGGCCGTCTCTTCAGGGGGAAAGCGATTATTTTGCTCGGTCCCAGACAATCTGGAAAAACGACTCTGATCCAGGCCATTTTGGAACGTTCCGGAGAAAAGCATCTGATGCTCAACGCGGACGAACCGGATGTTCGGGAACTTCTTCATGAAGCTACCTCTACCCGTCTGCGAACCATTATCGGTGTCCATCGGATTGTTTGCGTCGATGAGGCACAGCGGATTCCCAATATCGGCCTCACTTTGAAACTGATGACCGATCAAATTCCCGATGTTCAAGTAATCGCCACCGGGTCTTCCTCACTGGAACTCAACGCCGGCATTGCCGAACCGCTCACCGGCAGAAAATTCGAGTACAGGCTCTATCCATTGTCTTTTGCAGAGTTGGCCGCGCATCACGGCCTGATGGAAGAACGGCGCTTTTTGGATCATCGTCTGATTTACGGCAGTTATCCGGAAATCGTCACATCCGCCGGTCAGGAAGAGGAGTTGGTGAGATTGTTGGCGGATAGCTATCTGTTTAAAGATTTGCTGAATTTAGATGGGATTAAAAAACCGGCTTTACTTGAAAAAATTGTCAAGGCACTGGCGTTGCAGATTGGGAGCGAAGTATCTTTTCACGAAATCGGACAATTGACCGGATCGGACAGCCACACGGTGGAGCGATACATTGATCTGCTCGAAAAAGTCTTTGTCCTGTTCCGGTTGCCTGCGTACAGCAGGAATGTCCGCAATGAAATCAAAAAGGGAAAAAAAATATATTTCATCGACAACGGTATCCGCAACGCTCTGATCGGAAATTTTTTGCCCCTGGCCTCTCGGACCGATGTCGGCGCGTTATGGGAAAACTATTTGGTGTCTGAAAGATTGAAACTGATCCGTAACGAAGGGATCTATGCCGGCGGGTTTTTCTGGCGCACCACTCAGCAGCAGGAAATCGATTATGTTGAAGAGAGGGAACAGAATATGTCCGCATATGAATTCAAATGGAATCCGAAAAAAAAGAGAACCGGTTTTCCTAAAACGTTTTTGCGAGCGTATCCGAAAGCGAAAACGGACTGGGTTACGCCCGATGATTATGATCAGTTTTTAACGACCCCATGACGCCAAAGGACATCATTTCATGTCACGAGCTGATTTTACATGAATTCCAACCAATCGCGGCGATTATGCTTCTCTCACTTACAAAATGCAAGGAGGCCTATATGAAAGAAATAGATGCAAGCAATTCCTCGATCACGCTTAGCCGCCGCAGCTTTCTCATTGCATCCGCCGCAGGCGTTGCCTGGCTCGCAATAAGGGAAAGAGGGAAAGGGAGGGAAAGGGGACGACCTTAAATAATTAAATAAGTTGGCATTGAATATATTTGACTCAAGTTTGACAGTTAGAAAATTATTATTTTGCTATTTCAGCTAGTTAAAAGACACACGGATTTTGTTGGCACTACCATCTGACTTTTCCGGTATAGGCTCGACGTCCCGTATTGTAGGCGGCATGGCAACCCCAACAGCCTGGAAAACTTTGCCGCAGACTCCCTTGCTCTGGCTTCTGATAGCAAGCCGCCTGCCGTTTTCTTCGATGGTGACGGTCTGTAAAGACTTCAGGTCTTGCTTTATTTCCGCCCATTCGAAACGGTGGCCGGCTTTAACAAGCCTTTGATCCAGTTCCTTTCGAAGTACCAGCGCCAGAAAACTGCAAAATACGTGACCGCGGATCGTCTGATCCTTCTGATGAAATATGGGACGGGTATCCAGCAGTGATTTGACGTCTCGAAAAACCCTTTCGACACGCCACAACTCCTTGTACTTTAGTGCCACCTTTTCGGGCGAAAGATCCGTGTTTGTCTGCAGTACCCATTTGCCGTCAAAACGCGCTTCATACGTCACTCGTTTTTCATCGATACGGGCACTGTCCTTCTCGACCTTCAAATACTTCCGGAACCCCTTGTTGCCAACAAGGCTTTTGGGTCCCTTTTTGAGTTTTTCAGTGAGCGCCTTGACGATGGCTTCGCGGTCAGCGGCATCTTTTCGCTGCTGGCGAGGGTTCTGGCAAATGATGTATCGACAACCATCTATTTGAACCTGTTTGACTTTGAGCGGCTCCCGCTTTTTCGGATCGCTGCTTTCAGTGCGAACCTCTTTGTAACGACCGGGATGGGACAAAACGCGATCTCGAATCTTTTTCACTTTTCGCATGCGGGCTCCCAGGATGTATGGGGTCCGGTTTGTTGGAGACTCGAGTTGTTCCACCGTATCCGCACTGATCATGCCGCGATCGGCAACAATGCAGACCCGATTGATGGCGAACCGTTTTTTCAGCCTTTCAACGACGGGCAAAAGTGCAGTAACATCAGCCGTATTTCCTGGCCACATCTCGCAGCAGATTGGCTGGCCTTTATCATCGATGACCGCCCCAACGATCATTTGAACCCGGTCGGGCCGGTGGTCTTTGCTGAAACCGAATTGGCCGATACTCTCTCCACCGTGCCCTTCAAAGTAGATGGAGGTGGTGTCGAAAAATACCAGGTCCAGATCCGAAAACAGATCTCGGCGATGGGAAAAGATCAGTTCCTCCACAAGGTCCTTGTTGCATCTGGGCGAAAAACCGGTACTTTCGTTCTGCACATCGAGCGCTTCACCCAGGAAACCCATGGCCCGATAGAGATGGTGAAGTTCCAAACCTTCGATGCCTTTGATGATGTAATCCCGACACCAGCGATGACAGAAACGATCCGAACCGGATACCAACAATCGGTGAAGGACCGTGAGGAAGATGGCGCGCTCCACATCGAACTCGAACTTACGTCCTTCCAATACCCGGGAAATAGCCTTTCTGATTCCGGCCTCTTCCCACAGCCGCTCGAAAATCAGCACGGGCCCGATCTTTTTGGAGTCAGCGGAGACATCGCTTTTTCCCGAGATGATCAACAGGGCCTGTTCGGAGAATTTGGACAATGACCGGATGAGCGTTTCCACCCGGCCCTTTGACTGCAGTTGGTCCATCCGGCCGATGGTAGCGATCACACGCTGTCTGACTTTGCCTTTCTCTTTTTTGTTTTCGACGATTTGCAAATACTGATACTTACCGGACTTCTTGGCACGAGSGAACATTGGGGCCTCCTCATATAAAAGACACCCCTAAGGTAGAGCCTAACATATTAAATTGTCAATATAACAAATTGATTTCTGTGGCACTACCTTTTTGAGCTCAATTTGAAACCGGAAGTCTTAATATCAGGTACTTATCTGCTTTTGGGCGCCCATTTTTTGGGGCAACTGTCAAACTTCAGTTTGAGTGTATATTGCGTGTATGCCTAGAATAGCCCGAATAGACACTCCCGGCCTCCTGCATCATGTCATGATCAGAGGAATAGAGCGCCGGAAGATTTTCAAAGATGATATGGACCGTGAAGACTTCATTGAGCGGCTCTCTATTCTTCTGCCTGAAACCAGAACCCAGTGCTACGCATGGTCGTTTTTATCGAATCACGCCCATTTTCTTTTAAGAAGCGGACCCGGAGGCATTGCTTTCTTAATGCGAAGATTGCTCACCGGATATGCGGTATCTTACAACAGGAGGCACAAGCGCCACGGTCAGCTTTTCCAAAACAGATATAAGTCCGTTATATGCCAGGAAGATGGCTATTTGCTGGAATTGGTTCGTTACATTCATCTGAATCCATTGAGGGCAAAGGTGGTGGCTGATATGGAGGAACTGAATCGTTATGCCTATTGCGGACACAGCGTTTTGTTGGGGAAGAAAAAGAGGCTCTGGCAGGATGTTGAATACGTTTTGGGCTTTTTTGGAAAAAGGGTAGGGGACGCGAGGGAAAGGTATGGTCTCCATGTTAAAGAAGGCATTGATTTGGGCAAGCGGCCTGAGCTGACGGGAGGCGGTTTGATAAGGAGCCTTGGTGGTTGGGATGAAGTGAAAAAACTGAGGCTGAATGGACGGGACCGAATCAAAAGCGATCAACGGATATTAGGGGAAAGTGATTTCGTAAGTGAGGTCCTGTCGGAATCGGAAAAGGACTTTTCCCGGAAATATAGGCTTAAGCGCCTCGGTTATGATTTTGAAAAGGTTGTGAATCGGGTCTCCGAATTATTCCGATTGGACAAGGAATACATAACCGGAAGGGGGCGGCAAAAGGATCGGGTTCGGGCGAGGGATCTGCTCTGCTATTGGTCTGTGGTGGAATTGGGAATGTCTATGGTGGATTTGGCGAGGAAGTTTGACATAACGCCTGCTGCTGTGAGCTATGCAGTTCAGCGAGGAGAGAAACTGGCGAAGGAAATGGACTACCAACTGCAAACTTGAGTTATTTGAAAATTTAGGGTCGTCCCCCTTTTCTCTTAGGGGACAGTGAAAAAGTTGTGAATCGGGTCTCCGAATTATTTAAATTGCTATTGTCAGAATCCACGTCAAACGGTCCTGTTAGCTCATCAGACGACGCTCGGCGGCAGCAGTTGCTGGGTCGTTTCTGTCTGGTGATGGTTGTCTGTGGGTTTAGTGCGGCCGTGACCAACTACCTCCAGCACCAGGCTGCCGTGGCCACGGTCTTTTTGACTTGCGGTGGTATGGCTTCCGTCATTCCTAGGCTATCGAGACGTGGCTTCAGTCTCCTGGTAACCGGAAACCTGTTTGCGGCTTTGACATACCTGTGCTTGTCCGGAGCCAATTTGCTGACAGGAGGTTTTGGCTTGCCGGCCCATTTCGCCATGGGTCTGGTTCCCATGGTGGCGATTGTCATTGCAGGCCCTCAGTCCGGGAAGGCGTGGCTTGGTGCATGTTTGATCGAAGTCGCAATCATCGCATGGCTCAATACATCGGGGTTCACGTTTCCTGCCCGGCCGGGAGAAGAATATGAGCCGGCACTTCAGACAGTGGGCGCGCTGGTTACCCTGGTGGTTATGGCGTGGCTCGCCCTGGTCTATGAAAATTTGAAGAACAAGGCCCTCGGAGAGTTGCGAGAGGCCAACCGCACCTTGGCCATCGCCCGAAACAATGCGCGTGCCGCGAGCCAGGCCAAGAGCGAATTTCTGGCCAACATGAGCCACGAGATCCGCACCCCGATGAATGCGGTCATCGGCTTTACCGACCTGCTGTTGGACACCGGCCTGAATGATATACAGATGGATTATGCCAAAACCATTAGACAAAGTGGTGAAGTCCTTACCGCTCTCATCAACGATATCCTCGATTTTTCAAAAATCGAGGCGGGCGATTTGGATCTTGAAGAAATTGATTTTGACATCGAGCTTCTCGCTTACGACATTTGCGATGTGATCCGGCCCAGGATCGGTGTTGTCAGCCACAATAAATAGCAAAGAACCGGCTCAAAATATCTGATTATTCCACCGGTGGTTTATTGGAACCGGTATTGTAAAGTGAGACTACCCCTTCTCGG
>ADZZ01000663.1 GCA_000179315.1 delta proteobacterium NaphS2
ATCAGGGTTCAACACCCCCGTCATCCGGTGATAAGGTGCCCTCCAGGTGGTCCGGCGTGGGTCCGAGATGCCGTTTTTGCGGCTCATGGGGTGTTATTGTGAAAGATTTTCCCCGCCGAGGCTACGGCAATCATCCACAAACTGTTCCGGAGGTGTTCACATGATGGTTAAAAAGCCTCTTTTTCCAAAACGAATACGCAAAATCGCCGGCGGTTTTGCCTTTATTGAACATCGCTTTTTGCGAAAGGGTTTTTGGGAGAGCCTGAGTCATATTGAACTGCTGCTCTACATTTTTCTGGTGGTGGTATCTGACAAAAACGGGCTGTCTTATTACGGCTACGACAAAATCYGCCGGATTCTAAGGGTGRATGCAGATCAATATATCAATGCYCGTAATCGCTTGCTGGMCAAGGACCTGATTGGATTTGACGGCCGTGTGTTTCAGGTGCTTTCCCTTCCGGATCGTCCAGTGATCGTGAAACCTGTGAAGGAAGTCCGGAACGGGGGATGGTTCAGTCTTGGAGAAACCGTACAGGAAATCATTCGGGAGAAAGGACGTGGGATCAACCCGAACAGTTGATATTCATCTGCTGGAATTGCGCTACGCTCATTGCCGGATCATGAACCACCAGGCTTTAAAGCAATTGCGGGATTCCATCGAAACTTACGGGCAAATCGTTCCGGCCCTGGTTGTTACAGAGAAAGACAAACTGATTCTGGTTGATGGGTACTTGCGTGTTCGAGCGCTTCGTGCCTGCGGAAAGGACCAAATATGTGTCCATTTATCAGAAGAAAACGAACAAAATGCCATGTTTTCGCTTTTGGCCAAACCAATGAACGGCAATGGGAAGCCATTGAGCAGTCGGTTTGCTTCAGATTACATCGGCGGTTCGGGTGCAGCCCCTCCA
>ADZZ01000662.1 GCA_000179315.1 delta proteobacterium NaphS2
CGATCATACTTTTCCCTGTCCCTGGGGATCCGATTAAAAGCGCATCGTGTCCCTCCCGGATAAATTTTCCGCTCACCAGTTCATAGATGTCCATCTTGGGCAGTTTCGGATTGAAGCCCCAATCAAACTCGGTCAGGGTGGGTTGCTCCGTGAGACCGGATGCCTTGAGGCGCGTTTGTGTAAGGCGACTTTTTCGGTAATCCAGTTCGTCCTGGATCAGACAGGCAAAGACCTCAGTAAAAGAAGCGCCCTGATTGGCCTGGACGATTCGGGTCTCCAGGGTGGCGATCATACCATGGAGCCGGAGGGTTTTGAGATGCTTTTCCATTTCAGCCAGTGACATGTTCATGTTTCCTCCTTCATCCTGTTTTCAAAATATCCCGTGCCTGCGTAGTGTTTGAATCTGTTCCACCGACATGTCCGCCGGGTCCTTTATGGATTCCGGAATGGGCTTGGGTTTCTCACCATTGAAAGACACCAACTGTTCCCAGTCAAATACAGTGACGGGAAAACCGTGGTGAAAGAGCCTTTCCCGTACCTGCAAAGCCCCAGTTTTCCCCGCCGGATCACGGTCCAAAAACAACAGGATGCGAGGAAACCGAACCCGGGAACGGATCCACACCAACCGCTCGATCTGCCCCAAGGAGATGGCATTTCCCATTAGCGCCACGGCATTGCGGCAACCGGCCTCCACAAGCTTTGCTACGTCGAAAATCCTTCTGTCAGGATCAAGCCGAACATATTTGTTTGACCCAGTGCCGCTTCATCCAGCAGGATGTTATCCTGGTTGTAGATCTCCCAGGCTTCTTAACGGATAACTCAGTATTTCCATTGAGCTCTTCTTGTTCATACTCAGTGCTCGTCCCGTATGGGTGAGATCACCGGTGAGACCTGGCATTTT
>ADZZ01000661.1 GCA_000179315.1 delta proteobacterium NaphS2
AAAACGGGGGTACAGCTTTAAAGTGACTGGGAATTTCTGTCTTCTCCGGATCTTCGCAGATTTATAAGCTTTCAAAGGATTTTTGGGAATTGAAAGTGAACGGATTCAGGGTGAATGGCAGCCTGGAAAAGGAGAAAATCGAAGACCCGAGGGCTTTCTTAAATGAGCTTATGGATAAAGGGAAAAGGGGATTGACCATCCAAAGGTATAAAGGCTTGGGTGAAATGAACCCGGATCAATTGTGGACGACCACTATGGATCCTGAAAAGAGGGTCCTTCTCCAGGTGAAAGTAGAAGATGCTGTGGAAGCTGATAATATTTTTACCATCCTCATGGGGGACAAAGTTGAACCAAGACGGGAGTTCATTCAGAACAATGCCATGGAAGTAACGGAATTGGATATTTAAGCGGCATTTACCGTTATTAATAAGATAGAAAAGAGCGGAGAAACAAAAATATCATGATGCAGGATTTAGAGCCGGAATTTGTCAACATTGAAGATGAGATGAAGAAATCTTATCTGGAATATTCCATGAGCGTTATCGTGGGCCGTGCGCTCCCGGACATCAGAGACGGTCTTAAACCGGTTCACAGACGAGTGCTGTTTGCCATGAACGACCTGAAGAACTTTTTTAACAGGCCGTTCAAGAAGTCAGCCAGGGTTGTGGGCGATGTTATCGGTAAGTATCATCCCCACGGAGATACCGCGGTATACGACACCATCGTCAGAATGGCCCAGGATTTTTCGCTGAGGTATTGCCTTGTAGACGGGCAGGGAAATTTTGGTTCCGTGGATGGCGATCCGCCTGCGGCCATGCGTTATACGGAAGTGCGGATGACGCGCACAGCAGAAGACTTTCTCGCCGACCTTGAAAAAGAAACGGTCGATTTTGTCCCTACCTATGACGGTACGCTTCTGGAGCCACTGGTTTTACCCACTAAGGTGCCGAATTTGCTCATTAACGGTTCTTCCGGGATTGCGGTGGGAATGGCCACCAACATTCCGCCGCACAACTTAATGGAAATTTGCAGGGGAATTGAAAAAGTTGTGGATAATCCGAATATTTCCCTTGGCGAATTAATGGGTGTCATACCGGGACCGGATTTTCCTACTGCCGGGTTTATCTTGGGAAAGCAGGGGATTATAGATGCCTATAGCACAGGAAGAGGGATCATCAAAATCAGATCCCGCGCATTTGTGGAAAAGTTCGCCCATAACAAAGAAAGGATAATTGTCTCGGAAATTCCCTATCAAGTGAACAAAGGAAAACTTCTCGAAAAAATTGCCGCCCAGGTAAGAGAGAAAAAAATTGAAGGGATAAGCGAGATTAGAGACGAATCCGATCGAGACGGCATGCGTATTGTCATTGAAATTAAACGGGATGCTTACGCACTGGTTATTTTAAACCAGTTATACAAATTTACACAGATGGAAGTTTCTTTTGGCATCATTTTGCTGGCCATTGTAAATGGACGTCCTGAAATTCTGACACTGAAAGGAATGATTGATCATTTCATCAAGCATCGCCGGGAAATCATCGTCAGGAGAACCATTTTTGATCTCAAGAAAGCGGAGGCGCGGGCCCATATTCTTGAAGGACTTAAAAAGGCACTTGATTTTCTGGATGAAGTCATTGAATTGATAAGATCGTCCTCAGATGCGAAAGAGGCAAAAAGCAGACTGATGGCTGAGTTCCAATTCTCCGAGATTCAAGCGCAAGCCATTCTGGATATGAGATTGCAGCGACTTACCGGATTGGAACGTGAAAAGATCCATGCGGAGTATGAAGCACTTTTAAAAGATATTGCTCACTATAAAGCCATTCTGGCAACCCCTTCGATGGTTTTGGATATCATTAAAGAAGAGTTATTGGAAATAAGGAACGCCTACGGAGATGAACGGCGTTCCGAGATCATCGATGACGCGGAAGAGATTGATATGGAAGATCTCATTGCCGAAGAAGACATGGTGGTAACAGTCAGTCATCAGGGGTATATCAAAAGAAATCCAATCAGTCTGTACCGGGCGCAGAGGCGTGGCGGAAAAGGGCTGACGGGCGCCAAACCCAAAGAAGAGGATTTTGTTGAGCACCTTTTTGTCGCTTCATCTCACGATTATTTTCTGTTTTTCACGAACAAGGGACGCGTATATTGGAAAAAGGTTCATGAAATACCGGAAGGCGGGAGAATGTCCAGAGGAAAGGCCATCGTAAATCTCTTGGATCTTAAAAAGGGTGAACGCTTGGCTACCATACTTCCCGTTCGAGATTATGAAGAAGGTAAGTATGTGGTTATGGCGACCAAAATGGGCTTCGTCAAAAAAACGGAATTGAAAGCTTACAGCCATCCCAGAAGCGTAGGCACCATCGGTCTTAAGATCAGGGAGAATGATGAATTGATTGCGGTGCGGGTCTCAAGCGGAGATCAGGATATTTTTCTAACGACGAAGGAAGGAAAATCAATTCGCTTCAAGGAATCTGAATTGAGAAGTATGGGAAGAGTGGCTGCCGGCAATATCGGTATCAAGATGGAGACGGGCAATGAAGTGGTCGGAATGGAAACTCTGGGGGAGGGCGCTACCATTTTGACGGTTACGGAAAACGGCTTCGGAAAACGGACGAATCGGGAAGAATATCCGACCCAGGCGAGGGCGGGAAAAGGCGTTATCACCATCAAAACGAGCGAAAGAAACGGGCTGGTGGTATATGCCTATGAGGTGACCGATCAGGATGAACTAATGATCATAACAGGGCATGGCAAAATTATCCGAATAAGGGCCGCTGATATTTCCGTGATCGGTCGAAATACCCAAGGCGTAAAACTCATTGATCTTGGCGAAGGGGAAAAGGTTGTGGGCGTCGCTAAAATTATGGAAGATGACTAGTCAGAAGTCTAGATTTAGGGGTCTTCTTGAAAGGAAGAGATGCTTTGCCGAATGAAGAGATAAGGAGAATTGCCGTAATTGGTGCGGGAAGTTGGGGAACTGCGCTGGCGAATTTGTTGGCTGAAAAGAAAGATCTTGAGGTACACCTGTGGGCACGCGAGGAATCCGTCTATAAAGATATTAAGAAAAAACATCGAAATAAAGAATTCCTGCCGGGGGTGCGGCTTGCTTCAGCCCTTAAGCCTTCTAGATCTTTCGGCGAAGTATTAGATGCAAAGGAATTGGTGCTGATTGCAGTGCCGTCGCATGTTTTTCGTGGTGTACTTGAAGGACTTAAGCCTCATCTGCGGCTTGGTTTTCCGCTAATGATGGCGACCAAAGGAATTGAAAATGATTCCTTGATGGTGATGAGCCAGGTGGTTGAGGCAGTTTTGGGTGAAGGATTTTTGAAGAATTTTGCCTGTCTTGCGGGCCCGAGTTTTGCAAAAGAAGTGAGTCAAAAGTTGCCTACGGCCGTGACCATCGCTTGTGAGAGCAAAGGGCATGGGGAGAAGCTTCAACGGCTTTTTTCAAGAAATTTTTTCCGCGTTTATCAAAGCAGTGATGTGATTGGAACGCAATTGGGAGGCGCACTCAAAAATGTAATCGCCATTGCAGCGGGTGTATGTGATGGGTTGGATTTTGGACACAATGCGCGGGCCGCACTGATCACAAGAGGCTTGGCTGAGATTACAAGGCTGGGTGTCAAAATGGGGTCTAATCCCCACACATTTGCCGGACTTGCCGGGATGGGTGACCTGGTTCTTACCTGTACGGGCGATCTGAGTCGAAACCGCACCGTGGGATTCCAAGTGGGAAAAGGAAAGAGCATTGATGAAATTACGCAGCAGATGAAGATGGTGGCCGAAGGCGTAAAGACTTCAAAATCCGCTCATGAACTCGCTGAAAAGGAAAATGTGGTGATGCCCATTGTAGAGCAGGTGTATCAAATATTGTACGAGGGCAAGAATCCGCGGCAGGCGGTAAGAGAATTGATGCGGCGGGATTTGAAAGCAGAGTTGGAATATTGACCGTATGAGCTCTGTCAGCAAGGTTCCATGGAAGTTTTGAGGAGCAGAGAGGAAGTTAAAGGAATTTTGACATCGTTCAACGTGGCATATGTGGCCGACGCCCTTAAGAATTCTATGTTTGGGAAAAACATTATTTTCGAAGAACGCCTAGGATCGACCAATGTTTTTCTAAAGAAAATTGCGCAGGAAGAAGGCGCCGCAGAAGGAACGGTTGTGATAGCTGATGAGCAGACCGATGGCCTTGGAAGAATGGGACGCAGGTGGTTTTCAAAAAAAGGTGAGAATCTGCTTTTTTCTGTTTTGTTGCGGCCGACACTGGCACCTGACAACGTCTTTATTTTGACCATGATTTTTGCGTTGGCTGGAACGGATGCCTTAAAGGAGGTTAGCGGTCTAGACGCGGGGATCAAATGGCCCAACGATATCTATCTCGGACAAAAGAAATTGGGCGGTGTGCTGACGGAATTTAGCGTCTTGGGAGAAAGCGTGCAATACCTTGTGTTGGGAATGGGTTTGAATGTTAACTGGAAACCGAAAGAAGGGGAGACCACGGGTTACATGACGAGCAGCGTTTTTTCTGAAAGCGGTAAGCGGGTCTCAAGAGAGGAGCTTCTTGTCTTCCTTTTAGGGCGGTTGGCCGTCTATTATCAGGGATGCATGGAAGACGGGAAAGAAAAAGAATTGCTTTACAAAAGGTGGAATAAGAAATCTGTTGTTTTGGGAAGACCAGTGGTCATTGAAACTGGAAAAGAGCGCATTATCGGAAACGCAGCCGAGATTGATCAAGACGGTGCCTTGTGGGTCGTTACATCGGAGGGAGAAGAAAAAAGGATTTTGTGTGGGGATGTGTCGGTTAAAGTAAATAATTCCGATGAGAGGTAACGCGCTAATATGGGGAGTCAGGAATATGACAACGATTCAGCCGCAAGGAAAGAACGTCAGGGAAGCCATCAAGTGGATATCAGAAAACTTGAAGGAAAACGAGATACAAGAACCGGCCAGGTTCATTGAAGAAGCGGGAGTGCGCTTCAACCTTTCTCCCAAGGAAGAAGAGTTTTTAAGGTCGTTTTATTATAAATAATTTTAAGAATTACTTTTTTTAAACTTTTTTAAATTACTTAAATTAAGTATATGAGTTTAATAATAAGTTGTATTCGATTTTTAACAGTTCTCACAAAATACTCGATATTGCAGAAAAAAAAGACCTCGTGGATTTTATTATAAGTCTCGGAATATCGGGCGTGGAAGAGGTATGGCTTCATTGAAAAAGAAACTCCGGATTGCAGTTCTTTCAGGCGGGTGGTCCAAGGAACGAAGTGTTTCCATCAAAAGTGGTGATGCAGTGCTAGGCGCCCTGAATAACGACAAATATGACAGTCGTATATTTGATCCGAAAGAAGATTTAAATCTTTTATGGCAGAAAAGAGGAGAGATTGATCTGGTTCTTAACGTTCTTCACGGAAGATTTGGAGAAGATGGTCGGATACAAGGTCTTCTGGAAATATATGGTTTGCCGTTTATGGGATCGAGTGTCTTATCAAGTGCCATGGCAATGAATAAAAGGGTCAGTAAAGAAGTGTACCGAAACATGGGGCTTCTGGTTCCGAAGGACATTATTCTTCAGAGAGGAGGGGAATCCAGCATCAACAAAATTAAGGATGTCCTGGGCACACCCATTGTTATCAAACCGGTGAGTGAAGGGTCGAGTATCGGAATTTCGATTATGGAAAATGATGCTGACATTCAATCCGGTATTGAAAAGGCCTTTGAGTTTGCTGAAGAGATTTTGGTTGAAGAGTACGTGGAAGGACGTGAAATTACGGGTGCCGTCCTTGGACGAAGCGCACTTGAAACACTCCCGTTGATTGAGATCGTTCCGAAAGAAAGTCATCGATTCTTTGATTTTGATGCAAAATATGTTGCGGGTGAGAGTAATGAGATTTGCCCTGCAGCATTGGACCCGGATATTAGCGAAAAAGCATCGGAAATTGTCAAGAAGGCACATCGATCGTTGCGATGTCGGGATTGGAGTAGAACAGATATGATGATTAAGAAGGATCAGATTTATGTGCTTGAAACCAACACAATTCCGGGAATGACTGAAACAAGTCTTGTTCCGCTGGCGGCAAAGGGTAGAGGATGGAGCTTGGGTCATTTGCTGGATAGGATGATTGAAACGTGTTTGTCTGAACCTTAAAATCCAAAGAAAAGGGTCGATGTTTCACGTGAAACATCG
>ADZZ01000660.1 GCA_000179315.1 delta proteobacterium NaphS2
GTTTATGACAAAAGCCGGAACGTGGCGGAACATGACCGTATTCTGGATAAACGTGATACGCGAACAACTGTGCCGGGACATCATGTTCCGATTCGAAGAAAAAAGGATGCCCGGGTCCCTTCAAAAGAAGAACAGCTGTTGGTGGGAAATGATGCCGTTCTGGATGCGTATGTGGCCGAACTGAAGAAAAGAAGCCATGGTCGTGGCGTGGTCAAGTTACGCCGTCTGCTGCATCTGCAACGGACTTATCCCGGTGAGCCTTTTCTCAAAGCCGTAAGACAGGCCCTTAAGTATCGACTTTTTGATCTGTCCCGTCTGGAAAACATCATCCTCGATTATACCGCGGGTGACTTTTTTGATCTGTCATGAAAAAGAAAATTGAGCAATTACTCATTGACTTGAAGTTTAAAGGCATGGTGAAGACCTTCGATGAGCAGTTGGCTTTGGCCGAAAAGAACGGGCTTTCCGTTTACGAGGTCATATACAACCTCCTGGCTGAGGAATTACGTTTCCGGCAGGAGCGGAGCATGACTTATCGGCTTCAGATTGCACGGCTCCCATGGGACTGGACCCTCAACTCCTTTCCGTTTGATCTTCAGCCCGGAGTCCGGAAAAGCCGGATGATGACTTTGTCCGGCCTTGATTTCATCAATCGAAGAGAAAACATCGTATTTCACGGAAAGACCGGCGTAGGGAAAACAGGCCTGGCCGTCGGCATACTCCGTCAAGCCATTATTGCCGGGTACCGGGGGCGTTTTTATAATGTTCAGGATTTGTTGGATCAACTCTATGCCTCTCTCGCCGATCGATCCACCCCCAAACTACTCAATGCCCTGTGCCGATATGATCTGCTGTTGCTCGATGAACTGGGATACCTGACCCTGAAAAAGGAGCAATGAACGCCTTTTCAACTCATGAAAGAGCGATATGAAGCCGG
>ADZZ01000659.1 GCA_000179315.1 delta proteobacterium NaphS2
TCGCATTGCTGAATACTTTCTGTTGCCTGGGAGTGTTGTGGCTGAACATGATGGCAGCCACTATTTACGGAGGAGCTCATCATGAAAAGTTTTGTCTAAAGACACTCAGGCAAAATCCTTGGACAGCTTTCATGCTTCGATCGAATCGTTATCCAAGGGACGTTACCTGGCATTTGCTATCCAGGAGCTATTACCAACTTCTTTTTTCGATCCGGCATCAAAATTTTCGATTTTAAGAAATGGGCCTCTCCCATGCGGAAAGTAACATCTCAAAAAGTTCGGGAAATGATGGAGGTTGGAGAAGATTTGCTCCCTGAAAGTTTTTAGTGAAAAAGTAAGGCAGTTTTTATGGTGCGTTTGCATACTGAACAATGATTTCAGGAAGAGGAGGAATAGGCGATAACCCTCTTTTGCGTTATCCAGCGCGGTGGTCAGGAAGTTGGTTTCTGGCCAGTCGTCGCTGTCCGGCCACTCCAGGGCCATAATGTAAGTTACAAAGATTATGATACTGCTTTTTCTTTGTGAAAATAGAAAATAACAAAATATTACAGGGGGTTTGCAAATTTTTGGTCTAAAAACACCTTGACAAACGTCTCTTCAATCTAAAATAATGCAATAATTTGGGAGAGGCGGAAACTTTTTGTTAACCTAACTTTAAGGAGGCGCCAGATGAAAAAAGAGGAAGCGGAATTCTATGAAAGATTGGAAAAGAAAGGAATCTCACGAAGGGATTTCATGAAGTACTGTGGTGTGGTCACTGCCACCATAGGCCTTTCTTCTTCCTTCGTACCTCAGGTTGCGGAAGTTTTTGCGGTCCCCAAACAGCGACAACCAGTGATATG
>ADZZ01000658.1 GCA_000179315.1 delta proteobacterium NaphS2
GACCTTGACCCCGATTGCAGAACCGGGGCTCAAAATTGTAGTACCCCCGGAACTTGTCATACGACTCCTGGAGAACACGATTTTTCCCACGCAGTATCTTTTGGACCGCGGTTGTTAGGTTGTCATAGATTAGGACAGGAAAAACACCGCCAAAAAATGAGAACCCTTTTATATGACCGTCAAAAAAGGCCTGTTGCCGCTCGCAGGGATAACACCGAACCAAATGCTTTCCGGAAAATTTGGATCGCATGCAAAAGAGTTTCAGCCGTGTTTCGACACCCCCTAAAATGGCAATGCAGTTTCCCCAGTCCACCTCGGCTTCGACGCCGGTCTGTGGATCTGATGGTATAAATACCTCACGACCACTAACGCCCAATCTCAATTTTGCCTCGCGAACATATCGCCGGACAGTTGTCTCAGATCCTTGAAAAGCATGCTCCTGTTTGAGACGATTAAAAACCCGCACCGCCGTATGCCGCTGCTTTTTGGGACGATCCTTATCATCCTTCAACCATCGGTCGATGGTTCTAATATAGGGGGCCAAAACAGGGTATGCTTGTCCAATCCTTGGCTTATAACCGCTGTATTCTCCCCGAAGAACCTTCTTAACTGTATTTTTGGAATGTCCCGTCTCCCGGGCAATTTGTTTTATGGCTTTGCCATAAACCCTATGTGCCGTCCGTATGTAGCTGTATTGATCCACCGTGAGCATTCTCCTTTCTGCCTCCAGCATAGGATTGATATTTAGCAATCCTTCTTACCAGAGGTCCACTCAGGGGGGTCAATTTTAGGTTGTCGTTTTGGCCTTTAGGGGGTCAGTTTTAGGTTAGCGAAACCATCAAAAGAAAATACCGCAAAAAAACAGGGACAATTTCTTTGAACAAGACATTGAAAACAATCCTCTCGGACACTCCCCTCGTCAAAAACCTTGAGAACAAGGAGTATCTCGACATTATACTTGATGGTTGCAATACGCTGGAACAACGTTTTGCGCGGGTTGACAGCAAATTGGTTTTGCAGGAATTAGACAAAAAAAGGAAGGAAACAGGCAGGCTCCCACAGATTTTGAAAAAGATGATACGGGAACCGGCGTTCCCTCGAAAACTGGGAGAATTGTTTGGTTGTTAAGCAAAATCAAGGCCAACC
>ADZZ01000657.1 GCA_000179315.1 delta proteobacterium NaphS2
GAAAAACCTTGCACTCAAACCGGGTGAAACGCGGGTAATACTGAATAAAAAGCTTTCGGGAAAAGGCCAGTGTCAGGGAAGCGCACTGGGCCGATACTTTTTTCCCATCAATGGTAACCTGATGGGGTGACGTATCATGCTGCATCTCCTGACCGGGTTTAAAATGGTATTGTCCCGCGCGTCTTTTTTTTCGCTTCCGGATCTCGTGTTTTCTCATGATCCAGGTCAGACTTTGATAAGGAATCGTGATCTGATGGCGGCTTTCCAGTTCCTCCGCCACTCGCACGGCATTTCCTTTGCATTCCTTGAAAAGATCGCGGATTAAAGGGACATGTTCTTCATGCCGGGATTCTCTGTGGGGTGCTGCTTCATCCGGATCCTTTAAGATCTTCGTGATGGTATTTCGGCTGACCTTGAGCGTTCGGGCGATTTTGCGCAAACTCATACCGGTATTTTTCAGTTCCAAAATGGCATCTTTTTTGGATTGTCTGATCATGGCTCTATCTCTTTTTTGAGTTTTGCCGCCTGATTTTCGACTTTGTTCACCCAGGCTTTCAGGGTTTGTTTCTTAAATGGATCGCTTTTTGGATAATGGACATGGGAAACGGTTTTCAGCAGACGTCCGAGCACAGCATATACCATTTTAATATCCTTGAACCATTTGCCTTCCGGTCCGTCATGAATCTCCTTGGCCTGTTCGGATTGGATTCTTTCATTTTGAACCTTTATGAAAAGAAAGGGATTTTCCAGCATGCGGTCTCGAACAGACCGGTTGCTTTTTTGGTAATGTTCGTAAAAATGGGCCAGTTCCCTCGTGGATAAAGGTCATTTTCCAGGTGGGCCATCAGTTTTGTGCGTCTTTAATGTTGGCGCGCGCCACGGCGCATGACACGGCTG
>ADZZ01000656.1 GCA_000179315.1 delta proteobacterium NaphS2
ATTTCAAGGGTAAAAAGTTAAATAACTAGTTGAATTTATTGGCATAAAAATTGAAAAAATTTTTCATTTTTCGTGCCAAAATTCTCTGCGCATAATAAAAAAAATGCGCGGAACTGGCTGGAAAAATTGGAAAAGGTTCAAAAACGGTGAAACTTTAGTTTAAATGAAACGAACTACTAGAACGCACATTCCGCACCTGCTGTACGAGTTTTCTGAATTATAAAATCGTCAATAAAACCAATATGTTGTCGATTTTTCTGGACATTTGTTTCCTAATAATCCATAATACGCTCAAAACTCTATTTTTTGGGGCCGTTTATGGAGCAATTGAATGTCATTACGAAAAGGGTCGATGTTCTTCCCATGGTAAAGTACTACATTGATCAGCTCGGGATCTATGGGCTTTTTTCGAAATACGTCAAGAAGCCGGAACAATCGCCAGTTGATCCTGCTCAAATTCTTTCGGTTGTGGTAGCCAATATCATATGTGCATCACAACCCCTTTATAAAGTTGAACAATGGGCCGCTGATTACATGGATGGACTAAGTGAATATGGGCTCAACGCTTCAATGTACAATGACGATCAAATTGCCAAAAAGCTTGACTGTCTTTTCAAGGCAGACCGAAATTCCTTTATGTGTGAATTGAGCGCAAATGCCATTGGAGTATATCTGCTTGAAACAAGACAGATCCATAATGACAGCACATCGGTTACTTTCACCGGCGAATATGAAAATCAACACCCCGGAGCCGTTAAACTGAAATACGGTTTTAACAAGGACCATCGGCCTGACTGCAAACAAATCGTTTTTGGTCTGAATATCACGGCTGATGGAAATGTCCCCTTATCATTTGAATTGTTTGATGGAAACCGCACTGACGATACAACCCATGTCCCCAATTGGAATGCCCTCCGGGAATTCCTGGGAGAGTCGGATTTTATTTATATTGCCGACTGCAAACTATGTTCACAGAAAAATCTGGACCATATCCATGAACACGGTGGAATATTTATTACGATCGTTCCCAAAAACCGATCTGAAGTCAAACAGTTCCACGAATTTCTAAAAACAAACTCCATCGAATGGCAATATGCCTATGAAACGCCAAACAGCCGAAAAAAAGCAGAAACCATCCTATACAAAACATACGAAGGCGAGCCTTCCAAAAATGGATATCGTATCATTTGGGTTCACAGCAGTGCCAAAGAAAAACAGGATAAAAGCCGCCGAGACAACAGGATCGCCAAAGCCGATCTCCAACTCACTGAACTTTCTTCCCGGCTCAATCAATACAACCTCAAGACAAAGGAACAGATTGAAAAGGCAATCAAGAAGGCAACCAAAGGTACATTTGATCTTTTCCAAATTCAGCTCATCGAGGACAAACAAATTGTTCAGCGCCAGATAGGTCCTGGAAAGCCGGGACCGAACACACAATACAAAGAAGAAGAAAATATATCCTACTGCCTCGAGTGGGAATTGGATCACAAGGCCATAAACAATCTGGCTGCCCGCGATGGCATTTTCCCTCTCATTACAAACGCTGAAATGGAAGCGGCAGAAGTCCTTAAAGCCTATAAAAATCAACCGTATCTGGAAAAAAGAATGTACACGGCCAAGTCCATTTTAAAGGTCGCTCCCGTTTTTCTCAAAAAGACGGAGCGAATCGAGGCGATGACCTTTCTCTATTTCATCGCACTAATGATTGTCAGCCTTATGGAACGTAATATTCGAAAGAATATGGCTGAGCAAGGGGTTGAAAAACTGCCCATTTTACCCAACGGCATGAATACCAAAAAACCAACATGGAACAATCTCAACTACTTTTTTAAAAATGTTCATCTCAGCATGGTTGAAAAGCAAGACAAAATCATTCAAACAGTTACAAAGGGTGTCACCCAGTTGCACGAATTTGTGTTGAAATTATTAGGTGTTCCGCCGTCTGTATACGCTGCTATCCAAGACCGATGGTGGCTTTTCAAAAACTCGGAATTAGGTCAAAATTTGAACTCAACATAATTCGGAAAACTACGCTCTAATCGTGCGAAATGTAAGCTAGAAGGGAAGACCCTGGAAAAACTTGTTGTGGATCTCCGGGTCCCGCCGGAGAGCGTCGTCAAAACCGTGGAGGGCTTTTCAAAGCAGAGGCTGAAATTCTTCCAGCATCCGACGAGGAAACCGACCTAGAGAGAGGCCCGTGTGGAAAAGATGCTCGAGATGCTGGAAAAGCCTTCAGAACAAAAGGGGGGGGGACTGGAGGTCCTTTGCTATTCGCTATATCGGTATCGATTTCACCGGCCCTATGATTCAGAAAATCCGAGAACATACCATCGCCCATCCGGATGCGACCCGTGGAGCCCTGACGCGGTTCGTATGCTGGGATTTCGGTTTTTACTCCCCTGGAGGAAACGCCAGAATCAGCACATTCTCCGATATCTTGAAGCGGATGGACATGGATAACCTCATCCGGTTACCAAAGTTAAAAAGCAATAGAGCGGGCAGAAAGAAAGTGGCCCCGAAACAGCCCGTTCTCGTTGAGCAGGAGATACGCACCTGGGATCACAGGAATCTCGAACCCCTGATGTTTGTCCTGATCAAAGAGCCGGCTCAGCAGCGTTTGTGGAACGACATGATGAGCCACTACCATTATTTGAAAAGGCCGAGATTGTTCGGCCCACAGCTTCGGTACCTCATCTATGGGGCCAATTCGAAAGGTCATTTAGAAAGATCTGAGACGAAGGATGGCATACTGTTGGGAGCCATCAGTTTTTCCCCTGCAGCCTGGCGGCTAGTGGGCCGGGATGCTTTTATCGGATGGGATGATCAGCAACGGGAGAAGCAGTTAAATCGGGTTATCGGGAACAGCAGATTTCTCATTTTGCCCTGGGTTCAGTGCCCGAACTTGGCATCAATGGTTCTCGGGCGGATCACAAAAAGGGTCGCAGCAGACTGGAAGGTAGTCTACGGCGTTGAACCAGTTCTTTTAGAGACATTCGTGCAACAGAATCGATTTTCAGGTGCGTGTTACCGGGCCGCCAATTGGATTGAAGTAGGCAGCACGGGCGGATACAGTTACTTTAGCAGTCAGAAGAAGAAGAGGGCTCCCAAATTCATTTTTCTCTACCCCCTTTGCAAGCGTTTCCGAGAGGAATTATGCCACACATCATAGCGCCGTGCGCAAAAATGTCCGAATTGCCCCATAACGGGATGAGCTCCAGGACACGTTGGGATGTTAAAGCACCTGAAGTCCCGGTGGAGGCAGCGCCGAACAATGAACTGCTCAACAATCCTTGCATGATGGCAACCTGCTGGATGGGGAAAATCAAGTAAGGAATGCTATTGGTATCCTTAACAAAATCGAGGCCAGGATACTCCGCTATCGGATAATAATGCTTGGGCCCCACCGCATTGAGAATTGGGTATCTAAATCTAATCCCAAACACCAGTTATTTCCACAGAAGATGGTATCACAACTTTCCGGCTTCGATGGATGTAAATTCCATTCCTATCCGGATGTTGCACACAACGCCGTTTTGGGGTAATATCCCAAAACGGCGTTGCCGGAGTTGCTGAACCTGAAGGCAGGAGACGCGAAAGAAAAGAAGAAAAGGGGACAGCCGGTCCTGTGGGTCCAAGGCGCTTCTCATCACTTCTGGACGCACGCTCCTGGATATTTCACCCCGCCCTTGTCCGATGCCGTGGTTCAGGCGCAGGAAGCCATAAAGGCACAGGTCCTAACTTGGCTTGCGGAATGAATTCATTCAACAGAAATTCGGATAGGGATGAAAACACAGAAATGTCATGGGCCATTCAATTGTCCGGGCGGTGAGTCAAAGATTATGATCCTATCCTTGAGAGGCGAGCACCTCTGAAAACTTAAGAATATAGATGAAATCTCATACTTCAATGGGTTTACATACCTTGACAGGGACAAAGGATATTTCGATCTAAAAACCATGTAACATCCAAAAGATATATAATCTTCTGATTTCTCCAAGTACCCTGGAAGACATTAAGCGATACTTGGACTTTAATTGACACAAAATCACATCTCACTTATACTCAACCCTATCAAAATCGCATTACCCACCGTTTTAATCTTCAAATCGATCAATCTTTGAGTCTGGAGGACATCAAGAATGAAATGTCCAAAATGCCGCCATGAAAATCCAGAAGACTCGCGGTTTTGTCTTGAGTGTGGAGACAAGTTGGAACTGAAATGCCCCGAGTGTGGTAAGGTGTTGCCCAATGGGGCGAAATTTTGCAATGAATGCGGTCATGACCTTCGGAAACCCGCTGATACGCAGCCCATAGACCTCAACCAACCCCAATCCTACACCCCCAAACACCTGGCCGATAAAATTCTCACCACCCGGTCCGCCATCGAGGGGGAGCGGAAGCTCGTGACCGTGCTTTTTGCCGACGTGTCCGATTTCACGGGGCTTTCCGAAAAACTCGACCCGGAACAGGTCCATGAGATCATGGACAAGTGTTTCAAGATCCTGATGGACGAGATCCACCAGCACGAGGGCACCATCAACCAATTTACGGGCGACGGGGTGATGGCGCTCTTTGGCGCCCCGGTGGCCCACGAGGACCATGCCCAGCGGGCCTGCCATGCGGCCCTCGCCATTCAGCGGGCGGTTAAAGCCTTTGGCGAGAAAATCAGCGGTGACTACGGAATCGACTTCAAGATGCGCATCGGTCTTAACTCGGGTCCGGTGATCGTGGGGGCCATCGGCGACGATCTGCGCATGGATTACACGGCCGTGGGGGACACCACCAACCTGGCCTCGCGCATGGAGGGTCTGGCCCGGCACGGAACGGTTTTTATCTCCCGAAACACCCGGCGCCTGGTCCAAGGCTATTTCGACTTAAAGGCGCTGGAAAAAGTGCCGGTGAAAGGGAAGGAAGAACCCCAGGAGGTTTTCGAGCTTCTGGGGGCCGGCGGCGCTGTTTCTCGCCTTGAGGCGGCTGCGGCCAAGGGGCTTACCCGGTTCGTGGGCCGCAAAAACGCCATGGCCGCCCTGATGGATGCCTACGAAAAGGTCAAGGGCGGCACCGGCATGGTGGTGGGCGTGGTGGGCGAGGCAGGTGTGGGCAAATCGCGACTTCTGCTGGAGTTCAGGCAGCGACTGCCCGATGGCGAATTCGGATACCTGGAGGGCCGCTGCATTCACTTTGGGAGCGCCATCCCCTACCTTCCCATCCTCGATATTTTAAAGTCCTACTTTGAGATCTCGGAGGGCGAAAGCGAGCCTGTCATCAGAAAGCGGGTCAGGGAAAAAATCATGGGCCTTGACGAAAAGCTTCAAGATATCCTGCCACCCATTTACGATCTTTTGTCGCTCAAAGTGGAGGACAAAATTTATCTCGAGCTCGACCCACGGGTCAAAAGGGAAAAGCTTTTCGAAGCCCTCCGAAACCTGATCGTCCGGGGCAGCCAGGAACGGCCCCTGGTTCTGGCTATAGAGGATCTTCACTGGATCGACAAGACCACCGAGGAATTCTTGGACTATTTCATCGGCTGGCTGGCCACCACACGGGTCATGCTGATCCTCCTCTACCGTCCGGAGTACATCCACCAGTGGGCCGGCAAATCCTATTTCAGCCGTATCGGGGTGGACCAGTTGAGCCTTAAATCCAGCGCCCAACTGGTCAAGGCCATTCTCGAAGGTGGCGAGACGGACCCGGAGCTGAGCGAGCTCATCCTGAACCGGGCCGCCGGCAACCCGCTTTTCATGGAAGAGCTGACCCACTCGTTGCTTGAAAACGGTGCCATCGAAATCAAGGACCAACGCTATGTCCTTTGCCGGGCTTCAACAGACCTTCAGGTGCCTGACACGGTCCAGGGGATCATCTCTGCCCGGTTGGACCGGCTGGAAGACAACCTCAAGCGGACCATGCAGGTGGCATCTGTCATCGGCAGGGACTTTGCCTTTCGTATTCTTCAGACCATCACTGGCATGCGTGAGGAACTCAAGTCCTATCTTCTTAACCTTCAGGGGCTGGAGTTTATTTATGAAAAGAATCTGTTCCCGGAGCTGGAATATATTTTCAAGCACGCCCTCACCCAGGAGGTGGCCTACAACAGCCTGCTCTTAAAGAGAAGGAAGGAGATCCACGAGAAGATAGGCCAAGCAATAGAAGGGCTTTACGCCGAACGATTGGAAGAGTTCTACGAGATGCTCGCCTTTCATTATGCAAAGAGTGAAAATCTTTCCAAGGCCTGTCGCTATCTGAAATTATCCGGAGACAAGGCCAGGGGTAATTTTTCAACATCTGAAGCTGTCCGGTTCTACAAGGAAGCCCTTGACCTGTTAGGCGATCAGCCTGAGAACCAGAATACCGGCCAAGTCCGTCTGGAGATTCTCCAAACAATGGCGTACCCTCTGAGAGCTCTTGGTTATCCTGAGGGGTCGTTAGAATGCTTGGAGGAAGGCGAAACGTTGGCCCGAGCCTTGGGAGACCAGAGGGCACGAGCCAGCTTCCAGACCCAAATCGGAGTGCACTATCTCATCTCAGGCGGCGATCCCAAAAAGGGCAGGGAATACATCGAAAGAGGCCTGGAAGGAGCCGAGCTGACAGAGGAGGTTGAACTTATCGTTCCCACAACATATGAACTGATCACTTCGCAGATGATTGAAGGGGATTTCTCAGGTGCATGCCGACTTGCGCCGAAGGTCATCTCCCTTATTGAGAAGACACATACCGAACATAACCCTTTTGGCCGTCCCGCCAACATATACTCGCAACTTCACGGCTTCTATGGAGTCGGCCTCGGTGCTATGGGAAGCTTTACGGAAGGGGAGGGCCAACTCGATAAGGGTCTTTCTCTTGCCCGTGACTTGAATAACCTGATTAGCATCGCCATTATCGAGATGTGGTATGGCATTCTTTGCCTGTTTAAGGGGGACATGGAACGTCATATCCGGCATCACCTCACATCTATTGAGTACCTCGAAAAGAGCCAACTTCGTATCTTCCTGGGTCCCGTTTGGGCCTGGTTGGGGGCTGCCTATCTTTTTCAAGGTGAGATCAACCGAGCGCTTCAATGTGCAGAGAAGGGTCTTAAAATCCACACCGAACTCAATATACCTTTTTTCATTGGAAGCATTCACCGCTGCCTTTGCGAAATTCATCTGAAACTCGGCAATCTGGAAAATGCCCGTGTCCATGGGGAACAGGCAGTAGATCTGGCCAAAAGGAATAATGAACGATTTATGGAAGCCGAAGCCCGGATAACCTTGGGTAGAGTCATTGCGGCGAGAGAGAGGACGAGTTTAGAAGAGGCCCGGGGACTTGTGCTTCAGGGAATCACCATGCTCGATGAGCTTGGAATCAGGCCCTATTACGCTATTGGCCTCCTTTATCTGGCAGGGCTTTACGTAAGCGAAAGCAAAGAGGTAGCGGCACTCGAACACCTCAAGAGGGCCGAAGGGATGTTCCAGGAAATGGGAATGGTCTATTGGCTTGACAAGGTGCAGGAGGCTCTCGCGACGCTATAGAATGGAGATAGTTTTCCATATATTGACAAAGCCTGGAAGCATTGTCAGGCAAAAAACCTTGTGAATATCTGGATCGTATGGGTTTGCCGATCAGGAATTGATGGGTTGAAAGCCGTATTAAAATATGTTGGGTTTCCACAAATAAACACAAAGTGTCAGCGCAACCCGAAATCGGCGATACGCCTTACAAATCTGCAAACTCGCAAGATCCTTACATTCAAAAAATGATTTCTGTCTACCACAATTTGTTGGGTGGTGCCGCCTTCAATTCTTCCATTCAAAAGTCAAGGATTCTTACATCAGCCCAAACCGGTTACCGACTGAAATCAGTTTTCGGATAGAATCGGTATCATGAAATATCTTCAAGGTCGATTTTTTATCTTCGGATAATGATTGGCGAATTTCAGGCCAGTCACGTTGACGTCCGACTCACAAGCTGCGAGCCCACGAGCGGTACGCGGCCAAGCGTTACGGCCCTTTTTTATACTGCTGAAGCTGTCGAAAAAGTCCAAAAACAGCGCTTTTAACAATTTCTCATGCAATGATATCAATAACTTACAATCTCAGAATCCACGAATTTAGGGTTTTTCGACAGTCTCGCTATTTTTCACAAGCATCCAAAAGCAATTCATAAAACTTCTCCGGCATGTCGGCCATCGGTACGTGGGATGACGCTAACTCAATGTAAGTCCACCCTCGTTTGGCAGTCGCGATTTTCTTTTTGGCTTGAAAAGTAACATCAATGAAGTCGCTCTTTGTGCAGAGAATATAGGTTTTTGGCAACGGGTCTATTTTCTCTGAATCATAATGGAGCTTTTCCACATACGGCGCAACTGGTTCAGGAAACCCGGGACGACTCTCCATGGAAGCAGTTAGAGCCATTAGAAGAATGTCATACAACGATTGTCCAGGATCTGGCAGTGCGGCATCGAGATATACAAGACGACAGATCCTATCCGAAATTTTGGCTGCGACACCAGTAATAACCATCCCCCCGTAGCTGTGGCCGACCAGGATTATGTTTCTGAGATCATGCTCGGTTATAAGCGTACAGACATCATCGATATGCTCTGTCAGGCTACTGCTACTCTCATCCTTGAGTGTCGGTGCAAAAACCTGGTGCCCGCCGCCCACAAGAGCGCCAGCGGCTCCGTTCCAGCATTTGCCCCCTAAATGGCCGCCAGCTGGGTATTCATTGGTTCCGGAAATTCTGTTCCATGTGTCTGTCGAGATATTGCCGCCATGAATAAGGACATAGGTAGTCATTTTTTAAGTGCCCAGTGCTTTCCTTCCTCTCTGAACCAATGTTTTCATAGATACTTGCATACTTCTTGAGTCCCGCCATAGTCGAACATACCATTGGCATCTTTAACTGTAAACTGCCAGACATCCGCCCGGAGTGTAGGAGGCCGAATACAACATATTGTGTACCGCTTTTCAGCTCTCAAAATGGGATATATTGAGAATAACCCATAAAAATGCATCTTGTCAAAATCTGTGGGAATTATACAATCCCATTTGGAGCGGCGGTTCATGGCGGTCCGTCCCGGGTTTCCCGACTACGACAGCAGGCGCCGAATATGTCGGCTCTTGTTGGCGTAGGGGGGTAGGTCAAGGGCGTGTTGAACAGGGTGGTTTTCCGAGGATGGAGCGGTGATGGCTGAAGGTGTCGAAGCTGAACTTGCCGTGATAGGAGCCCATGCCGCCGAAAGGAAGACGGGGGTTCAGAAGATGCCGACGTGTCGTTAAGGCATCCGCCCCCAGAGCAGGCTTCCGACAGTAACTCCTCCAAGGGTCCCCGAGATGCACTGAAAAAGTACAGGGCAAACGGTTTTTCCCCGCTCTTGACGCTGGTGATGACGTCTTCAAGGGGTATTTCTCTCCATCAATGGGTGTGCGTCATTTCTCTGGAATCGGAAACTTTCCGCTTCCGCCCATCTCCAGTATTTCAATACCCGAAATATCCCGGAAGAGGTGCAGGCTCCGTTCCATATCCGACACAAAAACCGCCACATGATGCATCTTCGTCACCATAATCCCTGCCTCATACGGAAAAAATGGATACCGTGCAGCTTTTGGTGTCTCCGTCCTTGTCACCACCCATGCACTGGGCCAAACCCGTTTTGGCATTTTGCACTTGCCGGGAACCGGCCTCATGACGCAGTTGGGTCACCACTTCCACGATCTGAGCCACGCCCGTGGCACCCACCGGATGCCCCCGGCTTAAAAGGCCTCCCGAAGGGTTCACCGGCACCCTTCCCCCCAGGGCCACCGATCCTTCGTCCACCAACCTGCCCCCTTCCCCCGGCGGACACAGACCCAGTGCTTCATAGTGCAGGATCTCCGATATGGTAAAGGCGTCATGGCATTCCACCAGATCCATATCCTCGGGTCCCATGCCCGCCTTTTCGTAGGCCGTGTGCGCACCCCGCCGATCCGTCTCCCAGTTGGCCAGATCCTGCGGGTTTTCATAATTGCCGGTAACCAGCACGGAGCTCTTCACATGGACGCTGTGTGAGAACCGGTGTGCCGCCTGAGGGGACGCAATCAGCAATGCCGCGGCGCCGTCCGCAATGGGACAGCACGATAGCCTTGTCAGCGGATCCACGATCATGGGAGCGGAA
>ADZZ01000655.1 GCA_000179315.1 delta proteobacterium NaphS2
CATCTTCGCGGGTATCGATTTCGATCCCCCTTAAATCTGATTTCGAAACCCCTTCAAAAAGCCGATCCAGCCGATCGCGCGAGTAATCATCGGAAAGATTGATCAAAGATTCGTAGATGGTTTCGATCTGTGCCAGATCCACCCGTTTTAGCGTCAGTTGGCGCGGTTGATCGGTCTCTTTTTTACGGATATTGTGGCCGGCGCAGATGAGCCGCTCCTGATCCATATAGGCCTTGAACACTACGTAAATTTTGCCGTTTTTGTGAAGAAACAGTCTTCCGGGTGTCAGAAAAGGAAGACTGGCCGCCACCCGCCGACCGTACGCTATGGATTTAGGAGATTTACCTACAGCGGTTCTTGATTCCGCCCTTTTCTGAATATACTCAAGTAGTTCATAGGGATCAGAGGTGTCACAGAGCGCTTCAGGCAATGTGTCTTTCAACCGCAGCGTTTGCTCCTTCAACCAACGGCCATCGTCCCCCCCGCGCCCTTTCTCCTGAAAGGCGGCAAATGACCTTTCCAGCAGATCTTTCACCTCCAGGGGCGTATGGGACAGCAGCAGATTAAGGGTCATGGAAAAATTGATATGAATCTGGCTCAATAGGGGGTCCGCAGGAGATGAGAGCAATTCATAGATCAGTGCGGGTTTCTGGTAATACCCCGGCACCACCAGTGCAAAACCGATGTTGTCCATGCCCCGCCTTCCGGCACGACCCACCATCTGATGCAGGGCCGTGGGAGTCAGATCGGCGAATTCGCGCCCGTTATAGCGATCACTTTGAAACAGTACCACCGACCTTGCCGGGAAATTGACGCCCGCGGCCACGGTGGATGTGGAAAAGATGGCCTCCAGCAACCCTTTGTTCATCATCTGTTCAATGAGCACTTTCCAGTAGGGTAGTTGCCCCCCGTGATGAGAACCTACCTGGGAATTGAGAAGAGGCTTGATTTGACGGTGTCCTTCAAGATGAGGATATTCTCTGACAAAGGCTTTAACCAGCCCTTTCATTCGCCGCTCTATTCCAGGCGGCTTTTTTACAACGGGACAGGTAACGAGGGCCTGGTCGCAGTCAGCCCTTGATTTCAGAAAGAAAATGGCCGGCAACAGATCCAGTTTTCTCAAACAGGCCAGGATTCTGCCGTATTCAATCTTTTCAGACCGCCGCCCGCGCCGCCCTTCCTTTGAATTCAGAAATTTCTTGACCTTAGGGCTCAATCCTTTCTTGGAACCAAGCACTGTCACAAGTCCGTCGGGAAACAAAAACAGCGTTTTCAACGGCACGGGGCGTTCCCGTGAAAGCACCACCCGGTTGGAAACACCGCGCACCTGCTTCAACCAGGCGCAGACTTCTTCAGGGTTGCTGATGGTGGCGGATAAAAGCAGCAACCTTACCCGTGACGGCAGATAGATGAGCACTTCTTCCCATACCACCCCGCGGTCCGGATCGCTGAGATAATGAGCTTCGTCAAGGATCACCATATCCGTCCCGATGCTGACCCCTTTGTGCATGGCATCGTAAAGCTGGTTCCTTAAGATCTCGGTGGTCCCGACAATAACGGGCGCATCGGCGTTTTCTTTTCTGTCGCCGGTCAGGATGCCGCACTGGGGGGATCCGAACTGCTCCGAAAATTCCTGATAAATGGAATTTGAAAGGGCTTTCAGGGGAGAGGCATACCAGACCTTCAGACCTTTCTCCAGAAACGAATGAATGGCCTGAACGGCAATCCAGGTTTTTCCTGATCCGGTGGGTGCGCTGACCAGGACATCATCCTTCTGGACCAGTTTAACGGCGTCAACCTGAAAGGAATCCGGGATAAAAGAACCCTTCTCCGGAACGCCGATTCTCTCAAAGACCGTCTTAAGACTGTGATCTATTTTGGGTTGTGTGTACTTTTCCCCGCTCCTCGTCAATTTTTTCTTGTCGGAGCGGGGAGGTCTTCTCGGTCTTCGGTATCGCCTTCTTGTGGTCACTTTTATTATCTAGGCCGCCAGCTCCTTGGCAATCATGTCCATGTCCGCCAGACTGCCGGAAAGAATCTGCTCCGTATCAAGGGCGTTCAGTTTCTTTGCCGTTTCATCCAGAACGGTTCCGCATCCTTGAGCAACAAATAGGCCATTGGCACGAATCTTGTGAATGGCTTCACGTGCAAAAAGCCGTGCAGCCGCTTTCATGAATTCGGGTGTTCTTCGTTTTCCATCGTCACCCTCGGCTGCCTTCCGGCACAGGGCCTTTGCCACCTCAGCCCATGTCATCATATCCGCCAACTGAAACATGACATACTGGTTTTTGGTAAGCTTTTCTTTCCGGGCTTTTTGAATCACCTCGTTCATGAGCCCCATGGCATCCGCCAGCATCGGGCCGCCGGTTTCAGACGGCAGCCGGGACATATCCTCTGCAATTTCACCATAGAACCCGCCCTTGGAACGAACCGTTGATCTGAGCCTGAACATGGAAATGATATTCCGCTGAATTTCGCTGGTTCCCTCATAGATGGTCAGAATCTTTACGTCCCGTTTGATCTTTTCAACTTCGTATTCCCGAATATAACCGTAACCGCCGAACGCCTGAATGGCATCGTTGGCCATGGCATCACCCGCTTCGGTGGCGAAGTATTTGGCGATGGAACCTTCCACCTGCAGGTCTTCCTCATCCGTATCCAGACGCCTGGCCACCTCTTCGATGTAGGCCCTCGCCGCCTCCAGCTTTACAGCGTTGGGCACCAGAAGCCGGTGCGTATAGCCCTGTTTGTCTATGAGAGCGGTACCGAACTGAACCCGTTCTTTTGCGTACTTGATGGTCTTTTCAAGAGCCGCCACACCGCCTCCCAGACCGAATGTGGCCACCATCAGACGGGTATAGCCGAATACTTTGTTGGCCTGTTTGAGGCCCTGCCCTTCCACGCCCCCAACCAGGTCCTCCACGGGCACATAAAGGTCTTCCAGGCTCAGAGGGCACGTATCCGAAGCACGAATCCCATGTTTGTCTTCATGTTTCCCGGGAATCAGGCCCTCGGCACCGCCCGGAACGATAAAGAAAGACGGACCGTCCGGCGCATCAGCCAAGATGGTGTAGAGCTGCGCCACACCGCCGTTGGTGATGAATTGTTTCTGGCCGTTAATCCGGTACCCTTTGATCAGACCATTTTCGTCCAGGACCCGTTCCGCCTTAGTCTTGAGCGACTGAACATTGCTCCCCGCCTCCGGCTCCGTGACGCCATAAGCAACCACAAGCCCCTCTTCGGCGATCTTACCGATATATTTTTCTTTCTGTTCCGGTGTCGAGCCCACCCGAATGGGATCCATCCCCAGGCAAATGGCCAGAAAAGACGTGGCCACCGCCAGGTCCATTTTTGCCATACGTTCGCTGACGATCGCAATTTCCGTTGCCCCGGCACCTAAGCCCCCGTACGCTTCCGGAATAAAAATGAGGTGAAGCGCAATATCCGAACCCAGCATAAAACGGATCAGCTCTGTGGGAAAATCGCCCAGACGATCCATTTCCAGTTTTGTTTCAACGGACAGTTTTTCTTTTTCTAATTTATCAATGGTATCCAAAACCATGTTCAAAACTTCAGGATCCATTGTTCCTTGATGCGTCATAAATAAGCCTCCGTAAAAGTTTGGATATAACGGCAACACCCTTTCAAAATTTTAAAGAGATATTATTGAATTTCAAAACGCACCCGTCAAGGCCAAAAAACAGCATGCTTTCTTCGGCTTGCCTTTGCCCCTGAAATGCGCAAAAATGGAGTGCCGCTTTGATGACCCTGCGCTTCTAATCGATCTTTGTTATGGGAGGGGAAAGACTTT
>ADZZ01000654.1 GCA_000179315.1 delta proteobacterium NaphS2
AAAATTGCCATCAGATGGTCATATACCCATTTTTTCCCTTCGCGGGTGTTTTCACCATACAAGGAATTGGCCACTTTCCAAAGGTATTCTACGACATGTATAATGTCCAAAATACCCACCCATTTCACACCAGCCAACACGGTGCTCAATAGAGACCATAGGCACAGTGCACCATCCATGACCGCTACAAGAGATTTTCGGTTATCGGGGTTCCTGACTTTAGCATCCTTTAAAATTTCCATCATGACGTCTTTCTTGGATCGTTCCAAACTGGCTATTCGACGAGGATTTGATGCGCGTATGGGAGATGCCTTAACATCTTGTTTATTCGGGGTATCTGTTTCTTCTTTGCTTTTTTCCGGATAAACGAGATTTTCGGCAACTTCACGAGGTGTTCGTACCTTGGGATCAACTGTATAACTGACCCCTACAATGGCTTCTTTTGTTTTCTGGCGCTTTTCTCCTTTTCCAAGCCGGGCCTGTATCTTGGCAGCCTCTTGCTTGATGACAGGAACGCCTTTTCCATCGAAACCAATTACCTGAACGCTGCCTTCGCTTTCCGGACTCGGAGGCTCCTTACTCTCATAAAATTCATCGTAGCTATTTGATGATTCCTGATTTACAACTTCATAACGGCTCGGATGTATTTTCAAGTTCAGCAGTTTTTGCAGGGTGCAAGAGGATTCTCCGAAAGAATCTCGAATGCTCAAAAGATCCATCCATTCTTGGAGAAGGTACGAGTAGCTTCTTTCAGGAAGATTTGCCTGAGCATCCAATGGCATTACCCCATTAACACCATCTGCTCGATAGCAGGTGCGCGGAACCGAAAGTTTGCCAAAAACCGAAAAGTAATTCCTGTCAGAAGGCGACTTTTGCCTTTTCAATACGGTTCCGTCCTCCAAATCCAAGGAAGCTCCTACGTCTCCGGTACCTTTCTGAGCAAAATAGCCTTTCATGGCAGACAGACCAATTGCAAGAATTTTGAAAAAGATGTTCTGCTCCATCGTGTATGCGTCCATAGACGCAGCATTATCCTCAACAAATTCAAAAAGTTTTTTGACTTCCACATGACCTTCAAGTAGACTTTCTTCCATTGAATACGCTGGCATTTTCCCCTCCGCTCAAGATATTGGCTACTCTTTTTCACCAATAGTCTAATTCGCGAATGAGAGAATGTCCAGCTATTTGATTTTAAACAATTTCAATAGGTTATAGAGAATAAGTTCAGCTCAGCGAAAAAGGTTACACTCGATTG
>ADZZ01000653.1 GCA_000179315.1 delta proteobacterium NaphS2
AGTGGTTGTGTTGGCTATCAGATTCACAATTACCTCGTGACTCGTCAACGGCTTGCCACGCCAATTCATGCTGATATGACTGAACATTCGATGTTCAATTTTATTCCATTTGCTTGTGCCAGGAGGGAGATGGCACACGGAGATTTCAAGACCTTGGTCATCTGCAAACCGTTGAAGTTCAATTTTCCAAAGCCGAATTCGATATCCGTTACTACCGCCTCCATCCGCCGTTATGAGAAGTTGTTTTGCTTCCGGATAAGTTTGCTGGCCCATTCTTTTCCACCAACGACGGATACTCTCGACAGCAAAGGATGATGTGTCATGATCAATGCCAACGCTGACCCAGCCAACATTTGCTGTCTGATCATATACACCATATGGGTTAACCTTGCCCAAATTTTTGTCAGCAAAATCGTGTACTCGGACAGAATCCGGTTGTCCTTTTGGTTGCCATTCCCGGCCTGCGTTTTTAAAATCTCCAACAAGCTCCTTTTTCTTGGTGTCAACAGAAATAACCGGTTGGTTATTCTCCTGAAATACTTTTACCTGGTTGTAAATATAGCGAAACTGGGCATCGCGGTCCGGATGACGGGAACCTTCACGAACCTTGCGGTTCGCTTGGAGACTGTAACCCAAATCGGCCAACAGTTCCGATACCTTTTGCCGACCGATTTTGTGCCCCATAACCTGCAAAGCTCTCGACAGCTGCCTCGTGCTTTTGCATGTCCAGCGCAGTGGCGATTCGGGATCGCCTCGGGTGGTTGGTTCAACCATCCCTTCCAAGTCACGAAGGATGATCGGGTTGACCTTGGTAATAGGTTTTCGACCACCCCCTCTGGCCCGTGTTCGATTGGTAGCAGCTTTGCAGCATTTGACGGTTCAATTTCTTTGAGGCCCTGATAAATAGTTGTTCTTGAAAGGCTGTAGCCTTGGAAACAGCTGATATACCACCACGACCAAGAGATTTGCCTCTGCGGCAGCCCACAGCGACGGCTTTTCATCAGATTGGAAGGAGCGATTATAACTTTCATCACTATCGGTCCGATTTATTTTC
>ADZZ01000652.1 GCA_000179315.1 delta proteobacterium NaphS2
RAACAATTTAAAATCGATTTTGCTGGATCCGAAAATTCCGAATTTAAGTAGTATAACACAATCATGGGCGACTTGAAAAGCGCATCCTGATGCGTTCAAATCTCCCGCTTCAGGGTTTTGTTGTTGCCTTGCCGTCATTCGTGTATTATGTTTTAAGATAGTTTTTTGCCATACGCATGCGGTCTTATTTTGCTCGTTTTAGGCTTTCCATTTCATATAAAAGGCATTGCGTTTCTATAATATACAAAGAACATGAAAGATCAGCTTTTGTGCCCACACTGTGGGAAACCTGTTTTCCGATACCGAAACCCTTTTCCCACAGTGGACATCATTATTGAAACCGAATATAAAGCTTCCAAAAACGCTGAACCCGCCAGTAAAGCAAAACCCCTAGAAACCGGCATCGTCCTGATAAAGAGAAAAAGTCCACCCCATGGCTGGGCACTTCCCGGCGGTTTTGTGGATTATGGAGAAACCCTTGAATCCGCTGCCGTCAGGGAAGCAAAGGAAGAAACCTCCCTGGATGTCACGCTCTCCTATCAACTGGGCGCTTATTCGGATCCAGCAAGGGATCCCAGGCATCATTCCATTTCAGTGGTGTTTGTTGCGACCGCTGTGGGAAAGCCTGTAGCGGCCGATGATGCCCGGGACGTCGGTGTCTTTAAACCCTATGCGCTCCCTGAACCGATGGTTTTCGACCATGCAAAAATTCTGAGGGATTATTTCAAAAAATGTGGCAAAAAAGGCTGAAAGCCGTCCTTCTGCCGGTCCTTCTCGCGCTCTCTCTATCGGTCCTGCTGGGAATCCTCCTCAATTTCTTAATCCATACCGAGCCTTTTCAGCGCTACCTTTTGGAACAATTGTCGCAGGCCACCGGCTATGAGCTTCGCGCAAAAAAAATATCACTCAGCTTTGCGGACGGCATCGCTATCAGAGCCCGTAATTTCAGAGTGTACGCTCCCTCAGGTGATGAAAAAGCAGGAGCTTCCAGAATCCGGATGGATTTCAGTCTGAGGGACCTCTTGAGAGGACGGATCCTCCCAAAAAACCTTGCAATTATTGAACCCGAGATCTATCTGACCGCCGGGAAAGAAAGAGGACTTTCCGTTCAGGGAAAAGGGCCGCTTCTGGAAAAATCATACGCCCGCCTACTGGCGGCATTTCCACTGGTTTCGCTGGAAAACGCCATTGTAACCATGGAACCGTCCGGATTTACCTTAAAGGATCTGAACGTCCGACTGGTCAGGAAATCAAAAGAACCGGTGGTTCTAAATGGGACACTGTATGGCACCGCCATCTACCAGGGAACAACAGCACCCTTTTCCGCCAGTGGCCTGCTCATGGAAGATCCTGAAAACGGCCTCTCCATCGACGGCCGGTGCAGCATAAGGGAAATGCTTCTGACCAGGCTCTTACTGCCGGAAGAACTGAGCATCAAAAATGGAACCGTGGGAATCAATGCAGCGATCAAAGGTTCCCTGGACGGAATTTTGTCCATTGATGGCAGCCTGCTTTTCCGGGATCTCAATTTTCTTTTGATCGATGATGGGGACAAGAAAGCCTTTTCTTTTAAGCAACTTGCCGTTCCCTTCAATGCATCCTACGCAGATGCCGTATTGAAAATCCCCTCTTTTCAGGTGCAAAACAAGGCCTTCACGTTGAACTGCACTTCAACAATCAATTTCACCAAGCCCCATGATCCCCATCTGGACCTGAAGGTTAAAAGTCCTTTCATGACATTGGCCACATTCAGACGGATCTTTCCATCATCTTTACTGCCCATCTGGCTGGAAAACCGCATTTTTCCCATCTTTTCCGGAGGTGAAGTGCGCGTAAACCTTTTTTCTCTGGACGGTCCATGGCAGAGGCTGGAAAATCTTGATCTGCAGGAAAACGCTGAACTGCTGAAAATGAATCTCACCTGCAAAGGGCTCAAGGCTTTCAAGAATGAGCGGGCGATGATCGTGGACCGGGTTTCAGGAGAGCTGGAAATCAGAAAGGGCGAAATTCATGTTTCCGGTGTGAGGGGCCGCTTCGGAGCGTCACACATCAAATCAGGAAGCCTGTTTTTAAAAGATCTGTACGTAGACGACCCATCGATTCGTGTTACGGCTTCGGGTTCATTCCGGGTGGGAGACCTGCTGGCTCAAACCCATCTGAAACTGGTGCCCGCCGACGTCGGTTCGGACTTCCGACAATTGGCGGGTGCCGCCGGGAGACTGGATGCGGACCTGACCGTCGTATATGAGCCGGGGTGGCATTTTCCGAAAATTGAAAACGGCATGATCACATTTATGGATTGCGCCTTGAACGATCCGGATATTCCTTTTCCCATTCAGATCAAGGAAGGCGCCCTGACCATCGATACCGAAAACGGCAAGAATTTTGTCGCGGAAGGTGAGTGGGGCAAAACAAGGCTCAACATTTCTGGCAATTTGGGAGACAACTGGCAAACGGGTAAAGCACATCTGGTGGCCATGGCGGACATGGATCAACTGCTCGGCTACTTCTA
>ADZZ01000651.1 GCA_000179315.1 delta proteobacterium NaphS2
TGCATCGCTTTTTTCTTCGCCCTTTGTCTGGCCGCGGAGTTGAGGATATGCTGAAGCTCCTCGAAATAACGAATATCTTTTTCTTTCATGCGATGCCCATACCCGTGGCACCGTTGAACCAGACGAATGATTTCCAGGTCCCCTCCGGGAAACCCAAGCGCTTCAGAAATCCGTAACGCATGGTTGGATCGTTCATGCGGCCTGGCGCGTTTAATCAAAACAACGAGCTGCTCAAGCCGAGCATCGATTTCCAGAAAAGAAAGTTTCGGCAGAAGACCTAATGCGCCACAATGAACAAAGGATTGTTCCAGTTCTACCAGCTTTCGCCTGCTTATTCCGTGTGATTCAGCAACGGACCGTTCTGTGTTGTCAGCCACAATAAATAGCAAAGAACCGGCTCAAAATATCTGATTATTCCACCGGTGGTTTATTGGAACCGGTATTGTAAAGTGAGACTACCCCTTCTCGGCAAGTGCAAGTTTTTCAGCCTTTTGTCGGAAGGATTGAACGGATTCCTTCCCAAACCCTCCAGCCTTTTCGGCAAATGCAACTGCTTTTCGATAGTACTCAGCAGCGTCCCGGTTTTTTCCCTGAGCTTCATAGAGTTCAGCATAACGATGAAGGCCATCGATCTCCTCAGGATATTGTCGCAAGAGCTTTCGGCACACCGCCTCGGCTTCATCAAACTTCTTGTCTTGAATCAAGTCCGGCACCTGATTTGATAAATTGTCCAAATCCGTATAAATAAAGGTCCCTCCAATAGGTAATTTGGAGGCGTTGAGACAACATTTTTTATATTTTTTGCCGCTGCCGCATGGGCAGGGCTCATTACGTCCGATTTTTTTCATATGCAGCTTCGATACCCTATAGATTTAACCATAGAAGAATACAATGAGCAAAAGGCCTGGGAACATGCGGAGCTTGATCATTGTCCCTTTCATCCCGAGGGAGGATG
>ADZZ01000650.1 GCA_000179315.1 delta proteobacterium NaphS2
CTGGAGAAAATTTTTGAAGCACTGTATGATAGTTGTAGTTTCCATAGGATCCGAAGGATTCTCCTTCATCCCATTCTTTGGCGAATTCAGGAAAAATAGCTATAAGTTTGTCGACAAGTTCACGTGGTTATTTCATTGAGCGCAAATGACGGTTGGATGTAGCCAACAGCCTGATATCATTTGCAAATAATGTCACAATGTTTTGTATTTATCAAGTATATGTTATTGAAAACAGTTGATGTTGCAATAAAAGCCCTTGATTTTCAAGTAAAAGGGGGTATTTTCCGCTTCCAGTGTTATTAAGACTGAAGTTTCACAGAAAATGCCCCCGGCTTGATCAGCCGACCATGCGCAGCAACGCCTCCAGGAAAGATTTTCGGGGCAGTTTGTTGTCTTGGTTGCAAACGGCATGAAAATCATCGCTCAATGCGGACTTAGCGATGATATGTCTCAGGTCGGAAAAGGCGAAACTGTTGCGACCCTTGACCTTGTGCCTGCGTTCGGGAATGTTTTCGAGCCGTGAACCATAGATCCAAATGATTGTTGCGGCCATTATGGAAAAATTGATGTGATTGATCACTGCCTGTGCATTGCGGGTTTGGCTTTTGCTGCTTCCAATGTCTTGCTTGATCTCCTTGAAACCCGACTCGATTTTCCACCTGGCCCCATAATACTCGATAATTTGCTCAACCGACAGCTTCAAGTCCGTGGAGAAGATTGCGATCCACTGTGTTTTTCGAAAGACCCAGACAACCCGGACAGGGCACTTGAGTGTTTTGAGCATAACGATTTGGGAGTATGCGTTGACTTCACGGTATTTTCCGTACAGGAAGACGTGATAGGTTGAAGCGTACGCCATGAATGCCGCCGCCATTTCAGCGCACGAACCCAACCTGCTGCCATATTTTTTGGGTCTTCCCGGCTTTTTGGAAGAACCGATCTTGGGGATGGAGTACAGTACGGTATTGGAACGTAATCTTGAAAGCAAATGAACAAAATTTCCGAGTTTAGTGCGGAGGGGTTTGAACAGGCCGTTATTTCCGAACCAGCTGTCACAAACGATTATTATGTCAACGCCGGCAAAGTGTTGAGCTACCTGAATTACCATCTCGACAGCTTGTTGGAGTTTGGTTTGGAAAGAAACGACCTTTCCGGCAACCCTCATATTGTCCGATTTGGCATTTATGGCCTT
>ADZZ01000649.1 GCA_000179315.1 delta proteobacterium NaphS2
CGGCACATATGAGAACATCCGAAGATGTTGCGACCTGTCTTTGGATTGATGAAATCATCTAATGCGATCATAAGTCGCCCATCGGACAAGGGGTCAGGAATGAGGTGCCATAAGGCGGCCCATAGGTTATGCCATGGTATTTTGTTGGAAGCCATAAAGGTGTAGAATCGACGTTTGTTAATGTTGAGCCCAAACAAGGTATTGAGGCAACGCAACACGTTTGAAGAGATAGATGAAGTGAAAGGGATGATGAAAGCCAGGATGGCATAAGAGAACCAGTGTGCTCGTTCCCTGCCGAGATTGGTGGAAGAAAAAGCATTTTGTAGAGGCTTTAAGATATCGTTTAGAATAAACATGTTGCCAAGCTCCTTTCCGAAGGAATATCAATAAGTTGTTATCGAATCCTATCACGAGATGGAGCGAATTTCAAGGGTAAAAAGTTGTGCGGCCGGGCAAGGTCGCATATTTTAGCGGGTGTGAATCCCGCCCCGGAAGGCTGGCCAGCCACTGGGTAGTGAGTCCTTGGATCGACGGGAGTAATCCCCGAGATTAAGCGTAGGACAGCGAGACGATAGGCCGTAAGCCATAAGGTTGAAGGGATTGAGCCTCGAAAGGATTAGTTGAGAGGGACGACGTTTTAACTTTGACGGAAGTCAAAATGACCATTGGCGAATGGCAAGTCAATGGCGCCTCTCCGGGGTCTGAGACCATGGCATGTCGGACATTGCGAATATGCGGCAACCCGGGAGGTTCTCTGCGCTCTTGCTTAAAAGCGAGTATGCCGGCCAACCGATAATAAAGGGAGAATGGCAAACGGGGCAGGGGAAGTCGGATGGCGTCGTAGTACCTGAGAAGGCGGGTAACTCCGCTGGAGGAAAGGACGTCACATGAGTAACAGTGTTGCGAGGACACATCATCTATGCTCAGAAATAGAGAAATGGTGGAAACGAAATTACAACGCATAGCGGAGAAGGCCCGCAAAGAAGATGAATGCCGATTCACCAGTCTGTTTCATCTGATGAACGAGGAGATGTTGCGGGAATGTTTCCAGGAGCTGCGCAAAGACGCAGCATCTGGCATTGATAAGGTTACCAAGAAGGAATATGGGGAAAAACTTGGCGAGAACCTAAACGCTCTGGTCGGAAAATTGCATCGGATGGCGTATATTCCATTGCCGGTGCGCAGGGTGTACATTCCTAAACCGGGGAGTAGCAAGAAACGACCGCTGGGCATCCCAGCCCTTGAAGATAAGCTGGTACAGGCGGGATTGACACGGGTGCTTTCGGCGATCTACGAGCAGGATTTCATTGACGATTCGTATGGATTTCGGCCGGGTCGCGGGTGTCATGAC
>ADZZ01000648.1 GCA_000179315.1 delta proteobacterium NaphS2
ACCTGAAACACACGGCCGTCAAATCCAATCAGGTCCTTGTCCAGCAAGCGATTACGGGCATTGATATATTGATCTGCATCCACCCTTAGAATCCGGCAGATTTTGTCGTAGCCGTAATAAGACAGCCCGTTTTTGTCAGATACCACCACCAGAAAAATGTAGAGCAGCAGTTCAATATGACTCAGGCTCTCCCAAAAACCCTTTCGCAAAAAGCGATGTTCAATAAAGGCAAAACCGCCGGCGATTTTGCGTATTCGTTTTGGAAAAAGAGGCTTTTTAACCATCATGTGAACACCTCCGGAACAGTTTGTGGATGATTGCCGTAGCCTCGGCGGGGAAAATCTTTCACAATAACACCCCATGAGCCGCAAAAACGGCATCTCGGACCCACGCCGGACCACCTGGAGGGCACCTTATCACCGGATGACGGGGGTGTTGAACCCTGATCATCCACGGTTTTTTTACTTTTTTTTATTCTTCGCCGACGTTCCGCCCTCCGATGAGCTTTGCGGCCTTTTTCTGTTTGCCGGTAACGGCGTTGTGCTTGTCGTCGCTGTTCCGTGCGGGCTTGTTCACGACATTGATCGCTACAGTACGCCTGGCCTCTGAAACAGCTCCGGCACACATGGAAAATGAATCCACAACTTTTACACTGGATTTTTTTTTAGAAGCCTTAAGGGCATGACGCCTTTGATCTTGAAAAGGATCAAAAGCAGACCTATGATGGGTATGCTTTATATTGTCCGGGGAAGACGGTCTGCTTCTGTTTTCCCAAAAA
>ADZZ01000647.1 GCA_000179315.1 delta proteobacterium NaphS2
TGGACATGGTTTCCGACCGTCTCGCGGCACAAGACCTGGCCCATATTTTACTTTCCGAGCAGCCTGCTATAGAGCGGGTCGTCTTGGGATCGTTTCAAAAAAACGAATTTATGGTACTAACAGGCCATTCGCCACCTTGAGATTAATCCGAATCCAACAGGAGATGAACATGGAAAACAATTACCAATCATGGCTTTGGGAGAAACTGGGCGAAAAATGTGTAAAGAATCTCAAGAAACACGGGTTTGATGCACACTTCGCGGCTACGAGGGAAGATGCCAAAGGGCTCATCATGAATATGGTTGGATCGTTTGAGACTTTCGGCTTCGGAGGCTCGGATACCACTCGGGCCCTGGGAATCACGGAGGCGCTCAAGGAAAAAGGGAAAACGGTCCATGATCACTGGCAACCCGGCCTCTCCAGGGAGGTGGATCTTGTGATTCGACTTGCTCAAGGGCGTTGTGACTGTTTCTTCTGCAGCGCCAATGCCATTTCGGCCACCGGCGAAATCGTCAACGTGGATGGCGTGGGAAACCGGACCAATGCCATGAGTTTCGGCTCCAAAAAGGTGGTGGTGGCAGCGGGCATGAACAAGGTCACCCATGACCTTCAATCAGCGCTGGCCCGGGTCAGTGAGGTGGCCGCTCCCATGCGGGCCAAAAGTCTCAACCTGGATACGCCCTGCGCGGAAACAGGCATTTGCAGCGACTGCAATGCGCCGCAGCGTATCTGCCGGATTACCACCATATTGCACCGAAAGCCCATGATGACCGACATTTCGGTCATCCTGATAGGCGAGGCCATGGGATTCTGATGGGAAAACACACGCATCAATTTGTGGAAGAATACCAAGGTGTTGTGGGTTTCGGGCTTGACAGGGAAAGCGATGAGGCGACCATTATCTATTATCTTCAGAAATTCTCGGACGATACCCTGATGTCCCTGATGCGGGAGCGCATGAGCGACGAAGATATGACCCGCCTCTTTGACCTGTTGACCTATCTTCTGAAAAAACATTTGAGCGAAGCGGAATACCACAGCCATTTCTTGAAAGATGATGATCACGAAGGCTGATGTCCGAGGTCACGGGCTGATCAAGGCGCTGAAGACTTCCGCATAGGTGCTAAGGGCTTCATCACCGAAACAGACAAATGTGACTTGGTCCAGAAAATCCTCATTTTTAAGGAAATCAATGGTTTCTTTCATGGCGATTTCCGTGGCCCTTCTCAGGGGAAATCCGTAAACACCGGTGCTGATGGCGGGAAAGGCCACCGTTTTTGCGTCGCTTTCCACGGCAGCACGAAGGCTGTTTCGGTAGCAGTCGGCGAGGAGACGTTCCTCGTTTTGGCCGCCCCCTCTCCAGATGGGCCCCACCGTATGAATGACCCATGACGCGGGCAATTTATATCCTTTGCTCACCCGGGCTTCCCCTGTGGGACACCCGCCTATCTTTCGCGTTTCATTGAGCAGTTCCGGTCCTGCCGCCCGGTGAATGGCCCCATCGACGCCCCCTCCTCCCAGGAGTGAATTGTTGGCCGCATTCACAATGGCATCGACTTGCAGCTTTGTGATATCTCCCTGGATGATCCTGATCTTCTCTTTCATCCCCCCCCTCCTTTCGACAATGTCCTTTTCCATTTTCCCGTCCCCGGTCACCTCTTTTCCATCATCAGCCACTCCAGAAAGCAGCTTTGAGTGTTAAAAAAGAATACGCCAAGAATACCAATACAATCAACCAATGAAGCATTGAGCGACAATTTTCATCCAGCCTTTCTGACCGCCGGTTTGCTCCTGCGTTTTCATGTACGGCAGGATCAATACACACCCCAGAAAAAAGGCCGGAAAGACGATACCCGCCAGAATCGCCGGAAGAATTTTTAAAAGCATCTGAACTCCCAAAAAAAACCAGGGGCCCTTGACGGATTCCATAAATGCATGGGGTGGGATGTCCATAAACGGTTTCACCAACAATGCATAGAGGCAAAGCCCCGCCCCGCCCACATAGACAAATCCCCGTTCCGGAAACCGTCTTTTGATATGGCTTCGTATGAGATACAAGATCAAAATGGGCAGGAAAAAACAGTGGTACAGATAGGGCAGAAAAAAGAGGTCTTTTCCCGGCAGAATAAAAAAATTGCGGAGTTTTCCACCCACAAAAGGGATACCGCCCAAAATATTCATGAAAATCCGCGCCGCAAAAAGGCTTTCCTTGTCTCCTTTCAGAATAAATCCCGTAAAGAGGGTAAAAAAGCACAGGCACAGGGAAAAAATCAGGCGTTGCCATTGGCCTGGCGGGTAAAAGCGGTACCGTCTCCGTTGAAAATGATCAATGGTGTGGATCAACATCAGGATCACGAAAAGCTGGCCCGCCGCAAAATGGAGTTGCCTGAAGAACCAGCCGTAGGGAACAAGCGTTGTGATTTCCTCCACGTTCCTGAAAACATTCCCCATCGGGCGATAATAAAATGCCAACACGATACCTGAAAACAGGCACAAAAAAAGGGCTGACAGCCCCAGGCGCGGCAGATAGGATGAAATTTTCGAGGAGAGGCTTTTGCCGGGCTTCTTGACGAATGGCAAATCCTGCCCCGAATCAGATTTTGAGAACGGTTTCAATATCGCCGTTGGCATTTTTTTTGATCGGTAGCGGTTGAAGGTTTTTTCGGGCAGGACCCGAAATCCATTTTCCCGAAAGGTCAAAGACACTGCCATGGCAGGGGCATTTAAATGTTTTTGAAACCGTATCAAAATTCACGGTGCACCCCAAATGGGGGCACCTGGCGGAAAGCGCATGGAATTCGTTTTTATGGGACAGCAGATAGACGCCTTCCTTGAAATTGACGGGAGCCAATTGTGAATCGGGCGAAAAGGCAATTTTTTTCTTTGTAATCTTCCTGAAACCGACAAAAGAAAATACGGGAAAGCCAATGGCCACGGCCGCCAATGCATATCCGCTCCAGACCGCGCTTTTTCTGATGAACTTTCTTCTATCAAACATTTTTCCCCGGCCCTTCCCTTAGGATCATTTTTTTGAGGTTAGGTAAAAACATGGGAAAAATCAAGCAGTCCCTTGTCGGTACGGAAGGTTTTCAACATGAAATCCTGAAGCATGAAACCTATACGCATAGATTCAGCGCTTTCAGTTCTCCCCGGAACCGCTTCTGCATATCCGCCAGATAGTCGCGCCAGGTCTCATCCGCCTTAAGATTGGGGATAACCGCTGAACCGGAAACCCCACGCGCTTTGAACTCCCGATTGAGAGACAATCTCTTTTCGTTTCGTGCCGTTCTCTGTTGCGCCAAAAACGCATCCACCACACCGAAAATGGGTCTGATGTGGCATTCAAGTACCCGTTCCAGCACCTCAAAAAACGGTTTATTGTCCCCTTCCACCGTCATGGCACCAATACATTCCGCAAGCAGTTCTTTGTCGGCAGCTTGCTTTTGATCCTCGGCAAAGGCCGTCATTTCCGCTTTGAACTGATTTATTGAAAGAATGCCGTCCAGGTATTTCTGAAAAATACCTTTGATGCGGCTTTGTGCCTCTTTTGCTGCAAACGCTTTTTTGTCTTC
>ADZZ01000646.1 GCA_000179315.1 delta proteobacterium NaphS2
TTCAGGAGATGTTTTCCCTTCCCGCGCAAGACGTCCTGCTGGAAGTGGGCGACGATCTTGTCTTTGAACCCTCCGAAACCCCTGTGAGCGAACCCCCCGGGCCTGAAATTGTGGGGCGGACCTCCGAAGAAAAACGCATCTGCCGTCTCTGGAACCGTTACGGCAAGGCCATTGACCAACAGGCCCGCGCCAACGGGCTAACAACAAAGAGCGCGCTGGCGGTCTTTTTCGTGGAATCGGGAACCGCCTATGATCCGGCCACGGGCCTTCTCATCATCCGCTACGAACCCCATATCTTCAGACGGAGGTCCGGACGGGACGTCCCCTGGAAGCGGGGAGGACAACGACAGGAATGGCTCAGCTTCGCCCGGGCCTATGATGTGGACAAGGAGGCCGCCCTTGCCTCCTGCAGTTACGGTCTGCCGCAGTTGATGGGATTCAACTGGGAGGTCACCGTCCATGAAAGCGCGCGCGACATGGTGCTGGCCTTTCAGCGATCCTGCGAAGAACAGATTGCCGGTTTTTTCGGATTTGTAGAAACCAACCATCTGCTGCGGTTCATTGAAGCGAAAGACTGGCGCGCCTTCACCAGGCGCTATAACGGTCCCGGCAATGTGGACGTTTACTCCGGCCGCCTGGTGCGGGCCTTGAAGGTCATCGAAAGCCTTGAACAGGATGGGGCCGTTTTTGCGCTATAAGTATTAGAAATCGCCTTTTGAAAACTGCAGCGGATTCCCTCAATATGAAAGGAGGCACCAATGGAATACCCGAAGATCGGAGACATGGTCACCACGGAACAGGCACTGGATCTGTGCCGCCATTTCAACCTGGACTACCTGATCCAACGAATTGAAGCCCATCCCGAACAATACAAGCCGTGGAAATTCGACGGTTGCTCCGGCCTTCCAGATGAAATCATGGGGTTATTCACCGGCTGCGACTGGCGGGACATCACCTACAAGTGCTGTCTGCCCCATGATCTTTGTTACGGATACGGAGAGTTGGGGAACCGCATCGAACGAAAACGGGTGGATATGAAATTCCATAGCGACCTGGTGACAAAAGCGGGGGTCAAAGAATGGCAGGCCACCGCTTTTCTGGCGGGTGTGCGCATCGGCGGCGCGGAAGCATTCGGCCTTTCCTTTTCATGGGGTTTCGCCCACAAAAACCAAA
>ADZZ01000645.1 GCA_000179315.1 delta proteobacterium NaphS2
CGGGCTTCAGCTCATCAGCAGCTTTTGAACCAAACAGTTTGTCCGGTTCCAGATCTTTTTCAAAAGGGTAGTGGGTCAGCCCATAGACCTTTTTATACATAGCCATCCCCCTTTTCGGCTTCGGAGATCCTGCTGAAGTTAACAGGTTGTTTGGGTCTGCTTTCCCGCTTATGATCGACGGCCTTTTCAGGATCAAGTGCTTCAATGGTTTTAGACGGGCGATCACGTTTCACAAAGCAATTGGCGTAGGTGTCCACCAGTTTCGCCTTTTGGACGAAACGGCCGTTGTGACAGACCTTTATCTCTTTGCCCTGCTCGGAAGGGTTGTAGCGGAGTGTTACGGTCTCTCCCACCAGGGAAGCGTCAATTTCATAGGCCATACCGTTCAGACTTACGGTACGGTCTTTCTGCACTTTGCGTTTTGATTCAAAAAGGAAAAGGTCGTCCAGGTCATCGCCCGGTTCGGGATATCGGACCTTCTCACCCACTCTGGCCCAGCGATCAAGGGGCGTTTCGCAGAGACTCCGATGGGGCGAACGGTGGTACTCTGTTTCGATATAGGTCCAAAGTGCTCTGTTGATCGCTTTCAGATTCAACATATGTTTTTCCGAAAGCATCGGGAGAAACTGCAATCGTACCGTYCTGAACCATCTCTCGATTTTTCCCTTGGCCGCTGCATGGTAGGGTCTGGCGTGAATCAGGGTTATGCCGAGTTTTGCGCAGACCAGGGATAAATGCTGTGACCGGAAAGCTGATCCGTTATCCACAAAAAGCCGCATGGGGATACCTCGCCTTAAAACGGCTTGTTTCAACACCTCCATGAAGGCAGCGGTATTTTCCGAATGGGCAAAGCGGCATAGGGATCACCCGGGTCGCATCATCAATAAAGCGATGAGATAGG
>ADZZ01000644.1 GCA_000179315.1 delta proteobacterium NaphS2
CGCCATATCTTCAAACGCTTTCCGGCCGCCTGGGTCTGGAAGGTGTTCGCGTGACGAAAGTGACGGCATGGGAATCGGAATCGGCGTGTGCCAGCTACATGGAAAATGTCCGTTAAAATGAATATTTATGCATTTATACCGGCAAGATACCAGTCCAGTCGTTTTCCGGGAAAGCCGTTGGCGATCATTGCCGGTAAACCCATGATTCAACATACTTACGAGCGGGCGCTCGCCTGCTCCGAGCTTTCGGCGGTCTATGTGGCCACTGATGACCAGCGGATCAAAGCATGCGTCGAGGGTTTTGGGGGCAACGCTTTGATGACACGTTCCGCCCATGTATCAGGAACCGATCGAATTGCCGAGGCAGCTCGAAAAATCGGCGTGAAAGACCGGGACCTGGTGGTCAACATTCAGGGGGATCAACCGGTTTTTCAGCCGGAAGTGGTTTCAGCCATGATTCAACCCCTGATGGCTGACGCATCCATTCCCATGGGTACCCTTAAATGCCGCATTCGGGATGAAGCGGACATCACCAACCCCAACCACGTGAAAGTGGTGACGGACAACAGAGGGTTTGCCCTTTACTTTTCCCGATGCCCCATCCCTTTCTGCCGGGACGAGAGCCCCGGCCAAGTCCATTTTAAACACCTCGGTTTTTATTGTTTCAGAATGGATTTTTTGCTTAAGTTTACCGCACTGGCCGAAGGAACGCTGGAATCGCTTGAGAAGCTTGAACAGTTGCGTGCTTTGGAAAATGGATATCATATCAGTGTTGCCGAAAGCGTTTATGATTCCATCGAAGTCGATGTTCCGGCCGACGTGGGCGCCATAGAAGCATACCTTGGCGATTGTCCGGAATCGGCAATTCGCAGTCCGCAATGAAAGCCTCTTCGCCCGTTCGCAAGATCTGGAAATTAGCGCCTCAATCATCTTTTGTCTCGCAGTTGGTTGCCGAAGTCAACGTAACGCCCCTTCAGGCACAGCTTCTGGCAAACCGACACCTTACGGATGTTCACACGATCAAGCCCTTCTTATCCCCCCGCCTGTCACAGATGATGGATCCAATGGGGATGAAAGGGATGAACGATGCTGTAGAGAGCATTTTGCGGGCCATGGAGGAGCAGCGGAAGATTACGGTTTATGGTGATTACGACGCGGACGGCCTTACCGCCACCGCTCTTTTGGCCGTCTTTCTTTCACATTTGGGTATTTCCGTGTCCACATACGTGCCTGACCGATTGAAGGAAGGATATGGCCTCAACAAAAAGGCCGTTAAAAGGATCCAGGCGGATGGCGCCGGGTTGATTATTACCGTTGATTGCGGCATCTCCAATGGCGAGGAGGTAAATCTTGCGAAAACGTTGGGAATGGATGTGGTCATCACCGATCATCATCAGATGCCACCTGAATTAAAGCCC
>ADZZ01000643.1 GCA_000179315.1 delta proteobacterium NaphS2
AGATTCCGCACAGGGCCACATGCGGGTTGTTTTTCAGTTGCCGATAGAACGGTTTTACATCCATTGTAAGAAAATAGATCCCTTCGTCATCGCCACCACAGATGCTAATGATCCTACTGTGCATGGTTTTGCCATCCAGAGTTGTGAATGTGAGTGAACCGATCTTTTCTATGACTTTATGGATTTCATTTAAAGTCACTATAGCACCTCCGTTGATCCAGAAATTGATAATCTCTCTTCAAAAAGCATTTTTGAGTGTCCTTGTGATATTGTTACGCCGGTTCCGACTTCTGAAGCCGGTTTTAAACTCCACATAAATAATTCTTATGGACAATGTTGTCGTTTTTCGTAATGGGGTTGGGAAAAGCTTCCCTTACTTGCATACACAGAAAGTATTTTCTGCCGGTTTCATTTTTGCCAATTTTTGGTATCCTAAACAATACCCGATTTGATTGAATGGCGTCAAATCGTTTCCCTAACCCTCAGTCCTGAAGCACGTATATTCCGAAACCTGGTCTGATAAAGCCCACAGGGGATTTTTTTTGAAATTCGATGGGTCCCCTGTCGCAAAATTGTGTTGTCAGTGAGCGCCCTGTGGCTATTTACACCGAGTTTCAGGTATTTTGGATACAGGAGTCCTTCCCGGAAGTATCCGAAAACAGTTAACCTGGATTCTTTGCGTGTGGCGGATGCCTAGAGGACTTATGGGACGTTGTTGACAAAGAATACAAAATGATCCAGTATCATATACAGAAAGCAAGCCCACAAAAACGTCCACGAGCAATAACCGGGGAGAAGACGGATCGATAAAAGGAGAACAAGAAATGCCGAGGGGAGCAAGGCTCGATGCGCCGGGGACGCTGCATCACGTGATAGTTCGGGGTATTGAAAAACGGAAGATCGCTGACGATGATGACGACCGAAAAAATTTTGTCAACCGAATTGGAGAAGTGGGCCTTGATACGGGAACCTCTATTTTTGCATGGGCTCTCATGGACAACCACGCTCATATTCTGCTTAAAAGCGGGGTGGCCGGTCTGTCGGCATTCATGCGCCGGGTGCTCGGGGGGTATGCGGCATCCTACAATCGGCGTCACAAACGTCACGGGCATCTATTTCAAAACAGGTACAAGTCAATTATCTGTAAGGAAGATCCTTATTTCATGGAACTGGTTCGTTATATTCATCTGAATCCCTTGAGAGCGGGGGTCGTAGACAAGCTGGTGAAACTGGATCGGTACGAATGGAGCGGACATTCCGTGGTGATGAATTACCGCGAAGCTGCAAAGGGGAAGGGGTGACGGTTTCGTTGCTTCAATCAGGCAGCCGCCGGTCGCCCCTGCCAAAACTAAGAAGAATCCTGGCGCAAAAATTCGTCAATGGATACGGTGTGTCGTCGGCGGGGTACCACCCACACAGATACCTCCTTAATCACACAACATAATCAGACTCGCAACATAACGTCCCAAACACCCCAAACACTACACAAACACTACACAGTACGTCATTGAGGAAGGTGGTGATATTGGTTAGATATTACCCGCAAATAAAATTGACATTTGAGGTATTTTACGCCATATTTTCAGGCAGGTATAAAAATCGAAACTGGAGGAGCATATGGCAAAGATTCAGTCATGGAAAGTCTCCGATGCTTTCTTGGGAAAGGGTTGAACCTTTGATGCCCGTACCTGAGCGTGATCCGAAAAAAACCTACAGGATAGCGGCAGAAAGCCAATACCGCCACCCAAAAGTCTTGAAGTCATCCTCTATGTGCTTCGTAATTAACGGGCGGCCGTGGTGTCCCGCTGTCAATCGTCGAGACAGGAACCAACAGGCACGACGTAACACAGCTTGAAAAGGAATTCGTCTTTTTTATCTAAATTCCGTATGTTTATCAAGACGTTAAAGAGTAAGCTGCTTCTTTCCGTATCGCTAGTCGTGCTTGCAAGCGCCACTGTCATTGCGATACTGGCGATGCACCGTTATGGAGCGAGCTTACAGGAAATAATGGCCCTACAGGCAGAAAATTTGGCCCATGCTACAGCTCTCGAAGCTGCGGAACTCTTCGATGTGAATGACGTGGAGGCGCTGCACTTAATGCTTCATCATCATGTGAGAAGCCATGGAAACGCTTCCTACGCGTTTATTCTAAAGGGGAATAAAATTCTTGCTCACACCTTTGAAAATGGCTCTCCATTCAGCCTGGTTAACGCCAACAGTTTGAATGGTGATGGGGGTTCCATTTCGAAAAGGGTTATCAGCGATAGAGGGATAAAATACCTGGACATTGCCTGGCCTATTTCCGAAGGAAAATCCGATGTTCTGCGAATGGGATTCTCAATGCAGCGTTATGAAAAAGAGATGAAAAAGCTTTGGATTCAAATGGGCTATATGACCTTCGGTGTGTTGTTATTCGTTCTTTCTCTATTCCTTTTTTTTGTCAAACGTATTACACGGCCCATCGAAGAACTGACAAAAGCGGCGAAAGAAATTGAAGACGGCGATATGGGGGTTCGTGTCAAGATTGGAGGCAAAGACGAAGTGTGGCAACTGGCAGCATCCTTCAATCACATGATCGATCGCATGGAGTCCTATACGGTGCGTCTTGAGGGACAAACCCTCGACCTTGAGCGTGCCCATTACTATACCAGAATCTCGTGCAGTATCGCTCGGGAGATTGGTTCTCTGCGTGGCCTGGAAAAAATTGGATCCCACATCTTACACAAATTCCAACGGTTGCTGGGATGTCCCCTTATGCATCTGGTCCTGATCAATGAAGCGCATGATTTATTATTTTCCATTGGATTTGAAGACACAAGAATTTCAAAAGACCCCACGGAAATTCAAGAAGCTTTTTCGTTCTTGGCGGGGATATCGGTAATTCAGTTCGATGTCAAAAAGCCTTTAGGACTGCCGTTGCTCCCTGAGGCGTTTCAAACAGGAAAAAGCCATGCGATTCTGCCGATTTTAGCCGAAGATCAGACTTTCGGGGCGCTGGTAGTTAACTGTCCCGAGAAATGCCAATGTAAGTCCGATGAAGTAACTACAGCCGGTATGATTTTGAGACAGACCGCAGGAATTTTAAAAAGAGCATTGCTCGATGAAGAGGATATTCTTCGGCGAGGATCGCAGTTGAAAGCCAAACGGGAGTTTCATGGGATCGTGGGTAAAGACCCGAAGATGCAAACGATTTTCAGACTCATTGAGGATGTCGCGCCAACAGACAGCACCGTGTTAWTACAGGGGGAGAGCGGTACCGGCAAAGAACTCATTGCAAAAGCCATTCACTCCATCAGCAACAGAAAGGAAGCGCCTTTCGTGGTGATCGACTGTTCGGCTTATCCGGAAACGCTTTTGGAGAGCGAGCTCTTTGGGCACGAAAAAGGTGCATTCACGGGTGCCGTCCGACAAAAAATAGGACGGTTTGAGCAAGCTGACGGCGGAACGGTCTTTTTGGACGAAATCGGTGAGGTCCCCGCATCGAGTCAGGTGAAGCTGTTGCGTGTGCTTCAAACTCGCCAGTTTGAGAGACTCGGTGGTGAACAAATTCTGCAGGTTGATGTTCGGATCATCTCCGCTACCAATAAAAACCTTCTTTCCGAAGTCAAGGAAGGACGATTTCGCGAGGATTTATTTTATCGGCTCAATGTCATTCCAGTGAACATGCCGCCTTTGCGAGAGCGTGGAAATGACGTCGTATTGCTGACGCGCCATTTCGTAAGCCATTTCGCATGCGAGCGTGACAAGAGGGTCACGGGAATCAGTGAAGATGCCATGCGGTGGCTGCTGGGCTACCAGTGGCCGGGAAATGTTCGGGAGTTGAAGAACAGCATCGAACACGCCGTAGTCTTGGCCAAAGGCAAATGGATCGAAACCTATGATCTTCCAGCGGGTGACGGCTCGCTACCTTCCGCCCTGCGACAAAGGCCAACGACACTGGTAAAACATGAACGGGAGCTCATCATCCGCACCTTGGAAGAGTGCGGCTGGAATAAAAAAGAAGCCGCCCGTCGGCTCGGGATCAGTCGCAACACTCTCTACGTCAAGATAAAGAAATACCAGATTGAACAACCAGGCCCAAAAAAAGCGTAAATTTAATCCAACCCTATTTCACTTCATCTCCTGCCAACTGAACATTTGATGCAATGTCCTGATTGAGGACATGCGTAGCTATCCATAATTTAAGGATAATTTAAATATTTCCTAAATGATGCCCCATTTCAGGACAGTTTCATGACAATAACATACTGATGTTTTGAACCGCCTTTTGAATAAGATCCCACTAAATTGAAAAATTTAAAAGAGCAAAATATGCCATTTTTTTCCAATCTTTTCAGATAGACCAAAGATAGTAATCTCCCTTCACGAACGGTGGATGATTGAAGCCGTCCTCTTTTTCCGCCATTTCGGTATGAACCTTGCTCAAGCCCCTTTCAAGGCACAAGGCAGTGATCACAGATATGCGTTCATGTTTGGAAAAACAATTTAGCCCAAAGGAAAAACAACATGGAACCAGAGGTTTTGGTGGTGAGCGTCGACGAATGGCAGTTAAGGGAAATCCGTGAAATTCTGAAATGCGAATTCTATAATTTTGTAGATTTCCTTTCTGTTGAAGAGTTGGAAACGGCGCTCGGACATCACCAGAAAGGGGTAATTCTCCTCGATCTGGATGACCTACCGGTCACTGACAGGGTCATCCGAAATCTCACGCGACAACACCGGCAATTTTCAGTTCTGGCTATATCGAGCCTTTCATACCATCCCAGTCTTCACGAGTCACTGAGTACGCATATTACGGCTTGCCTTCGAAAGCCCGTTGATGCGGAGGAACTCGTTTTTTGGCTTGAGGCTTGGAAGAAAGTGCACATGAACCGATCACTTGTTCCACCGCTGACTTGAGCGATGGAAAATGAGGTAAAGGGAAAGGAGGGGATACACATTGATTAACATGAGATGGCACTGCGAGAGATGGAAATTAGGATCATATTTTTGATGTTTACAGAAAAAACATTTATTTGACCCTGTTTCAAATTAAGGAGAAAAGATATGGAAATGATGTCAAGAAAGAAATTATTGGGTTTGGTATTCGGTTTTTCAGCTTTGCTTCTGGTTCTGAGCAGCGCCGGAATGAGCTTTGCTTCCGTTCTTGTTCCCCAGACACATTACCCCGGTGTCTTCATCGACAAGTATCAAGATCCGCTACCTGTTTTTAACGGTTCAAGGGTCGATGCCGCTACAACCCCTAATCAGACGATCCGTTACCGGGAATTCCGTCAACGTATTCTCCCCGACTCGTTTTATGTATTCAGTCCTACGTTGGCGTCGTTCGACGGCACCCTGCTTTGGGGTTACGACATAGACGGAGACGGTTTAGATTTGGTTCCGGGCAGTTCAGATCCAAGTCGGGTGATGGCGGATACCGGAGATGTGCTTTATCCCGGGAATACTTTTATCGCTCGGCGTGGTACAGCAACAGAGTTCACTTATTATAACGAGCTGCCGCGGGGTATTGGTTTGCCGGATGCTGCCAATGACCAAACGAACTATCTTCAAAGGTTGCTTACCATCGATCAGACGCTGCATTTTGCCAACCCCTTTGAAATCGATATTACCAATGCGGAACAGACGGGAAACCCTTTTTTAGGCCCTCAGCCGGTAATCACCCATCTGCATGGCGCGGAAGTGCCATCCACAGTGGATGGCGGACCGGATCAGTGGTTCACGCCGCTGATGGATCCATCGGATAATACCAGTGCCTTACAGGGTGCGGGTTATTACGGGGGCGGCGCAGTTGATTCCAATTCCGCAGTCTTTCAATATCCCAACGACCAGGAAGCCACCACGCTGTGGTATCACGATCACGCTTTGGGCCTTACCCGAATCAACGTGTATGCCGGCCTGGCCGGTTACTATTGGCTTCGGGATCCGGGCACCATAGATGACGGATCGGGCGCTGCAGGCGGTCTTCCCGCCGGGCCGTATGAGCTCGAGTTCGTCATACAGGACCGCATGTTTGACGACACCGGTGAACTCCTTTTTCCAGACGGACTACCGTTTTTTATGCCGCAACCACCCCATCTTTTCTGGAACCCCGAGTTTTTGGGAGACACCATTGTGGTGAACGGGAAATCGTGGCCCTATGTTGATGTCGGTGCCCGGCGCTATCGGGTACGATTCCTGAACGGATCAAACG
>ADZZ01000642.1 GCA_000179315.1 delta proteobacterium NaphS2
TCTCAAAACCCTCCGGCTCCATGGTATGATCGCCACCCTGGAGACCCGAATCGTCCAGGCCAATCAGGGCGCTTCTTTTACTGAGGTCTTTGCCTGTCTGATCCAGGACGAACTGGATTACCGAAAAAGTCGCCTTACACAAACGCGCCTCAAGGCATCCGGTCTCACGGAGCAACCCACCCTGACCGAGTTTGATTGGGGCTTCAATCCGAAACTGCCCAAGATGGACATCTATGAACTGGTGAGCGGAAAATTTATCCGGGAGGGACACGATGCGCTTTTAATCGGATCCCCAGGGACAGGGAAAAGTATGATCGCCAAAACGGTTGCTAACGCCGCCATCCTTGCGGGATACAAAGTGGTGTACCGGGAAGCCCACACCTTTTTCGAGGATCTTTTTGAAGCCACTCAACTTAAACGGAGGAAAAAGATCAGCAAACTTTTTTCCGAAACCGATCTGCTGATCATCGATGACTTGTTTTTGCGCAAGAAAATGCCGGAACAAGCCGCTGATGATTTGCTGGAAATCATTCTGAATCGGTATTCCGCAAAAAAAAGTACGCTCCTTACATCAAATCGACTCGTTGAAGACTGGGGTAAGCTTCTCAGGGACAATACAGCATCTTCGGCCATACTCGACCGCCTGCTTCATCACGGGCATCTCCTGAAGTTCGAGGGAAAAAGCTACCGCCTCAAAGAAGCAGCATCGAGGATATCGCAAAGTAAACAAAAAAAGCAGGATGAAAAAGGAAAGAATATGGACCTTTCTAAAGAAGATTTGTAAACTGAAACCGTCCTGTCGCCGGGGGATTTTGACCCGGCCACAAGTGGGGGATTTTCAGGTGGCCATCCAGGATCTCCCACATGTGATCTGTATATTGTCGCTTTTCTTTATTCTCCAAAATGTCACTGAACTTATTTATTGACAAGGCAGCGCCATCACCGCCAACTTTGTTGAACCATTTCTTTAACGAATCAACAAATTGTTCATTCGAGTATTCTCTACGCCCAAGGTCATCAATCCAAAGTGATATCTGGCAGCCTAGTTTTTGCAGTCCAGCTGCGACGAAACACTGTGCAGCATGGATAGGGCCAGGCGGCCGCAAACGAACGGGCCAGTAAATTAATGGAAGAGACATATCGTGATTCAGATTGCCTCTTTCCCATCTGAATGAAAATCTTTCTTCCAGAATTTTAAGCAAATCTAAGATGCCAGACGGAAACTCTTCAGATATTGCTGTAGCTACCGCTCGTTCGGAGGCAACAGTTTTCGGTTCTTTCGAAACTGATTCCAGACTTTTCCAGTGTAATTTCAACACCACCGAAACGTGACAATTTCAACACCACTTTCAGAGTTGATATTGGTTTTTGACTTCGATTTGAACGCCGATTCCACCCCACCAGGATACCCGGTTTAATCCGGCATTTTTTCTTTGCTCCATTCTTTTTGCCAGTTGTTTTTTGACACCATAACGATCACCATCCAAAACGTCAAGAGCAAATCGCCGGAATCATCCCTGCTCAATTCGCAGTTCTGATTGCTGAACATACTCGTTCGTATC
>ADZZ01000641.1 GCA_000179315.1 delta proteobacterium NaphS2
TTACCGTTTAAGACCGTAAAGCGGGATGAATAGACCTGTAAAATGCGCTGGGAGATGGTGAACCGTAAATCGTCAATTTGTTGTTGGATTTCCGGTGAATTGTTGGGATTAATTCTCAGTATGATTGCGTAGGATTCGTCCAGCGCATCAATGGCATTTTCCAGATCGCCCTGCTCCCAGAAATCATTGGAGGCGTTGCAGAATTCAAGGGCCGAGTCGAGCATCTCCTGGTTCGATTTCTCCCCATTGTTTGACTGCTGAAATGATGAACGACCGTCTCCATTCTTGTGATGAAGGAATACATCATTTCTGATGTCCATTTCCGGAAAATGTCGTCCTGCTTCCGTGGAACCCCCGTAAGCAGAAGAAGGATTTTCCCCGACCATTGCTTCCGCGAGGGAATCGTCAGCGGAAGACATGCTATTCATGGATGGGTTAGTCAGGGTGTTTTGTTGCTGGGTATTGGTGGCACAACCGGTCAATGCCAGAATTAAACAAAAAATTGCGAGTAAGCAAAAGCCGGTATTCTTAAAAAGAAATTTCATTTTTCTCCACCGGGTTGGTTGGGTTGAGGGATAGAATCTGTTGTCCACCTAAATTTTTTGGAGTATAAAGAATCGCCCGTAAATGGTCAAGGGATAATCGCGGATAAATGCGCAGAAGGATTTTTGTCAGTGCGGCGAAGCCAGGCGTTTCAATTTATGGCTCATAAGATCGCTAAACGAGATATGAAGGAAAGGGAGGGAAGAACATGAGGATGAGGGGATTTCATCTTAATCCGAACGGGTTCCCTTTGGTTTTCCTCAAGTCAGGTGTGTGCATGGCAGCTGCCGTACTGTTGCTTGCTGCAATTACAGGCTGCAACAACGACACAAACGCCGATGCCTGGAACATAAGTTCGAGAGATGCGGCAATCGAAAAGGCCGAGGCTTGGGAAGATAATCGATATGCGGATATCCTTAAGCAAACGGAGATTCCGGTCTACCGCTACAGGATCCTCAACACATTTGATCATGATGAAACCGCGTTTACCGAAGGGTTAGTGATGGACCGGGGGCTTCTTTATGAGAGTGCCGGTCTGTGGGATCAGTCCAGACTGACGGCCACCGACCTGTGGACCGGGCAGGAAATCCGGCGGCATGACCTGGCCCCGCTCTATTTTGGAGAAGGCATTACGGTTTTTGGAGATGAAATATTTCAGATGACCTACCAGTCCTGTATCGGGTTTGTGTATGGAAAGGATGATTTCCAATTGAAAAGAACTTTTCAGTTCCAGCACCAGGGTTGGGGCCTCACCAATGATGGGGAACAACTCATCATGAGCAACGGGTCTGCAGCCCTTATCTTTGTCGATCCGGCAACCATGGTGGCAACGCGATCCGTTATTGTGGCCGATCAGGTGGGCCCTGTGGGAAACTTAAATGAGCTTGAATATATTGAAGGAGAGGTTTACGCAAACGTATGGAAAACGTCGCTTATCGCAAGGATCGCCCCGGACACCGGTGCCGTAACCGGCTGGATCGATATGGGTGGGGTCAATCCCGATCCGGCCGTTCTCAAAGATCCCTTTGTTTTAAATGGGATTGCCTACGACGAGGAAACCGGCCATATCTTTGTCACCGGAAAATGCTGGCCAAAGATTTATGAAATTGAGCTGGTTCCTTAAAGAGCTAAAAGCGGATTTGCCCCCTTTACCGTTTATCCTGAAACGGCCTGCCAATGGTATCTATCCCTGCGAACTCCGGCTCATGAAGCGGCAATATAATATCAGCCATGTTTTTCACTTTTAGCACGATATCATAGGCTTCATACACGTTCACATGGGTTCCGGGCGGAATAACTTCCATTTCCATCCCCCTGATTTCCGGGGGAGGGTTGAAGTTCTGGTTGATGGTGCAGAATCCGGTAATTGCGGCCTTGCCTGACGGGGTGTCAACCAAAACAGTCATGCCGCCAGCGGTGTGGGCCGGGGTGTGTATGGCCTGAATCCCCGGCAGAATTTCCGTATCGCCGGTCAGGATTCGGAGCTGTCCATTTTCCTCCACGTCTTCGATGTAATCTTCCAGATACCGAAAATCAAGGGGATGGGGATTATGAATATGTTCCAGCTCCTTTTCATGAACGTAAATATCGGCATTGGGGCACTTGTAGTCGTTTTCGCAATGGTCGTTGTGAAGATGGGTGTGGATGATGATATCAATGTCTTCAGCGTTTAATTTCCATTTTGCCAGCCCCTGCTCAAACGTATAAATCTTGCCGCCGACGGCTTTTTTCCGGTTTTCGGACTGAATGGGACTCATTTCACCGGTATCCACGAGAATTTTCTGATCACCTCCTTCGATATACCAGCAGTAAATGGGAATGGTAAATTCTGTTCCGTTGTTGAATTGATAGGTCATCATGCTCTTGTCAAAGACCTTGGTTCCCATGACGATGGGGTGGATTTTGTATTTCATAACCATCTGTTTTACCTTTCAAATAACACCGCGCTTCAGCAGCGCGGTTTTTTGGCGCTCCGCTGAAAGAGCAAGGTTAGGTGGTTGAACCTACCGATGCAACTGTCTCAATTTCAGATAGCTCGCTTTTCATTCGTTGTTCGGCATACCACAAATCATGCGCTTGCTGCATACGCGACCAAAGCCCAGGGCCGTTACCGGCAAACTTTCCAATCCTGAGCGCCATCTCGATTGTGATGGGATGAGTGCAGGCCAGAACACGATGCAACTGTTGTCTGGAAATACCCAATTTCCGTGCGGTTTCGCTGACAGAAATTCCAAGCGCTGGAAGCACATCTTCACGCAGAATTTCACCGGGATGAATCGGTGGGCGTTTCAAAGGACGTTTAATGTAATATTCGGCCATGATTTACCTCAATGATATTGATCTAAATCGACTCGCAGGGCTTCACCTTCTTTCCACTCGAAGGTGATACACCACAGTGTCAACAAATTTGTTACAGAGGTGTGAAACTCTCGGTCCGCTCGGTCCGGGTCGCCCATTCCGCTTGCCTTGGTCCCAACCATGTTCGGTTGGAATTAAGTCCCCGGAATTCCAACTATCATTCAAAGGACTAACAGCAGACCCCATTCACCATTCACACTCAGAGTCCGACCTTTCAGGATCGGTCTCTATCCTTTGAGTTATGCCATTAATTTGATTGTTGTCCGGAATAAGAGAATCATTACAATCCCAACACGCCATCCGTTTTCAGAATCTCCATGAGCTTTTCTTTTTGGTTCCATTGGGGGTGCTCCAAAACGATACTGTTCAGCTGATTTAATATTCGCCCCACGGCCGGGCCGGGGGAAAGTCCCGTCACGGACATGATATCATTGCCGTCGATGGCGAGATCCGAGCGTTGAATGGGGGGAGAAGATGCCAACTGCTGTTGAATCCTTTGATCCAATTCAAAAAGAATATCCTGGTTGCCGTTTTGTATCCCGTGGGCCAGGATATCGGCCCGCCTGAAGGCCAGAAGATTTTCCATATGATCCGCCCCCACCCGTTTGATGAACCGCCGAACGGCGGCATCCGTCCATCGGGGGTTGTAGCCGATGAGATGGCTCCTGATGAGATGCGTCACCTCGGCGATCATTTGCTTGCTGAACTTCAGCCGTTTCATGATTTTTTCCCCGAGCTTGGCGCTGGCCTTTTCGTGCCCTTTAAACCGCCAAGTGCCTTTTTCCTTCACGCGCACCCGGGGTTTCGCGACATCGTGAAGGAGCGCCGTGAGCCTCAAAACGGGGGTTGCCTTAACGTTGTCCACGGTTTCAAGGACATGTTTCAGAATGGTAAAGCGGTGGTAGCGGTTTTGCCGTTTGAGCCGCCCCTCAAGGAGCTCCGGTAGAAATTCCTTTAAAAGACCTAATGTTATAAGGGTGTTGAAGTCTTTGGAGGGTTTCGGGACCATCAGGATTTTCATCAACTCTTCCCGAATCCGTTCCCGTGCAACCCCTGAAAGCAAACGGGCCAGCGCTGGAATTGCTTCTTTTGTCTTCTGATGGATTGCAAAATCAAGCTGCGCCGCCAATCTCACGGTTCTGAGCAGCCTCAGGGGATCCTCCCGAAAACGATCTTCAGGGTTTATAACGGCGCGCAAGATTCGGTTTTGAAGATCCCGACGGCCGTGGTGGGGATCAATGATTTCTCCGGTCGAAGGGTCCAGGGCCATGGCGTTGATGGTCAGGTCTCTTTTTGAGAGATCCGATGCCAGCGTTTTCGCGGCACCCCTGAATGTGGTAATTTCATAGGAATGACCTTCCATGACAATGACCATGGTCCCGTGGCCGGGAGAGAAACGGGACTCGTTCCTGAAGATTTCCAGCAGAGCGTCAACGGAAGCGGAAGTGCAAAGATCCCAGTCGGTTACTGGTCTTTTTAGACAAATGTCCCTGACCGCGCCGCCCACCACATAAACCAAATGATTTGCCCCTTCAAGTTTCCTGATCAAGAAGCTGACAGGCCGGGGAATTGCATCGACGGAAAAGTCAATCATGGTTGTTACGGATATGGATCGCTATTGATTGTATTGCGAAAACTGGTGCAATCGTTTACCGAACAGGGTCAAATTTTCAAGGCTCTGATTTCGGTTTTCCTCGGGATTATCCTCAGAGAGCGGAAAATCCTCTTTGATGATGCGAACGGCGTTCTTGAAATTAATCTGCGAAACCGATTCGATGTGGTCAATGAGTCCGAGCCTGTAGTAACGTTGCCCCAGGTTGGTCATGCTCTTGAACAAATCGGCGCGTTTCTTGCCGTTCTGCCGGTGTTTCTGAACGACGCTGGCTGCGATCCAGTAGGACTCCAAGAAGGTCTTGACCAGGTTGGCCCAGAGGGTCGTTTGTTCCATACCGGGTCTTGTGAGGCTATAACCGGCACTGACATTGCTTTCGACCAGCAGCCCGGATTCGAAAAAGTGATCCAGAATACCATTCACTTCTTCCAAAGGTGTCTGGGTCTTCTCTTCATAGATGAACTCATATCTAAAGACATTTTCCAGAAACAAATAGTCCTTTACGACATTTTCCTTGGGGGTGATTTCACGATTTCCGGTCAGCAGCGAAAGGGATACAAAAGCGTGGGGGATGAACCAATGGATGATACTGTTTTTGTAGTATTCCAGTTCAGGTTTTTTTTCATCTTTTGTGAAATAGAACATTTCTTCATCGTCCACATCTTCGATGGTTTCAAGCACATGGCTTTTCACAAGAACACCCAGCGTTTCCTCGATGGCATTTTCACTCTGTCGGCACGAATCCGCGGTGGAGGATCCCTTTGCCTTCAGAAAATCTAAAAGCATCTCACCGGTTTTCATGATTTCCGTTTGTTGAAACCCTTTTCGATACTTGGCCAGAATGGCAGTGGCAACAATGGCCATGGGCGTCACAAGGGTGGCCTTATTGATGCTGCGGATAATGTGAAAAGCCAGGTGTTTATGCTTTCGGTCTTCTATCTGAGGCCGTTCAGCCAGGTATTGCTTCAGGGAAAAGGGCTGGCCGAAACGAATATAGATTTTTCCATACTTTTTTTTCAAGAATTGCCGGGTTTTTATAAACTGTTGAAAGCTCTCCGTTTTCTTCTTGTCGCCGCCCAGCTCTTTCAGGTAAGCCTGTTCTTCCAGAATGCGGTCATAGACGATGGATGCCGGTACAAAGATGAGATCGTCGCAGTAGTGTTCTTGATAGGCTTCCATCAGAATGGAAAGAAAACCGATTTTGGGAAGGATCAGTTTTCCGCTGCGGCTTCGACCCCCCTCGATAAAGAACTCCAGGGGATAGTTCTCATGAACAAGCGCTTTGATGTACCGTGAAAAAACCTTTGCATATAACCTGGCCCCCTTGAACGTCCTTCGAATAAAAAACGCGCCTGATTTTCTGAAGAAATTGCCCAGGGGCCAGAAGGAGAGGTTCTTGCCCGCGGCAATTCTGGGAATGTGAAGGTGGTTTA
>ADZZ01000640.1 GCA_000179315.1 delta proteobacterium NaphS2
GTCCGTCCATGAGCCTTTGGCTCAAAGGCTTGTGGTGCGTTATCACATATCCGGTCTTGCAAAAGAGGAGTTGCTCCCTTATCTGAAACACCGGCTTGAGTTGGCCGGAACCCAGATGGATCTTTTTGAACAGCCGGCTCTTGAAGCGCTTTTTCAGGCGACAAACGGTCTGCCACGCAAAATCAATCTGCTGGCACACCTCTCATTGAATGTGGCGGCACTGCAGAATGCCCAGCTTGTATCGGCTGAACATATTCTTACCGCAGTGGAGGAAACGGGATAGTGCTAAACCTGCATGATCAGATTCGGTGAAACAGAGGCGAGCTCTGCTGAGGAGCAACTCGCCAAGGGATAGCCGGATAGGCGACGACGAAATATCGTCATCGGGAGGGGAGTCTTCGGGCTCCCCTTTTTATGTGATATTTCCGAGGAGCCTTCATGCCTAAAAAAACCTCGGGGTTTGGGGCAGAGCCCCAAGGGTTTTCTCGAAACAGCACCCCGATCAGAAGATAGGCAGTCCGTCACGCATCGCCTTGCAACGATAAATCAATCAGGCAAAAACAAAATATTCTTCGTGCTTTATTGTGGACAATATCCGGTGGGATAATGTGAACGGCAACACTATCACGTCTTCCTGTACGGAAAATACCGTGAAGTCAACGCATACTCCCAAATCGTTATGCTCAAAACACTCAAGTGCCCTGTCCGGGTTGTCTGGGTCTTTCGAAAAACACAGTGGATCGCAATCTTCTCCACGGACTTGAAGCTGTCGGTTGAGCAAATTATCGAGTATTATGGGGCCAGGTGGAAAATCGAGTCGGGTTTCAAGGAGATCAAGCAAGACATTGGAAGCAGCAAAAGCCAAACCCGCAATGCACAGGCAGTGATCAATCACATCAATTTTTCCATAATGGCCGCAACAATCATTTGGATCTATGGTTCACGGCTCGAAAACATTCCCGAACGCAGGCACAAGGTCAAGGGTCGCAACAGTTTCGCCTTTTCCGACCTGAGACATATCATCGCTAAGTCCGCATTGAGCGATGATTTTCATGCCGTTTGCAACCAAGACAACAAACTGCCCCGAAAATCTTTCCTGGAGGCGTTGCTGCGCATGGTCGGCTGATCAAGCCGGGGGCATTTTCTGTGAAACTTCAGCTTTCTAAATTCTCAGCGGCTTGTCTTCGTTTGTCAAAAGCAAGCAGGGACGGATCTTTGAGAGAGAAAACGGCAAAGCCAGACATCAAGGCGTCTGCCATTGATATTTCCGGATTACCCTCACGGTAGTCCGATACTCCCAAAAAATCTTTATGCAGACCCTCGAACAGTGGATCAGCACCAGCAATTCCCGACCGCGTCGCTACTGAGTCTATTTCTTAACATTTCTACAAAATAGATACCGCTGTCAAAGAGCCTTGCTGAGAATTAGCTGAAATTCCTCGTTTGGCCGGTCAATTTTTGATGAAACAAGGGGCAAAAAAAAGACCTAAAACCAATCCCATATGATTTACCGCACAGATGTCCCTTACCGGCAAATACCAATTTTTCTGGAATTGACGCTTTTTTTCATTGGTATAGTGCATCTTGCATTCAATCGTCATCATATAAACTGAAGTTTGACAGTTGCCCCAAAAAATGGGCGCCCAAAAGCAGATAAGTACCTGATATTAAGACTTCCGGTTTCAAATTGAGCTCAAAAAGGTAGTGCCACAGAAATCAATTTGTTATATTGACAATTTAATATGTTAGGCTCTACCTTAGGGGTGTCTTTTATATGAGGAGGCCCCAATGTTCGCTCGTGCCAAGAAGTCCGGTAAGTATCAGTATTTGCAAATCGTCGAAAACAAAAAAGAGAAAGGCAAAGTCAGACAGCGTGTGATCGCTACCATCGGCCGGATGGACCAACTGCAGTCAAAGGGCCGGGTGGAAACGCTCATCCGGTCATTGTCCAGATTCTCCGAACAGGCCCTGTTGATCATCTCGGGAAAAAGCGATGTCTCCGCTGACTCCAAAAAGATCGGGCCCGTGCTGATTTTCGAGCGGCTGTGGGAAGAGGCCGGAATCAGAAAGGCTATTTCCCGGGTATTGGAAGGACGTAAGTTCGAGTTCGATGTGGAGCGCGCCATCTTCCTCACGGTCCTTCACCGATTGTTGGTATCCGGTTCGGATCGTTTCTGTCATCGCTGGTGTCGGGATTACATCATCAAAGGCATCGAAGGTTTGGAACTTCACCATCTCTATCGGGCCATGGGTTTCCTGGGTGAAGCGCTCGATGTGCAGAACGAAAGTACCGGTTTTTCGCCCAGATGCAACAAGGACCTTGTGGAGGAACTGATCTTTTCCCATCGCCGAGATCTGTTTTCGGATCTGGACCTGGTATTTTTCGACACCACCTCCATCTACTTTGAAGGGCACGGTGGAGAGAGTATCGGCCAATTCGGTTTCAGCAAAGACCACCGGCCCGACCGGGTTCAAATGATCGTTGGGGCGGTCATCGATGATAAAGGCCAGCCAATCTGCTGCGAGATGTGGCCAGGAAATACGGCTGATGTTACTGCACTTTTGCCCGTCGTTGAAAGCTGAAAAAACGGTTCGCATCAATCGGGTCTGCATTGTTGCCGATCGCGGCATGATCAGTGCGGATACGGTGGAACAACTCGAGTCTCCAACAAACCGGACCCCATACATCCTGGGAGCCCGCATGCGAAAAGTGAAAAAGATTCGAGATCGCGTTTTGTCCCATCCCGGTCGTTACAAAGAGGTTCGCACTGAAAGCAGCGATCCGAAAAAGCGGGAGCCGCTCAAAGTCAAACAGGTTCAAATAGATGGTTGTCGATACATCATTTGCCAGAACCCTCGCCAGCAGCGAAAAGATGCCGCTGACCGCGAAGCCATCGTCAAGGCGCTCACTGAAAAACTCAAAAAGGGACCCAAAAGCCTTGTTGGCAACAAGGGGTTCCGGAAGTATTTGAAGGTCGAGAAGGACAGTGCCCGTATCGATGAAAAACGAGTGACGTATGAAGCGCGTTTTGACGGCAAATGGGTACTGCAGACAAACACGGATCTTTCGCCCGAAAAGGTGGCACTAAAGTACAAGGAGTTGTGGCGTGTCGAAAGGGTTTTTCGAGACGTCAAATCACTGCTGGATACCCGTCCCATATTTCATCAGAAGGATCAGACGATCCGCGGTCACGTATTTTGCAGTTTTCTGGCGCTGGTACTTCGAAAGGAACTGGATCAAAGGCTTGTTAAAGCCGGCCACCGTTTCGAATGGGCGGAAATAAAGCAAGACCTGAAGTCTTTACAGACCGTCACCATCGAAGAAAACGGCAGGCGGCTTGCTATCAGAAGCCAGAGCAAGGGAGTCTGCGGCAAAGTTTTCCAGGCTGTTGGGGTTGCCATGCCGCCTACAATACGGGACGTCGAGCCTATACCGGAAAAGTCAGATGGTAGTGCCAACAAAATCCGTGTGTCTTTTAACTAGCTGAAATAGCAAAATAATAATTTTCTAACTGTCAAACTTGAGATAAAATTATCGGCGGTTGGAATTTCATCCCGTAAAAAAGGGCTTCGTAAAGCATCCTCATCGATTTGAACGCAAAATCTCTAAACAAGGATCGCATACGATCCCAAAGTTCTCGTTTGCTACCCATCTTATGCCATGTAGCTCGAAACAGGGGACAACAGAGCTGCTGTGTTTGGTCAACCAAAAAGGCCAACATCATGAGCATCACAAAAACTACACTCAGATTTTTCTTTCCGAGCCCATAGTTATGACCGAAATGATAGCCTTGATTCTTGAGGGTATTGAACGTCTCATTTTCTATTTTCCAGCGTGCACGACCGCCTCGCATAAGTTCATAAGAGTTTCCCTTTGTTATGGTAAAATCAGTAACCCAGCTGAAATGTTGCGTCTTTTCTGACGTGATTTCCCAGTATTCCAGGAAATTGATCAGCAAATCCTGATTTGATTCATTCAGGGGGAGGTGGTTAACGAAAAGGAAACGATGCGTTTTTTGCGGATTATCATTATCGACCAATTCAAATTGAACAGCTTCGCCATTTTCTTGTGCCTCTTCCACTTTTCTGAACAGGAAAGGATGATCCCCCTTCTTCACACCCAGAATGTAATGAAGATTGTATTTTTCCGCCTCCCTTATGTGTGGCGCATTCGAACTTAGGGCATCTTCGGTAATGATAACGGGCAGGTGTGGATGGTCCTTTCTAAGACTGTCGAAGAAACGTTTTGCGGCATTACGCTCACAATCGTTCTTGCTTTGGCCGTCTTGTTTGATTATGAACTCCGGGGCTAACGGAATGACCTCTTTGAGATCGGGATGAACAATTGCCGCCCCCAGCATCTGTTGGTAATAGGTGATTTCGCCGGTCTTTTTGTTTACTTTTTGCAGACAATTATCAGAGAAAATTTTCTTCGAGGAAAAGTAGCCTGTTCCGTCCAAAGATAACAGATAGCATCCCTGGAAGAAAGCCAGGCGCTCCAGAGCTTTGCCTCTTTGCAATTTACTAAAAATATTCTTATACGCAGGTCGAATTTCCACAGGGTCTACTTCATCCAGAATCGTTCGCATCTGCGAGTCACAAGGTATACTTTCTACATGATAAATGCTTTCTAAATTCTCAGCGGCTTGTCTTCGTTTGTCAAAAGCAAGCAGGGACGGATCTTTGAGAGAGAAAACGGCAAAGCCAGACATCAAGGCGTCTGCCATTGATATTTCCGGATTACCCTCACGGTAGTCCGATACTCCCAAAAAATCTTTATGCAGACCCTCGAACAGTGGATCAGCACTAAGATACTTTCGAGAAGCTAACCTTCCCTTTTTCTGTTGGCTTTGATGTTTCATGACATTTATGGGAGTGAATCATGAACCATCGTTCGCCAAATGTCCAGGTTTTCCTGAAATTTATTTGCAGTTTTGACGCTTTTTTTTGAAAAAGAACTCCATAATGCGCTTTTTCAAGAACTTTCAATGCCAAGGCTTTACGAAAAGCGAATTTCAAGTTACACTGATATTGGGCCTTTCAACAGCAACCGGGAATTGCTGGATCAGCACTAAGATACTTTCGAGAAGCTAACCTTCCCTTTTTCTGTTGGCTTTGATGTTTCATGACATTTATGGGAGTGAATCATGAACCATCGTTCGCCAAATGTCCAGGTTTTCCTGAAATTTATTTGCAGTTTTGACGCTTTTTTTTGAAAAAGAACTCCATAATGCGCTTTTTCAAGAACTTTCAATGCCAAGGCCTTACGAAAAGCGAATTTCAAGTTACATTGATATTGGGCCTTTCAACAGCAACCGGGAATTGCTGATACCAACATGAGAAAGGCCGGTGTACCGGAATCTGTCATCATGGCAATTACCGGGCATTCAACCCGGCAAATGTTTGATCGGTACAATACGATTGACGAAGAGGATAAGAAAAAAGGCCTGGAAAAGATGGGATACTTTCTTGCAGGTGCCCACCAAAACGCCCACCAACAAGCAGCCTCAAAAAGTTGTGCGGCCGGTCAAGGTCGCATATTTTAGCGGGTGTGAATCCCGCCCCGGAAGGCTGGCCAGCCACTGGGTAGTGAGTCCTTGGATCGACGGGAGTAATCCCCGAGATTAAGCGTAGGACAGCGAGACGATAGGCCGTAAGCCGTAAGGTTGAAGGGATTGAGCCCCGAAAGGATTAGTTGAGAGGGACGACGTTCTAACGCACATTCCGCACCTGCTGTACGAGTTTTCTGAATTATAAAATCGTCAATAAAACCAATATGTTGTCGATTTTTCTGGACATTTGTTTCCTAATAATCCATAATACGCTCAAAACTCTATTTTTTGGGGCCGTTTATGGAGCAATTGAATGTCATTACGAAAAGGGTCGATGTTCTTCCCATGGTAAAGTACTACATTGATCAGCTCGGGATCTATGGGCTTTTTTCGAAATACGTCAAGAAGCCGGAACAATCGCCAGTTGATCCTGCTCAAATTCTTTCGGTTGTGGTAGCCAATATCATATGTGCATCACAACCCCTTTATAAAGTTGAACAATGGGCCGCTGATTACATGGATGGACTAAGTGAATATGGGCTCAACGCTTCAATGTACAATGACGATCAAATTGCCAAAAAGCTTGACTGTCTTTTCAAGGCAGACCGAAATTCCTTTATGTGTGAATTGAGCGCAAATGCCATTGGAGTATATCTGCTTGAAACAAGACAGATCCATAATGACAGCACATCGGTTACTTTCACCGGCGAATATGAAAATCAACACCCCGGAGCCGTTAAACTGAAATACGGTTTTAACAAGGACCATCGGCCTGACTGCAAACAAATCGTTTTTGGTCTGAATATCACGGCTGATGGAAATGTCCCCTTATCATTTGAATTGTTTGATGGAAACCGCACTGACGATACAACCCATGTCCCCAATTGGAATGCCCTCCGGGAATTCCTGGGAGAGTCGGATTTTATTTATATTGCCGACTGCAAACTATGTTCACAGAAAAATCTGGACCATATCCATGAACACGGTGGAATATTTATTACGATCGTTCCCAAAAACCGATCTGAAGTCAAACAGTTCCACGAATTTCTAAAAACAAACTCCATCGAATGGCAATATGCCTATGAAACGCCAAACAGCCGAAAAAAAGCAGAAACCATCCTATACAAAACATACGAAGGCGAGCCTTCCAAAAATGGATATCGTATCATTTGGGTTCACAGCAGTGCCAAAGAAAAACAGGATAAAAGCCGCCGAGACAACAGGATCGCCAAAGCCGATCTCCAACTCACTGAACTTTCTTCCCGGCTCAATCAATACAACCTCAAGACAAAGGAACAGATTGAAAAGGCAATCAAGAAGGCAACCAAAGGTACATTTGATCTTTTCCAAATTCAGCTCATCGAGGACAAACAAATTGTTCAGCGCCAGATAGGTCCTGGAAAGCCGGGACCGAACACACAATACAAAGAAGAAGAAAATATATCCTACTGCCTCGAGTGGGAATTGGATCACAAGGCCATAAACAATCTGGCTGCCCGTGATGGCATTTTCCCTCTCATTACAAACGCTGAAATGGAAGCGGCAGAAGTCCTTAAAGCCTATAAAAATCAACCGTATCTGGAAAAAAGAATGTACACGGCCAAGTCCATTTTAAAGGTCGCTCCCGTTTTTCTCAAAAAGACGGAGCGAATCGAGGCGATGACCTTTCTCTATTTCATCGCACTAATGATTGTCAGCCTTATGGAACGTAATATTCGAAAGAATATGGCTGAGCAAGGGGTTGAAAAACTGCCCATTTTACCCAACGGCATGAATACCAAAAAACCAACATGGAACAATCTCAACTACTTTTTTAAAAATGTTCATCTCAGCATGGTTGAAAAGCAAGACAAAATCATTCAAACAGTTACAAAGGGTGTCACCCAGTTGCACGAATTTGTGTTGAAATTATTAGGTGTTCCGCCGTCTGTATACGCTGCTATCCAAGACCGATGGTGGCTTTTCAAAAACTCGGAATTAGGTCAAAATTTGAACTCAACATAATTCGGAAAACTACGCTCTAATCGTGCGAAATGTAAGTTCTAACTTTGACGGAAGTCAAAATGACCATTGGCGAATGGCAAGTCAATGGCGCCTCTCCGGGGTCTGAGACCATGGCATGTCGGACATTGCGAATATGCGGCAACCCGGGAGATCCTCTGCGCTCTTGCTTAAAAGCGAGTATGCCGGCCAACCGATAATAAAGGGAGAATGGCAAACGGGGCAGGGGAAGTCGGATGACGTCGTAGTACCTGAGAAGGCGGGTAATTCCGCTGGAGGAAAGGACGTCACATGAGTAACAGTGTTGTGAGGACACATCATCTATGCTCAGAAATAGAGAAATGGTGGAAACGAAATTACAGCGCATAGCGGAGAAAGCCCGCAAAGAAGATGAATGCCGACTTACCAGTCTGTTTCATCTGATGAACGAGGAGATGTTGCGGGAATGTTTCCAGGAGCTGCGCAAAGACGCAGCATCTGGCATTGATAAGGTTACCAAGAAGGAATATGGGGAAAAACTTGGCGAGAACCTAAACGCTCTGGTCGGAAAATTGCATCGGATGGCGTATATTCCATTACCGGTACGCAGGGTGTACATTCCAAAACCGGGGAGCAGTAAGAATCGCCCGTTGGGCATACCTGCCCTTGAAGATAAGCTGGTGCAGGCGGGACTGACACGGATACTTTCGGCGATCTACGAGCAGGATTTTATTGAAGACTCCTATGGATTTCGGCCCGGTCGCGGGTGTCATGACGCGTTGAGGGCACTCAGCAAAGAGGTTGAGGGATGCCGGGTTCACTATATTGTGGACGCAGATATCAATGGTTTCTTTGATAATGTCGATCATGATTGGATGATTAGATTCCTGGGCCATCGAATAGCAGATAAACGAGTGCTGCGCTATGTCAATCGCTTTCTCAAAGCAGGTATAATAGAAGAAGGCAAAGAGATTGCCAGCGACAAAGGAACGCCGCAAGGCGGGATCATTTCGCCGGTACTTGCAAATATCTATCTGCATTACAGTCTGGACCTCTGGTTTACACGAGTGTTTCAGCCGGGTTGTTTCGGTCAAAGTCGGATGATCCGTTACGCCGATGATTTCGTGGTATGTTTCGAACATGAGGCAGACGCGATACGGTTCCGAAAGGAGCTGGATTTGCGGCTTTCCAAGTTTGGCCTTGAGATATCGCCCGAGAAGACGAAGACCATCGAATTTGGTCCGTACGCACAATCCAAGGCTAACAGACGCGGTGGCAAGGCGGCTACCTTCGATTTTCTTGGATTCACGCACTACTGCAGCCGGTCCAGGAACGGCCGGAAATTTCGGATGAAACGGATAACTTCCCGCAAGAAGTTTACCGCCAAAATTCGGATGTTTAGGGATTGGCTGAAAGCCAACCGGACCCTGCCGACCGATGAGCTTATGGGTAAGGTAGCCTCGAAATTGCAAGGACACTTTGCCTACTACGGAGTCACGGACAATTCAAAAGGTCTCAGTCGGTTTTCCTATGAGGTTCATCGTCTGTTGTTCAAATGGCTGAACAGGCGAGGTAAACGAGGGTGTATGAACTGGGAGAAGTTTAACCTACTTCTCAAGAGGTTTCCTCTGCCGCAACCCTGTATAAGGGTAAACCTTATCATTCAATCGTGAAGCGTACTCATGAGGAGCCGTGTGCGTAAATAGCGCAAGCACGGTTCTGGGAGGGGCCGGGGCCAACTGCTGTATGGTTGAAATGTTGTGGCACCGCCGGGAAACCAGGCGGTAAACGGAGAAAGCAAACCTCAACCTGTAGCAGCGGAAGAAACCGGTCTACTCGACAAGTAGTTGAAATTATGGTGGAGATGAGGGGATTCGAACCCCTGGCCTGTACGTTGCGAACGTACCGCTCTCCCAACTGAGCTACACCCCCACTTGAGCGGAAAAACAATTTATCCGTCATAGGAAAAAGACTTGAGTCGGATTTCGCATGAAAATATTTATTATAAACATCCGAATCGGAAAATCAATAATTTTTTGGTTTTCCTCTTTTAATTCATTTGACTTCCGTCGCCATTGTGGTAAAAGAACCATCATTGCCCCCGTAGCTCAGGTGGATAGAGCACCAGATTCCTAATCTGGGTGTCGTGCGTTCGAGTCGCGCCGGGGGCACCAGTGATTACAGGCACTTATGGAAATAGGCTGTAAGTGCTTTTTTGGTTTCGGGGTGTTTGTTGGCAAAAAGTTGGCAAAAAATTTTGCATCTGAGAAAAAATAGGATAATGTGCTCACACATTTTTCCCCGAGCCACATGCGATTGATCGCTGAAAGACTGAATCTTGCGCCCAAAACCAAAGCTGTTGCAACCAGCGTCAAATTGTAAAACTGGGCATTCGTCAAGGCCGGTTAATGGATGGAACCAAGCTTTCTCAAATTCGCTCCGAGGATCCATTCCGTATCAGAAGGAGACTCTGTTTTGCGACCACCTTCCTCATCTCGCGCTTTCTGATTGATGCGCTGCCTGAATGCATCGAAAGTTTCCAAAGGCCTTTTCACATCAAAGCGCAACCCGTGGCTGGCGTAACTGTATTTCCGACCCCACCCTCGCCTTGCTGGATTTGACTCTATAAAATACGAGAGCGTTACCTTCATCTCTACAAGGGTTTCACCCAATTCCTGCAAGATATCGGTTGGCCAGGGAATTTGATGCAAGTTTAGGTCACGGGTTACATAACAGGAACCCTTCTTTTCAAATGGTTGGAGGGAATCTTGTGCAATCAGGGTGGCGGTATTTTCGGCATTCCACTTTCATGTCTGCAAGCTGGATAGGTAATGTTTTTCAGGATCGGTGATGCAAAGTGAAATAAGTTTATTAGATTCTGCTACGGCCATCAGAAAAAGGAGCCTGCCTGGTCTTTTTTTATTGACACATGCCCATATCTCAGACCATTCTGTTCTCTAACAGGAACGGAATTCCGCAATTTTTAATTGCGTTTTTCACCGAACAATTGGCTCAACAGGGGAATATGCCAAGAAGCCATCGCCGCGTTCTGCCGTTTCTGTTGACGAATCGCGTCTGAAGATTTTGGGCATGCCTGAAAGCAGGTGGGAAAAGAGAGTGCAAGATCTCTCGCACAAACCTTTAGCAAGGAGGAAAAGAAATGAAAAGATCGATTCTTTTGCTAACGGCTGTTCTGTTTTTCTTTCCACTGTCAGGCACCACTTTTGCTATCCCGGGCGCAACCGATAAAGTGCCCGCTGCAACGCTTGTGGTTCCCTTTTTTGAAACGGACATGGCGGGCGGCATCAAGGACACGCTCGTGGTTGTGACCAATGCATTTGATTCCACGGACCATGTTCATTGGGAGGTTTGGGACATAGATGGCAACCTCTCAGGCATCTACGGAAATTTCACGCTGGGTCCATTTGAAACCTGGGTTCAATCCATGCGTGCCATCATCAGCGCAGCGTCAACCAGCGCCAAATTCCAGCTCACAGTAGGCAATGTCTATCGGGGGTTTGTGACTTTCGATATGGTATCCAGTTACACCGATTCAGCGCCCATATGGGAGGATTATCCTTTCGATTTCTATAACGACCTGGAAGGGTATGTCTATTACACCCGTCTTACGGAGGGTTCTGCCAATGGTCTGAACATGATCCCCTTAGAGTACGTGGGATCGAGCGTCGACGATTTCTTGAATGGCTTCTATCAAGAAGATGACGGTCGGGAGCAATTCGACTCTGACGCGAGGGCATGCGCAGAGGCAATCATATATGGATATACGTGCCCATACAGTGAAGATATGTATCAAATTGATTCCAGGGTATTTCTTAATCCCGGTCTGAGCGCGGAAAGTCGAATTATTTTGTTTGCATGGTCCACTTGGTGGGACGGCAGCGGCGGTGGTGGCCCTTCAGATATTTGCAGCTATTACGGAGACTGCGCCACGGCCTATCCATACATTCGATTTGACGAGGCAGGCAACGCTGAGCAGGACACCACGATCTCACTCCATCATGTGGTCAATGTCATCAATGTTTCCGGTACAAAGAATGGCTGGGTGAGCATCTGGGACGTGCCGAGCGGCATCAATAATGGTCAAATATTCGCCTTTTCCTTTAATTCGGCCTCACCACCGAGCGCCTCCACGAACTGGGATGCCATTTTTGAAAGCTATATGATTCCTGATTATGGTGAGCCGGTGATGCTGCAGCCCGCCAGGGCAGGCCACAGGGTACCAGGAACCTTGAAACAACCTTAATTGGCCGTTGTGAAACTGAATATGATTGCCGCTTCCGCTCTGTAAGGAAGGTCATCTCAAATTCCGATACGCTGTTGCCTTTTCCGCCCTGGCCGGTTTCGCCCCTTAAGATCGAAAAGACTTGAACCAAGCTGAAGTTTCACAGAAAATGCCCCCGGCTTGATCAGCCGACCATGCGCAGCAACGCCTCCAGGAAAGATTTTCGGGGCAGTTTGTTGTCTTGGTTGCAAACGGCATGAAAATCATCGCTCAATGCGGACTTAGCGATGATATGTCTCAGGTCGGAAAAGGCGAAACTGTTGCGACCCTTGACCTTGTGCCTGCGTTCGGGAATGTTTTCGAGCCGTGAACCATAGATCCAAATGATTGTTGCGGCCATTATGGAAAAATTGATGTGATTGATCACTGCCTGTGCATTGCGGGTTTGGCTTTTGCTGCTTCCAATGTCTTGCTTGATCTCCTTGAAACCCGACTCGATTTTCCACCTGGCCCCATAATACTCGATAATTTGCTCAACCGACAGCTTCAAGTCCGTGGAGAAGATTGCGATCCACTGTGTTTTTCGAAAGACCCAGACAACCCGGACAGGGCACTTGAGTGTTTTGAGCATAACGATTTGGGAGTATGCGTTGACTTCACGGTATTTTCCGTACAGGAAGACGTGATAGGTTGAAGCGTACGCCATGAATGCCGCCGCCATTTCAGCGCACGAACCCAACCTGCTGCCATATTTTTTGGGTCTTCCCGGCTTTTTGGAAGAACCGATCTTGGGGATGGAGTACAGTACGGTATTGGAACGTAATCTTGAAAGCAAATGAACAAAATTTCCGAGTTTAGTGCGGAGGGGTTTGAACAGGCCGTTATTTCCGAACCAGCTGTCACAAACGATTATTATGTCAACGCCGGCAAAGTGTTGAGCTACCTGAATTACCATCTCGACAGCTTGTTGGAGTTTGGTTTGGAAAGAAACGACCTTTCCGGCAACCCTCATATTGTCCGATTTGGCATTTATGGCCTTTTGGGGCAAATAAAATCGCTGTGAAAGGGGGAGACAAGCCCATCGTCCTTTGATGACCTTTAACAGACCAATAAGAACCACATTCTGTGCCCATGGATATTTGGATTGATTGTCCTTTGCGGCATGATCGAAGATATGAGTGTTGTCAGCCACAATAAATAGCAAAGAACCGGCTCAAAATATCTGATTATTCCACCGGTGGTTTATTGGAACCGGTATTGTAAAGTGAGACTACCCCTTCTCGGCAAGTGCAAGTTTTTCAGCCTTTTGTCGGAAGGATTGAACGGATTCCTTCCCAAACCCTCCAGCCTTTTCGGCAAATGCAACTGCTTTTCGATAGTACTCAGCAGCGTCCCGGTTTTTTCCCTGAGCTTCATAGAGTTCAGCATAACGATGAAGGCCATCGATCTCCTCAGGATATTGTCGCAAGAGCTTTCGGCACACCGCCTCGGCTTCATCAAACTTCTTGTCTTGAATCAAGTCCGGCACCTGATTTGATAAATTGTCCAAATCCGTATAAATAAAGGTCCCTCCAATAGGTAATTTGGAGGCGTTGAGACAACATTTTTTATATTTTTTGCCGCTGCCTCGAAACGTCAACCGAAAATTGACCCCTTGCGTCAACCGAAAATTGACCCCTCTATGATTTAATAGTTTTGCATTTATCCATATTCTGGTACGCTGTTTTCACCTGCTCGGAGGATAGGGCAACTGCTGGGAAGCAACCCGAGCGCCGAAGCAGGTGACGTAGGCATGGGGCCGTACTCGATAGTACGGCCCTTTCCTCATGTCTATAATGCGTTAAATCCCGGGGGTTTGGGGGCTGGCCCCCATTTAAATCAGTCAAACATTCCTTCAAGTCGCCAAATATTTTTGAATTAAGCTATTTATATGGTTTACAGCAACGATTCGCGGAGTTGGGTTAAGTTATTTGCTTCAACAACTCCAGTGCTTTCTCCTGACTTTTCCCAATTTCAGACCGCGATACGTCACCAATTAGAATCGGATAAGTATATCCGGTTTCTTGGACCAGGAGTCCGCCGAACGCATCTGCGATCCTGTAAATATAGTAATCCTCAAGGTCATCAAACCAGGTGGTGTTTTCATCTGTAAACTCAAAACTGACTGTTTCCAGCCTGCCCTTTAACGTATTGTATATAGTGATTTCTTTCATTTGGGGCTCCTTTTCAATGTTTCCTTTAAACGGTAACTGTCCCAGTCGCAATTGATGATGTGGGCCTTATGCGTTACCCGATCCAGCAGCGCTGCCGTCATACTGGGATCACCAAATATTTCCGTCCAGTCTCCAAATCCCTTATTGGTGGTTATGATGACGGATTTTCTTTCGTGACGTTCCGCCAATATTTGGAAAATCAGCTGTGCCCCTTCCTTGGAAAAAGGAATGTATCCCAGTTCATCAATAATGAGCAGTCCGTAAGAGGCATACCGTTTGACTGCTCGGCCTAACTGTTTTTCATCTCTGGCTTCAATAAGTTCATTGGCTAGGCCGCAGCCGGTGACAAAACGGGACCTGATTCCCTGCTTGCAAGCCTCCATGCCCAAAGCTGTGGATAGGTGCGTTTTCCCGGCGCCGCTTTTCCCAGCAAAAATTATATTGCGGCTTTTTTTCACGTAATCGCAATTGGCAAGCTCCTTCATGAGCCGGACGTCCAGTCCGGGAGCTGCATCAAAATCGAATGTTTCCATTGGCTTTAAGATGGGGAATTTGGCCTCCTGCAGTCGCCTTTTGCGGCCATTCTCCTGTCGGGTCTGAACTTCGGCCTCACTCAGATTTAAAAGGAATTCCTCATAACTCAGGCTCTCCTGATTCGCTTGACGGATCACGCCCTCCAGCTCACGGAGCATCGTGGACAGTTTCAATTTTTTGAGATTCTCAATTAAGAGTGCTTTCATACCGGCGTTCATCGTCCACCTCCGATCTGTCCGTAAATGGATACGTCCGGAGCCGGAAAGGTCTGCCAGTTTTCCAGGGCTGAAAACGATTGATCCCTGCCACATTCTCTATGGATTAAGATGTGTTTAACGGCCTGGCTGGAGCCCGCCCCCGATGATAGCGCCGTCTCAACTGCCGATTCGATGGCTTCGGCAGAGTGGCCTTTGTAAAGCATCAAAACCAGAATGAACTCCTTGACACCTTTGGTATATCCCTGCTTTTGGCAGAATTTATCCA
>ADZZ01000639.1 GCA_000179315.1 delta proteobacterium NaphS2
TATCGCCGGACAGTTGTCTCAGATCCTTGAAAAGCATGCTCCTGTTTGAGACGATTAAAAACCCGCACCGCCGTATGCCGCTGCTTTTTGGGACGATCCTTATCATCCTTCAACCATCGGTCGATGGTTCTAATATAGGGGGCCAAAACAGGGTATGCTTGTCCAATCCTTGGCTTATAACCGCTGTATTCTCCCCGAAGAACCTTCTTAACTGTATTTTTGGAATGTCCCGTCTCCCGGGCAATTTGTTTTATGGCTTTGCCATAAACCCTATGTGCCGTCCGTATGTAGCTGTATTGATCCACCGTGAGCATTCTCCTTTCTGCCTCCAGCATAGGATTGATATTTAGCAATCCTTCTTACCAGAGGTCCACTCAGGGGGGTCAATTTTAGGTTGTCGTTTTGGCCTTTAGGGGGTCAGTTTTAGGTTAGCGAAACCATCAAAAGAAAATACCGCAAAAAAACAGGGACAATTTCTTTGAACAAGACATTGAAAACAATCCTCTCGGACACTCCCCTCGTCAAAAACCTTGAGAACAAGGAGTATCTCGACATTATACTTGATGGTTGCAATACGCTGGAACAACGTTTTGCGCGGGTTGACAGCAAATTGGTTTTGCAGGAATTAGACAAAAAAAGGAAGGAAACAGGCAGGCTCCCACAGATTTTGAAAAAGATGATACGGGAACCGGCGTTCCCTCGAAAACTGGGAGAATTGTTTGGTTGTTAAGCAAAATCAAGGCCAACCGTTATTTTCGGCCATAGGGTTTTTCTGTTTCGAAACTTAGCTTAAATTTTGTAATTGGCATTTTTTTCTCTAAAATGTGCCGATAACCGGCTTGGCTGTTTTGTAGCCAAATCCGCGCTTATTGGATTGTTATTCATTCTTTATCCCGAAACTCATTACCGCATCCAGCAAGCCTTTGGCAAGGAGACGAACTTCCGATAATGAATATGAGCCAGCTTTTTGCTCATATGAGTAACGTCCTTTCTCAAAATAATCTGAGCATTCTGTCAATAATGGGAGTAACTGCTCCTGAGTGGATGAAAAAAACTCAGCCTCAATACCTCCTTTTGTTTCAGGCTTTAAATTATTAAAAATGGAAACCAGATTGTGCCCCCTTACCGAAGCTTCAATGTTAGCAGTCATTAACAAATCACCGAGAGAAGAATTTGAATACTTAACAATACCTTCAGACGACTTTAGGCTAAGTTCGCAAGAAAATGCATAGTTAACTATTAAAGGGTAAACATAGTTCGAAATATCGAGTTCACTTGCTGYCCAAAGATATTCAGCTGCATTATAGAATTGTTTCGCAGCCATCCAAATATATCCATTTGGTCGTGTCTTCATTATATTCCTGCATAACGAGTTATTGAAGGGACGGATTTAACCCGGCCAATATCCAAAATGAAGCATTGGTCATAAAAAAAGAGGCTCATACGACGATTTCCCGTGCTGTAAATAATTTGATTGAAAAAGTCATTTTCGCTGGGAATTTCTTCAGATTTGGTATAAATAAGATGGCTTTCTGTCCACTTAAATATGCAGATAGCCATGACCACAAAATCGTCTACAAATCCGGAGATTGGAATCCTTGAACTCATCGACCCCGCTAAGTGCTACGAATTCTTCAGAGAAAAGAAGTGGCCATGTGGTATTTGTTGTCCAAAATGTACCTCAAACCGGGTCAAAAAGAACGGTCACAAACGTAATGCTCCGCTTTGTCGGAACTATAAATGCAATAACTGCGGTTGCCGTTTCAACGATTTTACGGGTACCATTCTGGCAAGAAAACACCATCCCATCAGAGTATGGATCGTCATGTTATACCTCATGGGACTAAACCTATCCAACAGGCAAATCGCCGCGGAGCTGGACCTTAATCCGGATGTCGCCCATAGGATGACTATTTTGCTTCGGAGCGAAATCGCTGCAAGGAAGCCGGGATGTAAAGTCAGTGGGGTAGTAGAGTGCGACGAAGTATACGTAATTGCAGGGCATAAAGGGCATCCGGAAAAAGTTCGTCAGAAAGGGCGAGCACCACGGTGCAGAGCGCTCAAGGGTGCTCCGGGCCGAGGAACTCTTGAAAAAGAAAAACCTCCTGTCCTCGGAATCATTGAACGTTCCGGGGATGTCGCCATTTTTATGCTTCCAGACGTTAAACAAAAAACCATCGAACCGATTTTGCGGTCTGTTATAACACCAGTGTTGTCAGCCACAATAAATAGCAAAGAACCGGCTCAAAATATCTGATTATTCCACCGGTGGTTTATTGGAACCGGTATTGTAAAGTGAGACTACCCCTTCTCGGCAAGTGCAAGTTTTTCAGCCTTTTGTCGGAAGGATGAAC
>ADZZ01000638.1 GCA_000179315.1 delta proteobacterium NaphS2
GCATTTTGTCTCTCAGGCAAACGTGCCGGCTCAGAAACAAACCGACTTACCCGGTTTTGGTTGACGCCATGCGCGCATATTTCAAAGAACAGACGCCGGATCTGGCGTGGATATCACAGTACTGAATATACCCCGTGATCGGATACAAAAAATGTTGTCTCAACGCCTCCAAATTACCTATTGGAGGGACCTTTATTTATACGGATTTGGACAATTTATCAAATCAGGTGCCGGACTTGATTCAAGACAAGAAGTTTGATGAAGCCGAGGCGGTGTGCCGAAAGCTCTTGCGACAATATCCTGAGGAGATCGATGGCCTTCATCGTTATGCTGAACTCTATGAAGCTCAGGGAAAAAACTGGGACGCTGCTGAGTACTATCGAAAAGCAGTTGCATTTGCCGAAAAGGCTGGAGGGTTTGGGAAGGAATCCGTTCAATCCTTCCGACAAAAGGCTGAAAAACTTGCACTTGCCGAGAAGGGGTAGTCTCACTTTACAATACCGGTTCCAATAAACCACCGGTGGAATAATCAGATATTTTGAGCCGGTTCTTTGCTATTTATTGTGGCTGACAACAACATGCACATTGGGTTGTAGGAGCCATGAGGCTATGCAACTGGACCAAAAGATAATCGAACGAATGGATGCACTCCTCGCGATGGGGGAGCAGGTGTTGTCTACGAGACGCGAGCGCCCGCGTAACGACTTCCGGGATCCGACAGTGAACGCTCAGTTTGCTTACCAATGGGCGACCAGTGCGCAGAGCCTCTTGCTGCGTGTGTTCGGGAAGGAGAGCGAACACTCTTCAAGGTTTCGGAGCATCACCAAACGCGCCCTAACCTACTCGCCAACTGTCTGTGCGCAGGGGGGTCTTGAAAGCGGCCAAAGATGACTATGAACAAGGACAGCTTTTCGATGTGCGTCAGCTGATCGAGGCAGAGGTATTTGACGACTTCCTCGATCAGGCTGAGCACCTGTACGGAGCCGGCTACTATCAAGCGGCAGCCGTGATCGCGGGTTGTGTATTGGAGGACGGGATACGCAAGACGTGCGGCCGAGAAGGGATTGATCTGCCCGAGAAGCCGAAGCTCGACAAGATGAACGCTGATCTCGCGAAGGCCGGAGTGTACTCGAAGCTCGTCCAGAAACAGATCACGGCCTTGGCTGATCTGCGCAATAAGGCCGCCCACGGCGAATGGGAACAGTTCAGTACGGCTGATGTTGAGGATATGCTCCAGAAAGTCAGACGCTTTATGGAGGACCACTTCGCCTAAGCATGCAGTAGACATGGACCGCGAAGACTGCCGCTCTTGGCTCTGGCAGTTTCCCGGCCAGGTACCGGCGACGTTCGGTGTGTAAAAATGAGACGTAAATATAGCCCTGAAATATTTGTTGAACAATTTCCATTAGTAAAGCTGTTTTTGTATCACATTACCTATTTTCGTGAGATTAAAAAAACGCACAATTCGCTACAGCTGAAATCTGTATTTTGGACATACACAATTAATTCCCATCTACTCCAAGCAGCTGTAACTTGGTGCATGGTTTTTGGGGCCGAAGGTTGCAATCAAACTCATTGGAAAAAAATATCTGAAAAAGGTTGTGAACATCTTCAATCATCTTTCCGTTCTAAGCTTCAAAAGGCTACCGGCTTAAGTTTTGATGAGTGGAATGGGTACTGGTCAGAAATGACAACCTTTCGGAATAAATATGTAGCTCATAGGGAACTAAATTACGATAAACCTGTTCCCGATTTTTCAAATGCCATTACTGTCGCACTATTTTACGACCAGTGGATAAGAGAAATTATAGCTCCAGATTTTCTTGAAGAGCCTCCTCTTGAGGAATTTCTTATCAAACTGAAATCATCGGTCGCCCCGCTAATTGAAAAACTATAGGGCGTACCGAAATAGTTGATACCGAAAAAAGTGCTTGACAAGTTTACACAGCTTCCAAATAAAATTCATCTCCTTGGCTCTCAAAGGCATCTTTCCCGAGATATTCTTCCTCAGCATTTTCTGAATATATCTCATCGAGTTTTTCATCTTCAGCCCAATATCTTTCCTCTTGTTCAAAAACCTTCGAAATGATGGCTTTACATGTGCTGGTGGTGACCTTAGCAAAAGCTTCCGGTAGTCTTTTGCGAAGACCAGCCATTGTAAAATCGCAATTATCGGCCATGTGGTTTTTTAATACTGCCCAGCACGTTTCGATTGGTTGCAATTCCGGATGGTAAGGCGGTGTGCGCAGTATGGAAATGCCATGTTGTTCAGCAATTTGGTCCAATTTGAATTCTGGCGCTGGCGCCAAGCGTGTACACAATTCAGACAATTCAGACTTGAGCATATCTTCCCGCCAAGGGTAACCATTGCGGGTCAGCCAGGCTCGTAATTGCTCTTTCCTGCTGCTTTTATTTGGAATACTCTCAGTATCAAGTACGTTATGATATCTGGCATTATCCAGGATAACGATAGCCTCAGATGGAATATTCGGTAACAATTGGGTCTCAAACCATGTAGAAAAATTGTCCCAGTTCATCTGGCCATGATAGTCGCCGGTTCGTTTTTTCGCCTCAAAAACAAGTTGAGCCCCGCCTACCCAGCCATCTTCCGTGATCGCATGAACCAATATGAAACGAGGGCCAACCCCTGAAGGCTTGTTAACGAGAGGACCGTCTTCGTTAAGGTACCATGTGAACCGGCATGAGTGATTCTTGTTTATATAGGTTTCATCCAAATAGACTTCCGGCCGCTTCAATGTTCCATCGGGATTTCGATTGGCAAGCTTGGCTCTGAGGTATTCTCGTCGTGCAAATATAATTCGATCCTGTTCCTTCAGGCTATTTCTTCTTCGGCCTTCGCCATGACTGAAACCCCACCGGTTAAGTGCACGCCAAAGGGTCATTTTTGGAACATCGATCCCGTGTTTTGAACTCAGGAACTTGCACACCCTGCCGATGCTGACACGCCTTCCACCCAGGTTCTCAGTTCTAATAAATTTTCTCACAATGGGTTGGGCGATCGGGCACATACTTGACGGCGGTCTACCAGGACGTTCCTTTATCCGGACAACAACTTCATCGCCATCTTTTTTATACTGGGCCATTATTCTCTTTACTGTGGCGATGCCTATTCCCAGAGCATCTGCTGTCCGTTTGGCGGCATCCTTTGTTGAAACAAATTTTCCAGTTTTTCTTTCTTCATCATAGTGATTTTTCAGCCGGACAACAGTTTCAACCAATTCAGCAGGAAGCTGTTTCCCTTGAAACGACATTGAGGTATTCCTCCAAAAAGGTGACTTTTCCCATTTTCAGAGGAATTTTTAACATATTCAGAAAATGTTGTCAATAACAGTATCAAGATATACGGTATTGACTATAGTGTCAGTAACAAAAGAACATAATATGTCCACCGAACAACAGCTTTGAAAGGGATGTGGGTTACGCTGGCGCTCTACCAACACCCCTCAAGCTGGGCGTTCGCAATTCAAAAAATCACCTTGATTATTACTATATTTAGTAATAATATCACCAAATGATATACGAGGTCAAAATCAGGAAAAATGCCCTTCGCGGGCTTGAAAAAATACCTCTAAATGTCCACAAGTTACTTTTTTTATTGATTGAAGACCTCAAAGCAGATGAGCCAATACAGAAAGGTTGGCACAATTTTTCATCCCTGGGTAATTGATAAATACCACTGCCATTTGAATTATCGGTATGTGGCATGCTGGACTTACCACAAAGGGGAAATTGTAATTGATTGAGAGATATTATGTTGGCACTCGTGAAAAAGCCTCGTATTGAAATATCGCTTCAGGGCGAGAAGGTTGATGAACTCATCGAGTGGATTAGCAGGAACTTCGAAGTGAGTATCCTCACGTCAGATGATTCCGAAAGCGCCGCAATTGAAGATACTGATTTTTGGAAAGAGATGCAGTCAAATAGAGTTGGTAACCTTCTTGCGGCAGCAAGACGTAAAGCGAATATAACCCAGGCTCAGCTTGCTGAACAACTGGGAATTCGTCAGAATATGATCAGTGATTATGTCAGAATATGATCAGTGATTATGAAAGAGGCAAGCGCCGCCTATCGCCTTCAATGGCAAAACGCATCGCGAAAATTCTTAAAATCAAAGTCGACAGAATCTCTTAGCAGAGAACAACCGCCCGCACAGGAACCCAAAAGGCGGACGGTCTTAGCAATAGCGAAGCAATACCTCAACTGGGAAAAGAAAGAATTATATCGCTATTCGAAAGTAAGCCTCATGCTCATGGTGAAATTTACTGTGGCGATGTTTGCCTTGACTTCTCGCACAAAAAAGCTTTTCCTTTATTACTGATTGATATGAGATAGTAGCTTCTGGGGTTTCCTTTTCAGCTTTTCGATCCTTTGGGTTTCCAGGATCAACCAGTAACAAAATTCTGGAGTGAACTGTTGCTTCCAATAGTCGAACAATCTAGGCTAATTCTTTCAAAATCAATTGAGTCCAAGCAGAAATCTAGTCTTGGGCAATACTTTACCCCTGCAACAATTGCTCACTTCATGGCCGATCTGTTTCTCAAAAGAGAGCCTGGCACTTGCTATCTGCTTGACGCAGGAGCGGGCATTGGCTCCCTTTCAGCTGCTTTCCTGGATCGATGGACATCAGGCGGCCTAAATTTTGACAGTGTTAAACTTGACGCTTTCGAAATTGACCAGTCTTTACATCCTTTTTTACATCAGGCTTTGGAACAATTCCAACAAGTGGCTCATTTTACCCCTGTGATCCGAGGGACTGACTTCATTCGTGCGGCAGCCAATTGGATTGCCGGGAATCTTTTTGCAGAGGCACTTCCGAAATATACTCACGCAATTTTAAATCCGCCTTACAAAAAAATACGAAGCAATTCCATTCACCGTACTGTATTGCGCCAGGCTGGTATTGGAACGGTAAACCTCTATTCTGCATTCTTGGCATTGTCGATATTGCTACTGGAAGAACAAGGAGAGCTTGTTGCGATTGTTCCGCGTAGCTTTTGCAATGGACCTTATTACCGCTCATTCCGGGACATTATATTTGAGCGCACCGCCATTCGACAAATTCACCTATTTGCGTCACGCACTAAAGCATTCAAGGATGATGATGTGTTACAAGAGAACATTATAATTCATTTGCTACGAGGTGGCCGGCAGGGGAAAGTCATAATTTCAACGTCCACGGATGACGGTTTTGATGATCTGACTTTAAGGAAACATCCTTTTGAACGGATTGTTTTTCCCGATGATCCTGAACGATTTATCCACATCCCCACTTCATCAGGAAGGACTGCTCTTGAATCATATTCCAAAATCCACTATTCACTGTCCGACCTTGGCATCCAAGTTTCGACCGGGCCGGTTGTCGATTTTCGTTTAAAAAAACACCTGCGAAAGATGCCTGTGGCAGACGCTGTTCCTCTCATCTATCCAGTTCATTTTAATGGTAATCGAGCTAAATGGCCCAACGACAGTATAAAGAAGCCAAACGCCATATGCCACAACCGGGAAACGGAAAAATGGCTGTTTCCTAAAGGCTTTTACTGTGTGGTACGCCGGTTTTCTTCAAAAGAAGAGAAGCGCAGGGTTATTGCAAACGTTATTGACCCTTCCGAATTTGGGAATGCACCCTTACTGGGTTTTGAAAATCACCTCAATGTGTTTCACGATAATAAGCATGGCTTGCCGCAAGCTTTAGCCGTTGGATTGTCCGCATTTTTGAATTCTACCCCAGTCGATGAACACTTTCGCCGTTTTAACGGGCATACCCAGGTAAATGCAACCGATCTTAGGACAATAAGATATCCTAATCATGCTACGCTCATACTGCTCGGTAAGTGGGCACTTGAACAGACATCACTCACCCAGGAGATGATAGACAGGAAGTTGGAGGTTCTTGCCTCATGAACGACAAAAAAGCTCATGTTAAGGCAGCCCATAATATACTGATTTCTCTTGGTCTGCCTCGAGCACAACAGAATGAGCGCTCTGCTCTCTGCCTGCTTGCCTTGCTAAATCTCAGTCCGGAAAGATCCTGGTCCGATGCCGAAGACCCTCTAATTGGCATCACTCCAATCATGAGCTGGGTGCGTAAACATTACGAAAAGGACTATGCGCCAAACACAAGAGAGACCGTACGACGACAGACGATGCACCAGTTTGTTGATGCGGGAATTGCACTCTATAATCCAGACAAACCAGACAGACCAGTTAACAGCCCCAAAGCTGTTTATCAGATTGAGCCATCCACGTTGCATCTACTCCAGAGTTTCGGAACACCTAAGTGGCGTGGCAATCTTTTGGATTATCTGTCAGATCGAGAAACTTTGGCAGCCCGCTATGCTAAGGAGCGGCAGCAAAACCGTGTACCTGTTCAGGTCGCTCCGGGCAAGAGGATTTCTTTGAGCCCTGGCGAACACAGTGAACTTATACGTTCAATTATTGAGGAATTTGCGCCGCGTTTCGCTCCAGGAAGTGTGCTGATCTATTCCGGTGATACTGGGGATAAATGGGGCTATTTTGACGCTGCTCTTCTCGCTGATTTGGGAATGGATGTGGACGCTCATGGTAAAATGCCAGATGTGGTATTGCTTTACGAAAAAAAGAACTGGTTGCTACTAATTGAATCTGTAACCAGCCACGGCCCCGTTGATGGGAAACGACATGCCGAGCTAACCCATTTATTTTCGGGATCAAAGGCGGGGATCGTCTATGTTACTGCGTTTCCAAACCGTTCAGTGATGGCCCGTTATCTTTCAGATATCGCGTGGGAGACAGAAGTCTGGGTTGCCGATGCGCCATCACATCTAATCCACTTTGACGGTGAGCAGTTCTTGGGTCCGTACTGAGCACCCCAACCCAGCGGGCCCACGCATTTAAGGGGATCCCTTTACCTCGGCGTTGACACGCATGCAATTGTGTATTATGTTGTGTGAAATTATGTGTCAAGAGGAGTTTGACAATGGCAACAAATCTGGCTATCGACTCGGAATTATTAGAAATAGCATTGAAAGTCAGTGGGTTAAAAACCAAAAAGGACACTGTGAATTTGGCTTTGCAGGAATTTGCAAATAGACGTAAGCAATTGGAACTACTTGATCTTTTTGGAACAATGGACCCGGACCCGGACTATGACTATAAAAAGGGAAGAACCCGATGAAAGTCCTCGTCGATACTCCGATCTGGTCTTATGCGTTACGGAGCCGGAAAAAAGAGTATCAAAATGAAACGGGACAACTTGAATCTCTTATCAAAGACCAAAGAGCTCTTATCATCGGGCCGATTCGCCAGGAAATCCTTTCTGGTTATAGTGATTTTGGAAAATTTAAAAAATTAAAGGAAAAATTATCATATTTCGAAAACACCCCCATTCAAAATTCCGATTATGAATCTGCGGCCGAATTGTGTAACCAGTGCCGAAAAAAAGGAATTCAAGGTTCCCATATTGATTTTCTCATATGTGCTGTTGCCATTAGACTGAATGTCTCCATCTTCACAACAGATAAAGACTTCTTTCAGTATAAGAAGGTTATTCCTTTAAGACTGAAGTTTCACAGAAAATGCCCCCGGCTTGATCAGCCGACCATGCGCAGCAACGCCTCCAGGAAAGATTTTCGGGGCAGTTTGTTGTCTTGGTTGCAAACGGCATGAAAATCATCGCTCAATGCGGACTTAGCGATGATATGTCTCAGGTCGGAAAAGGCGAAACTGTTGCGACCCTTGACCTTGTGTCTGCGTTCGGGAATGTTTTCGAGCCGTGAACCATAGATCCAAATGATTGTTGCGGCCATTATGGAAAAATTGATGTGATTGATCACTGCCTGTGCATTGCGGGTTTGGCTTTTGCTGCTTCCAATGTCTTGCTTGATCTCCTTGAAACCCGACTCGATTTTCCACCTGGCCCCATAATACTCGATAATTTGCTCAACCGACAGCTTCAAGTCCGTGGAGAAGATTGCGATCCACTGTGTTTTTCGAAAGACCCAGACAACCCGGACAGGGCACTTGAGTGTTTTGAGCATAACGATTTGGGAGTATGCGTTGACTTCACGGTATTTTCCGTACAGGAAGACGTGATAGGTTGAAGCGTACGCCATGAATGCCGCCGCCATTTCAGCGCACGAACCCAACCTGCTGCCATATTTTTTGGGTCTTCCCGGCTTTTTGGAAGAACCGATCTTGGGGATGGAGTACAGTACGGTATTGGAACGTAATCTTGAAAGCAAATGAACAAAATTTCCGAGTTTAGTGCGGAGGGGTTTGAACAGGCCGTTATTTCCGAACCAGCTGTCACAAACGATTATTATGTCAACGCCGGCAAAGTGTTGAGCTACCTGAATTACCATCTCGACAGCTTGTTGGAGTTTGGTTTGGAAAGAAACGACCTTTCCGGCAACCCTCATATTGTCCGATTTGGCATTTATGGCCTTTTGGGGCAAATAAAATCGCTGTGAAAGGGGGAGACAAGCCCATCGTCCTTTGATGACCTTTAACAGACCAATAAGAACCACATTCTGTGCCCATGGATATTTGGATTGATTGTCCTTTGCGGCATGATCGAAGATATGAGAACATCCGAAGATGTTGCGACCTGTCTTTGGATTGATGAAATCATCTAATGCGATCATAAGTCGCCCATCGGACAAGGGGTCAGGAATGAGGTGCCATAAGGCGGCCCATAGGTTATGCCATGGTATTTTGTTGGAAGCCATAAAGGTGTAGAATCGACGTTTGTTAATGTTGAGCCCAAACAAGGTATTGAGGCAACGCAACACGTTTGAAGAGATAGATGAAGTGAAAGGGATGATGAAAGCCAGGCTTCAACGCTAATCTTAACCGAACCAGCCTTGCTAATGAAAACTGAACCATTGGGGCTTTGAACTTAAACCTCAATTGGAGTTGTGTGGTCTGCCGAGACTTAGATCCCTTGAGCGAAACTGGTTCACGGATGGGTTTCTGTTGTGGGAGACAGTTTTGAACGGGATCAAGACACGCGAAAATATTGAACGAAAAAAAGACAGCGGAAGAGAGATTCAGTTTACTTTCGTGGAGTTATGTGGAAAATCTGCATTTGGTTCCATTTTCGGGTATGATTTTGGGGAGTTAATATAGACCCACTGAGCGATGGGGGGTCTGATTTATTAAAAAAGGTAAGGCCCGAAGTTGCCGCTTCGGGCCTCTTTTTTTGGGAAAAACAGAAGCAGACCGTCTTCCCCGGACAATATAAAGCATACCCATCATAGGTCTGCTTTTGATCCTTTTCAAGATCAAAGGCGTCATGCCCTTAAGGCTTCTAAAAAAAAATCCAGTGTAAAAGTTGTGGATTCATTTTCCATGTGTGCCGGAGCTGTTTCAGAGGCCAGGCGTACTGTAGCGATCAATGTCGTGAACAAGCCCGCACGGAACAGCGACGACAAGCACAACGCCGTTACCGGCAAACAGAAAAAGGCCGCAAAGCTCATCGGAGGGCGGAACGTCGGCGAAGAATAAAAAAAAGTAAAAAAACCGTGGATGATCAGGGTTCAACACCCCCGTCATCCGGTGATAAGGTGCCCTCCAGGTGGTCCGGCGTGGGTCCGAGATGCCGTTTTTGCGGCTCATGGGGTGTTATTGTGAAAGAT
>ADZZ01000637.1 GCA_000179315.1 delta proteobacterium NaphS2
ACCATCCACACCTGCCCGTTATCATTACCGAAGATGCCCTAAGTTCGAATGCGCCACACATAAGGGAGGCGGAAAAATACAATCTTCATTACATTCTGGGTGTGAAGAAGGGGGATCATCCTTTCCTGTTCAGAAAAGTGGAAGAGGCACAAGAAAATGGCGAAGCTGTTCAATTTGAATTGGTCGATAATGATAATCCGCAAAAAACGCATCGTTTCCTTYTCGTTAACCACCTCCCCCTGAATGAATCAAATCAGGATTTGCTGATCAATTTCCTGGAATACTGGGAAATCACGTCAGAAAAGACGCAACATTTCAGCTGGGTTACTGATTTTACCATAACAAAGGGAAACTCTTATGAACTTATGCGAGGCGGTCGTGCACGCTGGAAAATAGAAAATGAGACGTTCAATACCCTCAAGAATCAAGGCTATCATTTCGGTCATAACTATGGGCTCGGAAAGAAAAATCTGAGTGTAGTYTTTGTGATGCTCATGATGYTGGCYTTTTTRGTYGACCAAACACAGCARCTCTGTTGTCCCCTGTTTCGAGCTACATGGCATAAGATGGGYAGCAAACGAGAACTTTGGGATCGTATGCGATCCTTGTTTAGAGATTTTGCGTTCAAATCGATGAGGATGCTTTACGAAGCCCTTTTTTACGGGATGAAATTCCAACCGCCGATAATTTTATATGATGACGATTGAATGCAAGATGCACTATACCAATGAAAAAAAGCGTCAATTCCAGAAAAATTGGTATTTGCCGGTAAGGGACATCTGTGCGGTAAATCATATGGGATTGGTTTTAGGTCTTTTTTTGCCCCTTGTTTCATCAAAAATTGACCGGCCAAACGAGGAATTTCAGCTAATTCTCAGCAAGCTCTTTGACAGCGGTATCTATTTTGTAGAAATGTTAAGAAATAGACTCAGTAGCGACGCGGTCGGATGCTGATGGGAGAAAGAGTC
>ADZZ01000636.1 GCA_000179315.1 delta proteobacterium NaphS2
ACACCCCCCCCCGTTCGCAGCGTCACCAGTCCATGGCGCTACATCCTTTTTCCCTTCAAGGAGTGAAGAAGACTGTGCCAAATGGCTTCCCGTCTGTCCCGATCCCCGGTGGGGCCGTGTCCGCCAGTCTGCATGCCGACCAGAGAAATCATGTATTCCAGCAAGGGCTCGCTCCCCTTTGGCCGACTCTTTTCCGTTTCGTCAATGGTTTGTCTCGCCGCTTCCTCCAACCCCTTCACCACTTGCTCCGTCCGTTGAACGGAAGTGCCCGCAGGCATGGTAACCGAACAGGTCAAGGTATCCCCTTCCACTTTGGGAAAAAAGGTAAAATGGATCCACCCCCCTTTCCATAGGCCAACGGTCAAAAACAGAGCGGTGATCCCTATGGCGACGGTAGCATATCGCCATCTCACGCAGAGGGTCACCAGCCGATGATAGGGACCGGCAATGAACCTCTTGAGACCCCCTGCAATGAACTTTTCTTTCCTCGGTTTGGACCTGTGTCGGGTACCACGTGTCCGGCTTCGATTCAGATGGGAAGGAAGAATCATCAGCGATTCCACCAGGGAGGCCATCAACACCAGAATAACCACAATGGGGATGTTCCGCATGACCTTTCCCATGTTGCCGGTTCCGGACAGAAGCGGCCAAAAGGCCACCACCGTTGTCAGAACCGCAAAAACAACAGGCCGGCCCACCTCCACACCACCCTCGATGGACCCCGTCTCGGGCGCCACCCCCTCTTCATATTTGCGAAAAATATTTTCGCCCACAATGATGGCGTCATCCACGACGATGCCCAACACCATGATAAAGCCAAACAGAGAAATCATGTTGATGGATACGTCAAACCGCGGCAGCATCCAGATTCCCGCCAGAAAGGAAATAGGAATACCCAAGGTCACCCAGAACGCCAGTTTCAGATCCAGAAACAGCGCCAGTAGAACACTCACCAGGATCAATCCGAAGGCCATGTTTTTCAGAAGGAGATTGATACGGCTTTTCAACATCACCGAACGATCATTGTAAATGCCGATGCCGATCCCTTCGGGAAGGGTGGGTCTCACCCGGTCCGCGTACTTCTTGATGGTGTCGGCCACGGTCAGAGCGTTTTGGTCCGCCACGCGAAACACCTCGATGAGCGCCGTGGGCTTTCCCTGAAAACGGGCCTCCAAATCCAGATCCTCGAACCCGTCGCTCAGTGCTGCAATCTGCCCCAGGGTTACCGTGGTGCCGTCGGGGTTGGTGAGGATGGGCACGTCCCGGTATTCATCGGCATAATAGCGTCTTCCCTTGGTGCGGATCAGGATTTCCCCACCCTGGGTCTTGACCTGGCCCGCCGGCAGATCCAGGCTTCCTTTCCGGACGGCTTCCGCCACCTTCCCGAGGGTCAAACCGTAGCGCCGCAGCGTATTTTCGGAGATCTCAACGTGGATTTCCCCGGTTTTGACACCGGACAGGTCCGCCTGGGTGATTCCGGGCAGATTGATGATTTCATCCTTGATGTTTTCCGCCAGATTCTTGATGGTGGACACCGGCGCATCCCCGTAAACAGCCACACTGATAACCCGATTCCGCCGGGTCACTTCCCGGACAATGGGCCGTTCCGCCTCGTTGGGGAAGGTGGTGATGCTGTCCACCTCCGATTTCACCTCATCCAATAGTTTCTTGAGAGACCAGTCCTTCATGACTTCGATGGTAACGGTGCCCAACCCTTCCCTGGACGTAGAATCGATCCGTTTGATGCCGGACAGGCCCGCCACCCGTTCCTCGATACGACGAACGATGGCTTCCTCCACTTCCGAGGGCGACGCCCCGGAATAAACCGTTGTCACGGTGATCATATCCAGGGAAAACTCAGGGAAAACTTCCACCTTCATGGTGAGGCCTGTGACGATACCGGCCAGAATCAGGAAGAGCATCAACAGATTGGCGGCCACATGGTTTTTCGCAAACCATGAGATCATTCCTCTCATCCCTGTTGATCCTCCTTCCGGGGTACGGGCCGAACCATCATGCCGTCGGTGACGGTCTTTAAGGGGCTTATGGCCACCCGTTCTCCGTTCCTAAGACCACCTTCAACCTGCACCTGTTCGCCTTCGATGCGGGCTACCTGCACTTTTCTGAATTGAATCCGGTCATCTTGATCCACCACCCAGACCGTATCCCCCTGATGCAGTGCACCACGCGGCAGGATGGCCAGGTTCGGCATATGACGGCCCTTGATCTCCACCCGGACGAAGAGTCCCACAGCCAGCGGCGGTTTGGTGGCATAGGGCTTTTCAACGCGCACCACCACGCGGACCATACGCGTCCGTTCATCCATTTTGCCCTCGGCCCTGACCACCCGGCCTTCCCAGGTACAATCCCTTCCTGCAAAACGGGCACGGATGATTGCCTGCGCCCCGGGTCCTTTTCCCGGTGTAACCCCGGCACATGGAACCAGA
>ADZZ01000635.1 GCA_000179315.1 delta proteobacterium NaphS2
GGCCAGGTGCGCTCTTTTTGCATTGTATTAAGACTCAACGCGCCCATAAGCTGGTTTCCGCCTATAGACAGAGGAAACACCAGACTGGATTTGATTCCATAACGACGCCACATTTCCCGGTCACGGGCGGCTTCGGGCGGTGCCGTCTCTGTGGAAACGGCAATTACTCTGCCGGCCGTTGCCTGCTTTAGGCACCATGGAAAATGAATCCACAACTTTTACACTGGATTTTTTTTTAGAAGCCTTAAGGGCATGACGCCTTTGATCTTGAAAAGGATCAAAAGCAGACCTATGATGGGTATGCTTTTGATCCTTTTCAAGATCAA
>ADZZ01000634.1 GCA_000179315.1 delta proteobacterium NaphS2
CTCTAAGAGTGCATCGGCCACTTCCTCATCCGGTTTTCGGCGTGGGTCGCCGCCATTTCTTCAAAAGCAGCATTCAGTCCCATGATGCCTACGGAATAGCCATCCACCTTTATTTGTTTGACATCTTCCTGCGCCATGATTTTCCTCTCATTATATAAGATCAAAAAGAATTGTCTAAGGGGTTATCCAACGATGGCACCGTAGATCATGCCCGCGATAGTGCTCAAAATGACGATGATGGTGCAGAAGACCGCCGTTTTCTTGGCGCCCATGACCCCTCCGATCACCAGCATGTTGGGCAGCGACAGTGCGGGACCCGCCAGCAGCAGGCTGAGTGCGGGGCCTTTTCCCATCCCGGACCCCAGGAGCCCCTGCAGGATGGGAACTTCAGTCAGGGTGGCAAAGTACATGAGCGCACCTGAAACCGATGCGAAGAGATTGGCCCAGATGGAGTTTCCGCCCACAAGACTTGCAATGTAATGATCCGGGATGAGGGCAGCATGACCGGGTCTCCCCAGCATGAAGCCGGCCACGAGAACGCCGGCCCCAAGAAGCGGGAAGATTTGTTTCATGAAGCCCCAGGTGGACTGTACCCATGTCACCCTTTCTTCTTTTTTAAACCAGATCTTGAGCATGAATCCCAGGACGATCAGGAGTCCTGCCGTCACGTACCATTTGGCGGCGAATATGGCGGGCCAGAGTCCGGCAGACCCTGCAGCCGGTTTGGCGAAAGCGGCGAAAATCAATATGAGGACCATGGTCAACATGAACAGGGCATCCTGCAGAAGCGTGCGGCCCGTCCCTTCGTCTTCCGGCAAAAAAAGTTCACCCGTTGCACGGGCTGCATCGTCTTTTCGAAAGAAAAAAGCCATCAAAAGCCCCGTAATAACGGCAAATACGACTGCGCCGATGGCCCGTGCCAACCCCAGTTGCCATCCCAGGATCCTGGCCGTCAAGACGATGGCGAGCACGTTGATGGCGGGACCTGAATAAAGAAAAGCCGTGGCGGGACCGATGCCGGCGCCCCGGGTGTAGATCCCTGCAAAAAGCGGCAGAACAGTACAGGAGCAGACAGCCAATACGGTTCCTGAAATCGAGGCCACCGAATAGGATAAAATTTTTCTGGCGGTTGCGCCGAAGTATTTAAGGACGGATGCCTGGCTGACGAACACGGCGATGCCGCCTGCAATGAAGAAGGCGGGAATGAGACAGGTCAGTACGTGGTCCCTGGCGTATTCCTGGAGCATCATGAAAGCTTCGAGGCCTGATCGGCGAATGACGGGGCTGGCCCAAGGCACGTAGTAAGCGGCTGCGAAGACCAGTATGATTGTCAACAGTTTCCATCTTTCTTTCATTATTCTACTCCTTTCGTCGGCGCTTGTTTCTATCTATATATAACAATATGGCAATATATTCCAGCAAAAAAACTCTATCGTTTGCAGATCTCATTCCGGTTGACAAAAGGAATTCGGTTTAGAAGAGGGGAGATGGCTTCGTCCTTTTCCAGCCAGTGTCGAAGATTTCCCAGAAGAGAACCCGCGTACGGGCTTTCACTGCCGTCAGCAAGAAAATAATCGACCCACAATCCGTCCTTCCGGCTGTTGACCAGGCCGGCCCTTTCAAGTATTTTGAGGTGTTTGCTCACGGTGGGTTGAGAAACCTGAAGCAACTCTCTCAGTTCGCACACACACATGGACCGGTGTTGGAGCATTTTAACGATTTTCACCCGGTTGGGATCGGACAACGCTTTCATGACCTCGGTAAATTTTTTCATGGTACCTCCTATATTCTTATTTTGGAATATAGCGTCGCTTTATCCGTGTGTCAAGATATTTTTGAGGGTTTGTAGAAATAATCACCATAAGCGCTAAAACTCACGGTGGAACATTGCGGAAATGTGTATCTGTATTATAAATAGTCTGTGCAGATGCAAATCATGACAGATACAGGGAGGCGATCATGGGATGAGGAACCGGGTTAAATTTGCAAACTCTGAAGGTTATCAATCCCGCTACGAAGATGTTCCATTCGGGTTTGCGCTGATTGAAGGGTGTATAAATCTTGAAAACCCGGAAGGATTTGATACACACAAACGAAAGCTGCTTCGGGAAATGCGAAAACGTTCCACTTTGGCCGAGATTACCGAACGGATCAATGCCTATGATGCGTTTTTCAGGAAATAAAAATTTGTTTGCGGTAGTACTGCATTTCGCCGATGGATTCCTTGATGTCGCTCAGTGCCAGATGGGTCTTTTGTTTTTCAAAGTGCGGAAGGTTTGGATACCATCGTTTGACCAGTTCTTTCACGGAACTGACATCGATGTTGCGGTAATGAAAAAAGGCCTCTAGGGTGGGCATGTGTTTTACCAGAAACCGGCGATCCTGGCAGATGGAATTGCCGCAAAGGGGTGAATGCCCCCTTTGGCAGAATTGTCTGATGAAGGAAAGAGTTTCCTCTTCGGCCTGCTCGGTGCTGTAAACGGATGTTTTGATGCGATCCAGCAGACCTGACGCCTGGTGATGTTCGAGGCTCCAAGGTTCCATGGCGGAAAGCGTGCTTTCGGGCTGATGAATCACAATATCGGGCCCCTCAGCCAGGACGCTTAGGTGGTCATCGGTGACGATGGATGCAATTTCCACGATCACGTGGTGTTCGGGATCGAGTCCCGTCATTTCAAGATCGATCCAGACGAGGTTTCCGATCATTCTTGACTCCTTGTGAAATTTTATTTGAATCATACCGTTTCTTTGTGTTTGAATCCAGGATTATATTTAGAAGTGAATGGGGGAGGATTTGATGAGTGAATTAAAAGGAAAAGTGGAGGGGCTCAAGAAAGTGAGTGTTCTCTTGGAGGCCGGTACCCGGAAAGAGACAATGGATTTAATGCCGGAGCCGGTTGCGTTTGAGTGGATCGCCGGTATTGACGTGGAAGGTTTTACACCCTTTGAATACGCATTGCTTGAAAAACAAGTGGGGGATACTTTGGAACTGGAGATGGCGGGCTGGCGCATCGAAGAGATGTTCGGCCGCCTTGCGGTGCCGCTGCCCGAAACCGCGAAAAGCCTGGACCGATTCTTTTTGCGGGTCACGGTTCAGGGTGTTGATGCGGCGGATCAAAAGGAAGTGGTCCGAGCCATGGCGGGCATGGTGGGCGACTGCGGCGGCGACTGCTGTGGAACTCATTAGGCTGATGGAAAGAGGATCCGTATGACGCCTGAAGATGAAAAAACTATTTCAGAGTGGCACGGCGAAAACAAAAGGAATATTTCCATCACCTGCCATGTTTCAAATGATGATAGAACGGAGACGTTCAAAGCCTTTCATGGAAAACTTTCGCAACTCTCGCCCAATGTCCGTGTGAACTTCAAAAAATTAGAGGACAATGAAGCCGCGCCTTCCATCGAAATTCACAAGCGGCTCATCTACCATGCCATTCCGGAAGGGCCTGAATTGATACCGTTCCTGGAGGGACTTGACGGTTCTTCCAAGGGCGAAACCATCGAAAAGGCGGCAATCGAAAGCCCTTTGGAAAGAAAACTGGAAACACCTTGCTTCTTCAAATTGTTCATCGCTTCCCAGTGCGCGTTCTGTCCCAAAATGGTGAAAGATTTGACACCAATTGCCTTTTCAAATGAGCTGGTGAGTCTCACCATTATCGACGCCTTCATGTTTCCCGAAATGGCCGAGCCTTTCGGTATCCAGTCGGTGCCCACGCTTCTTTTAAACGAAAGTATGCGCTGGACCGGCGTCACACCCGTTGATGAAATCGAGCGCGTCATGGTGAACCAGGATCCTTCACAGCTGAGTGCGGGTTCCA
>ADZZ01000633.1 GCA_000179315.1 delta proteobacterium NaphS2
CCCGCAATAATGCGCAACACATTGACAATGATATTGTTTGTGATATCCGTTGGCCGGAAGTTCTCCGGACCGTAAGTGTGCAGTGCTTCCACAACGCCTAATTGATCCAGAAAGGGTGCCGCAATAATAGCGCCGGGATTGCTGATGGATACCTTACGGTGAAACAGGGCCTTGGCAAAACGGGCAAACGACGGGTTCACCTTGAGTCTTGCCTGTTCAATCAAATCGGGAATGCGTGATTTTACCGATTGGCTTGGGTCCGTGTCCTTTCTCTCAACTTTTTCGGGAACAGGAGCGGACAGAACCCCCCGGATAGAAACAGGGCTTTTTATTTTTGCCAACCCCCACCGCTTATAGATTTTTTGAACATTGGCCGTTGAACATTTCAGGTTCAGTTTTTTTATCATTTTGGGCGCGGACAGGGAAGGATCCATGAGCCGTTGTTCAATGATTTGGAGTTCAAGTTCGGCGGAAATCTTTTCTCTGGTTCGGCCCTGCTGTACCAAATCCACCAACCCCCATACGCCATAAACCATATACCGATTTTTAAGCACATAAAAGCGATTGGGAGAAATTCCGAAGCGTGTCAGCACGGGTCGAACCTGCCGTTTCTTGGGGATTTGAGAAAGGGCTTTCATCAGTTCGATCCGTTGTTGCAGATGATCTCGATTGAAGTTTAGAAAGCTTTTCGTCCGACTTTCCGCATCATGCATCGCTTTTTTCTTCGCCCTTTGTCTGGCCGCGGAGTTGAGGATATGCTGAAGCTCCTCGAAATAACGGATATCTTTTTCTTTCATGCGATGCCCATACCCGTGGCACCGTTGAACCAGACGAATGATTTCCAGGTCCCCTCCGGGAAACCCAAGCGCTTCAGAAATCCGTAACGCATGGTTGGATCGTTCATGCGGCCTGGCGCGTTTAATCAAAACAACGAGCTGCTCAAGCCGAGCATCGATTTCCAGAAAAGAAAGTTTCGGCAGAAGACCTAATGCGCCACAATGAACAAAGGATTGTTCCAGTTCTACCAGCTTTCGCCTGCTTATTCCGTGTGATTCAGCAACGGACCGTTGGCTGTCCCGATTCGTCCATAAACGATAGAGCGCCTCATAAGATTTGAAAAAAGGCTCGTCTTCATATTCGAATGGGACAGGTGACTTCGAATTCGCTAATGCGCTTCTCACTCGATGCGGAATTCTCTCGAAATACTTTCTCGTGGACTCCGTAAAAACCATGTTATCCGTATGTCCTAAAAAATATGTTTTTGGAAACCAAATGCGGCATATGTGTAGTATGGAAATAATACACATTATTCTGGTCGATTTCAAGACATTTTCAGGGTTTTTGCAGAAAATATGCATTTTTTGTGGTATTATCGGAAAGCCGTTTAAGACCATGAAATTGGAAATTGTTCATGTCTATTCAGATTGTTATACCGTTTTGTCTCCCTTTCCCGGGGTGCGTCTGGCAGTGATTGAAAGGTGCGTACAATTTCACATATACGGATAAGGCAGAAAAAGCGCGCTTTTTGGAGTACTGATAGTCAAATGTATCAAGAAACGGTCGAGTAAAATCGTTTATCAATACAGTTGGTTAGCTTTTAGATCGGTTCAATTTCCTGAAATGAAGCGCTGTTTTTGGTAATATTTGCGGTTGGTGTTTTGGCTCCCCCACAAGCCTGGAAAAGTCTGATATCGCTAACGCCAGCTTCACGCGCGGCGGCTTTTTGCCGTCGCCGTGAAAGCAAAGGTTAACCGCCAATTATTTCATTCAAACCGTCAATGATAAGAGCCAATTCTTCGTCAGATGCTTTTGCTATTTTTTTGCGTATCCGTTTCGTAGAAAGAATTCGAATCTGGCTGATCTTTACCCAAGACCTTTTGGGGAGTTTGGTATCCGATAGTTCCATGGTCAACGGATAGCCAGCCTTTTGTGGCTGGCTGGTGATCGCCACAGCAATTACAGTACCAGATCTGTCGTTGAAAACATTGTGGCTTAAAATAAGAACAGGGCGTAATCCGCCCTGTTCACTACCAATTACTGGATTCAAATCCGCCCAGTATATATCACCCCTTAATATTCTGGCCATTCTTCCAACTCCGATGAGAAGCCCTCCTCCGCTAAGGATTGTTCGAATTCTGGATCTAGCTTAGCGCACTCCTGGGCAAGACGGCTTTTCTCAAGGCGCATTAATTTTTCAGCAACAGCCTCCTGAATAGCTTTGCTGCGGTTTGGAAAAAATTTTGATTTGACGAGAATATCTAAACGTTTAAGTGTGTTGTCGTCGATTGTAATTGCAATTTTAGATGCTGCCATTTAAATCACCTCCAGTATGACAATATATCATACCATTGTGCTATGCAAGCTTAATTTGCCTGACGGTTAACGAACCCATCACCCGCCGGGCTGAAAATCCCGAAAACGCTTGAAAAGGTTCCAAACTTTATATAAAGTAAAGAAAACGGCATCCTTCATAGACGCCCAAAAGTAGTTTACACTTTTACGCTTCCTCCAAAGCGCTTATTTTTTCTTATGACCTGTAATACCCATTGAAATTAATATGTTACAGGTACATGAAAAATAAGACAGTTTGCATTTCATCGGAAAGTGTAAACTACAAAATGAAGGATGCCAAGAAAACATTCCAAAAATGCCGCACCGTAAGCCCGGTCGGCTGTGCATGGGAATGTTATGCACCAATTAACCTTAACAATCGATGCAACCAAATTATCTAAGTACCCCAGGCAACTTTTTTCAATCTTTATCTATATCTGGGAACGTTTCCGCCAATGTAGTTAAGGCTTTTTGCATCTTAGGCATCACTTTTTTTTCTATGTATGTCTCAAATTCATTTCTATTGTCATCAGTAACTCCGAAGGCTGACCGAAATGCTTTGAAAGTCAGCGACTCTCCATTATCAAATTCGAAGTCAATATCGAGTTCAAAGTCCACGCGCTTAGGTCCTTTCAGGCTATCAATAATTGATCCCACGATTAATCCTGTAACACCATACATTAGTGTGCCAGCAATAGTGAATTTCCCAGGGCCAGAATGGGTAGCTAACTCATCAGGCTTTGTTCTTATCTTAAGTCCAATGATATTACTAACATGACACTTTGCCTCAATGATCCAGTGCTTGTTCCTGAAATCCTCGATCATCTGTCGAATTATCAAGTTCTTATCTCGATCTATGAACACGACTTCAGATACTCCGAATCCTTTCAATAAGATTTCATAGCCGGGTAACTGAGCATCATCAATATTCTCTTTTCTGATACTTTCTAGAGTCTTTTCGCTATCCCAATCGGCAAATTTCCACAACCCTAAAGCGCCAACAGCTGTAAAAGCCAGCAACCACCATCCAATGAAGAAGGAACCTAAGAGAGACATTACTGTCATTGGGCCAAATAAGGGGCCAGCCCAACTATTCTTCTCTTTAAAGACAAATCGTTTAGTTATTTCCATTAAACCTCCCATGCATAACGCCGAACTAAGCAGGCCGGGAGCAACTCATTATGATAGTACATGGCAAGTTCGAAGTTAAAGAAAATGATGCAGTTAAAAATGCATCGCTTCTCCCGGTCTGCTTAAGTGAAAGGTTATAAGTTTTTCCGAGTTTCAAGCCACTTACATGCGATTACAGCGACTGTGGGCCAGAAGACAGTATTAATCAAGTCATGAGCGCTCGCGGACCAGCGCATATAACCGAGTGAAACCAAATCATCACGCAAATCCAGAAATTCCATAGCTCCAGCAGCTATGAATACCGGCAACAAGCTCAAATAGTCCAACCGGCCTCGCCTCCATATGACTACGGCCAAACAGAAAACTATTAACCCCACATGTATATGGATTGCATCCTTGGATAGGTGCAGAATTTCAAGGATGACGAACTTGAAGCTTTGATACTCGGAACTTTCCATTCTCTATCCAGCTACTTATAACGTCAAGTTGAGGGGCCGGGAAACATTACCCTGCAGCAGGCGATAATGGCCTCAAAAGTGCTGTATGTAAAATACTTCAAGAGTACCACGGCTTTTCCCGGTCCCTCTCAAACGCCAGGTTGGGTGTTTTTGCACCATAACCTCAAATAAATTGATGCAACAATAACTCCAAAGCCACCAGAAATTGCACCATATATCCCACCGAAAAACAGCGCAATAGGCCACATCGAAGCACCTCCGCCAAAATACGGAAGTATGAATTCACCAAGAAGAATAAATATTGGAATTACGCAGCATGACAAAAGCCATGCATTAAGTTTATTAATACCGCGTAATCTCAAGACCAATCCAATTATAAACGCAATGATTAATGCTAATATTGCTGTCATTCGTTAATTCTCAGTATATCACCCAACGGCGAAGTGAGGGGCGCACCGAACGAACTTCAAGAAAAAACGCCAAGATTCCCGGCGTCCCCTCAACTGACTGGTTGGAGCACCGAGCTTTCATGGAAAAATGAAAGCGAGGTGCTCGGTTAATAACAAGAAGCCCGAACCGAAGAAGGCGAAAGGCGTAAACCTGTACTGATGGAACGGGCCTGTGAAAGAGCTATCAAGCAAAAAGAACACGCGAAATACAAGCAATGATAAACTTACAGATTATGTGCAGTCCTTTCAAGCGAGGACAAACCAAAAACGCGCGAAAAAAAAGAACGAAAAACAAACAAACGGGTGCGCCAACGTGGTGGTGAGGGGCGCGCTAACTTATTTTACCGGAAAAAATGCCGAGTTTCCACGCGTCTCCTCAACTGCATTGTTGGCTACTGTAATGAGGGAATCAATTAATTTAAATCATTAAGTTTTCTGTTAATATTATCCATATCGAACTCATCAGGGTCGAATTGCCCACCCACCCATTCAAGCATAGAATCATGCTCCTCATGTTTCGGATCTTGAATCGCTTCTAAAAAGTTATAGTATCCCCAAGTACCTCCGCAGTCCTCGGGGGGACATGCCTTTTTACCTTTAATCACCACAGGTGATTTCGAAAAGTTTAAAGGCAATATTTTCTCGAGAACTATTTTGTGTTCCCAACCATCGCCAAGGTCATATTCATAAACGAAATTATCTTTTGGAATTGAAATGATATCCCTTAAATTAACCTTACGCTCATCTTTTACATCCATATCAAAATCGGGATCAGGAATTCCAATATATGATCCTTTAACTCTATATTGATGTAGATGGTAATCAGACCATCCCATTGCTATTTGAAGGATAGAATGTAATTGATCTAATCTGATATCGTCTTTAACTATCAATCTTCTCCATATTGGTGGTTTACTTTCAAGCAATGTAACCTTCACTTGATACAGCGATTTTGATTTAATATTTTTTCTTGTCACCACAACCTCCAAGCTATATTTGATTGTATGCCAACGTGCGGGTAACTTGCCCGGGCGCGTCGTTTTGCCCGGTCAAGTTCACCCGCTTGTTGGACGAAGCCGCTACGCGGCAGACAATTCCAGCGATTTTTTTCTCCCAGATTAACCTGCTGTAATCTCCTCCAACTTTGTAATAAAAAGAAATCATCAAGGAAGGCGCATTTGCCTTTCATTTCAATCATTACAAGGAGGAGATTACAATGGATACCACCATGCCAAAAAATTCGCAATTCAACAAGTATTACCGGAAGCACCAGAAATACCTGAAACTCAATGGATTACGGCCAAAAACCATTGAGGCGTACTCAAGGGCGATCAGGCGAATCGGAAACTATTTCGATTGCAGGATCGTCAATCTTACATCCGACCAGTTGCTTGACTATTTTAATGAGCTTCTGGAATGCCATTCCTGGAGTACGGTCAAGCTCGATCTGTATGGTCTGAAGTTCTTTTACGCCAGGGTACTGGACAAAACCTGGGAAGACATCCCCTTAATCAAACCGCCAAGAACATCCAGGATCCCGGATATTCTATCCATTGAGCAGCTCAACCGGCTGTTCGCCGAAACCAACAAGTTGAGCTACAAAGTCTTTTTCTTTACCACCTACAGCATGGGGCTGCGCCTTGGCGAAGGAATCAGGCTGACTGTCGGTGATATCGACTCCGTCAATATGCGAGTTCATATTCGCGACGCCAAGGGCAACAAAGACCGGCTGGTGCCGCTGCCTGAAAATACTCTGCGCGTGCTGAGAAATTTCTGGCAGGTTCACAAACATCCCCATTTCCTTTTTCCAAGCCGGAAAAGAGGTCTGAATAATGCCCACCTGGTTCAGCAGCCACTGGACAGAGGCGGCATCCAGACCGCCATGAAAGCCGTTGTCAGACAACTCGGCATAAAAAAAAATTTCATGCCATTCCCTGCGGCACAGCTATGCAACGCATATGCTGGAAGCAGGCGTTGATCTCATTGAATTACAACAGATCCTGGGCCATGTCAGTGTCCTGACCACCACCAGATACACCCATCTGACTTCCAATACCGGAAACAATGCCAGCCAGGCCGTCAATACGCTGGCCAACACCTTTGATATAACATGGGGAGGGGTCAAATGATTCTGCTCTCCTCGATTATCAATGAATTCAGGGACCGCTTTTTGGACCGATACGAGAATTCCGTCCTGCCAAGCCATACAAAGGCTCTGCAGACCATGGCACAATGCAGACAAGAATATGGCCCGCACATGCTGGCGAAATGTACGGATCACAACTGCGGAAAACAGGTCTATATTCCACATTCCTGTGGCCACAGGAACTGTCCCCATTGCCAGAACCATGAAAACCGGCAGTGGATCGAGAATCAGTTGAGCAAGCGCTTACCGGCTCAATACTATCTGATCACCTTCACCCTCCCCAAACAGCTCAGGGATCTTGCCTGGAAAAATCAGGCAACAATCTATTCCCTCATGTTTGCCTGCGTCCAGGATCTCCTGAAAACATTTACCCAAAAAGACAAAAAACTCGGTGGAGCAGCCGGCTTTACCACCATACTCCATACCCATTCAAGAGCACTCGACTATCATCCCCACATTCATGTTGTCATGCCGGGGGCAAGCATCAATACAAAAACAGCATTATGGCGGGTCAAATCTTCCGGGTATCTTTTCAGCCACAAGGCTCTGGCGCAAGTCTTCAGAGCAAAGATCCTCCAGGCCATTGTTGACCACGGGCTGAGCGTGCCAGAAGATTGCCCGAAACAGTGGGTCGTTGACTGCAAAGACGTCGGCAACGGCGACAAGGCAATCATTTATCTTGGCAGATATCTCTACCGGGGCGTCATCCGGGAACAGGATATTCTGCAATGCGAAAACGGCATGGTCACCTTCAGGTATCTCCATGCCAAAACCGGGCAATACAGAAGCAGGACCGTCACCGGGGAATATTTCCTCTATCTGCTCATGCTCCATGTGCTGCCCAAGGGCTTTCGAAGGGCCAGGTGTTACGGTTTTCTCCATCCATGCAGCAAAAAGCTCATCTGTTTTTTGCAGATGGTGCTCCGGGTTAATCCGCTCAATATGTTTGCCAAGAAATTGAAAGAACGGCCAACAATTACCTGCCCGGTATGCGGAGCGGCCATGAAAATTGTCCTGACAAAAATAGCAAAACCGCCGGCGAAGCAGGTCCACCTGCCTTACATGAGCGAACACGGAGAAATCGTTATGTAACCCAGAGCCAACATCACCGGTTTATGAAAAAGCCCGGTTTCCCCGGTAATGGACACCTATGCGCAAAAAAACTGCATATTCCGCTTCTGAAAGCCTTGTTCTTCAGGCAAATCTATTTCAAAGAGCATATGGGCAGAAGCAGAAAATCCCTGTCTCACTTCTGTCCTGATCAAGCTGCCTCTTTCAAAAAAGCTGTTTTCTATATATAGTAACCGGGCTTGTCCAACAAACGGTTCAGATTGTGGTTCGCTCCGCTCTCACAATCTAACCTTATTCGTTGTGCCTTCGCATCTTGCCCTTAATGTCTTTGGATTCCCGGTATGTTCTATATCGACACGTAAGCGGAGAACGGGGAATCCCGAGCTGTAGACCTCATAGAGCAACTCGTAGTTTCCTGGCTTATCTATGACGGGGGCCCGGGGGACAACGTCATGGGAGCTGTTCAGGTATAGCTGGGACGGACTGTTGAGATCTATGGTCAGCAGGTCGAAAACGGCTGTGCTTTGCGGCAGAATGGCCTGACTGTAGCCGCTGTGTCCGGTCGCCTTTAGGTGGCTGCGATCAGGCGATTCTCTCCGGGTGCCGTCTGCACCAACGAGAGAGGATAGTCGAGCCACCGCCTGCATGGCACCGATATCACTCCGCCCGTTCCGAATGGTGGCCAGAAGCACCCGAGCCCGTCGGGGAGGACTCGCATGGTCGTAGTACGTAATCTCCGGCCCCAAATCGAGGGAAGCCAACGACAAATGTCGGGAGTATTCTGGTCGCCACCCGGCCTTCCCGATTGCGGCGCGGATCAACTCCAGGGCTTCAGCTGGCTCACTAAACTCCGGAACGTTGGATACCATGAAGCTCTGCATCCCTTCCGGGAACGCTCCCTTCTGGTTCAGAAGCAACATCCTCTCGAAACCAATAGCGTAGGCAACGGCCAACTCTTGATGTGTGTATAATGATCCTCGGCGAAACCTCTCAGTACCTCTGTGCACCTCTTCCCTCTTGAAATTGACGAAGATGTAGTAATCAGACGTTTTGAGTTCGCCGATGATGCCATAGTTGAGGTCGAGGATGCTCTGGACCTCGATCGCGACATACGGGACATACCCCTCCGAGCGTAACCACTCACCCAGGGACTGCGCGAAGATGCGCTCCTCGTCGGATGCTTGGCCACAACTTATGAACACTTTTGCCGACACAGATCACCCCTTCATGCACAACGCCCAGCTTGAGAGGTGCGAATGGAGCGCAGCGTAATGAGCATCCTTCTCCAAGCTGATGTTGGGCAACTTTTTATCCGATAATTGCCCTCATAGATCGAATTTTCTGTTTCATCCTTGAATCATTCCTCATTTTGTCGAAAGGGCCACCAAAACCTTCAATAGCCTCTAAAACTTCTAATGCTGCTGGTGAGGAAATTTTGCCTTTTATCAATGTAATTAATTGTCGATATTTTTCTTGGCATAACGGAAATTGAAGGCGGCTTGCAATACGTTCAACATTAAAGGAAAGTAATGAAATTATTGCTTCTTCTTGAGAAAACTTATTAATCAGCTCTATATAATAGGGTTCGGCGTTCCATGCGACGCCATTGCCATTTGTCAAAAACACTTCCACCAAACCAATGACATATGAATTCCTGACTTGTACTGGCAAATTCCCTGCGTGGTCGATCAAGCTTGATAATTGACGGGCAAAAGCAGGTTCACTATAGAAATTCGAAAAATTACGATGAGCTGAAAGAAGGTTTTGGATTGCACTTTCAATTTCCGCTGCTTTTAAATCATCCGGTATATATGCAACTCCATCCACAATTTCTAAAAATTGCCTTGCTAAGCTCGCTTTTTCTCGGTCATTATTGGCAACATATTTACCATATTTCACTCCAAACCCTTGTCGGGTGGTTTCATCGACTCTTTCCCATAAATATGGAAGCAAATAATGTATATTTTGTCTTGTCTGAGGAGTTGTGTTTGGATCAGTGTATATACCCGAAAAACCTGAGGCGAGGTTGCTTGTCTGTTGTTGGGTGAGATTTATAAAAAACGGAGCTATTTGTTTTGCGTCATTCTCACTAAGTTGGTTTTCCTTTATATTCCCAAGCAACTGTCTTATTTCAATGACAATATTTGATAAAGGAAGGGATATAACCTCTTTAATGCATGTCTCTAACCATGAAATAAGCTGTAAACCTGTTAATTGATTTTGATTTGGGTGTGCGGCACTTGCCCAGTTTCTCATATACCTTATGTAATCTAAATGTTTGAATCCAAGTTCAGATATTAATCCAATATTTCTCGCTCCTTGAATCAGTTCACTATCATCCAACTTAACAATGTCTTCAGGCCCATGAAGTCTTTTTCTTTTTTCTTCATGAGTTGCATTATCAAAGAAATACCCAACATCATATTGAATTACTCTTTTTCTGATCTCTTGGATTGTCTCATCCCACAAATAATTCAATGCTGCATCAAACAATCCACTAGCAGTGGCTGCAAGAAATTTTGATAAATATACTGAACTTCCTTTTTGTTCTTCAGCCAAATTTGATAAAACACCATCAACATTTTTGAAAACTGTAGCTCTTTCTGGAACACCAACAAATATATTCTTTGAAGGCAGGCCATAGCTTTCAACCACTGAAAGGAAACCCGATTCAAAAGATTGTAACTGTGTTGCATAATCTTCTTTAATTACAAGGCTTTTATTTTTATCGTTATCAGTCATGGTTTCCTCCTTTTTAGAAGCCCAACGTTCCCGATCACCGAGTGCAAAAGGCTTCCACAAAGCTATGCAAAAACCTCGAAATGCGGAAAACCACCGGCCATGGAAAATGCCGCGTCCTTTTGCATCCGGTGAATTGGGTGGTTATCCGCATACTTTCCTCATGCTGTTTGCCACGGACAGCGCCCCTTAACCAACCACGAACTTGCATACTTCACTCGAATATTCCTTGAGAAATGCTTGTTTATTGAGCAACGGCTCTGTGGTTTGCGGCGGCACTATATCCATGAATGAGAAATGGCCAGCACCATCAGTAACGTGAACATCCACTGTTTGCCAATCACGCATGGCATGGGCTATCCTTTCAGTTTGGGCGGGAGGTGTGATGTTATCCGCGGAACCCACCCATGCCAGAATTGGAACTTTCACCGCATCGAGTGCTCCTGGAGCTTGAAAAAAGTCGGTTGGTGCCGCCAAGAGGGATAGGCGAGTTAATCGGCTATCCGATGTGATATTGTTAACACGTCGACCTGGCCCTAGCCACATCTGAGCTCCAGCTAAAGCGATGAGGGTAGCTGCGCCAATTGAGTGACCCACACCCGCCGCCGTTATGCCGGGCTTAACGAATGCGTCAAGAGCGAGAGACAAACGCCTTGCCCGAAGAGTCAACTCCTCTTCCCTTGGAACCGGAGATGCGAGTCTATCGAAATGCGGCGCAACAATCATACAGCCGGATTCAGCCAAAGTGTCCATAAGCGTAGCATAACGTTCAGGCTGGCCACCAGCTCCCACCGCGAAAAGTACCACTGGAGAATTTATAGTGGCTTCGTGTACCGAAACTTCGAATGACTCGGTTCCATCTTGTAGTATCTTGGTCTGCATTAAAACTTACTCCTTGTGCCAGTTGATGGCATGGATAACGCATGTTTAATCCGCTTTTTTCATAGCGTAGCGGCGAAAAAAGTCGGATTGAAACTTTTGTTGGGTGATTTATTTGAAATAGTATACATAATACCCAGCACAATTATGTAATCCAGGTTCTAAGCTCACAAAAATCATTTCCCTGAGATTGAGTGAGTGATAGATCATTGGCAAAAGCTTTTGGATTTATTTTATTCAGTACTCCTTTATACATTTCTTGATATAAATGGCAATAATACGGCCCACCACCGTTTTGAAGCTCTTTTAGTCTTTTTGAGAGGGGACAAGAATACCAATGTGACACCGCCTCATTATTTTTAGAGTTTTGGACTTTTTTATTTTTTATGTCCAATAAACCATGCAGGAAATCAATAATATATGATAAATCCTCAGCATCATAAGGATTTGGTTTTAGCATATCTTTTGTTTCTTCAGCCAACTCTTGTCCAATTTGGTAATGAACCTTCAAGGCTTTTTCCAAAGAAAGGCTTCCTTCTTTTACCACGATATCCATAAGTCGAATGATCATCTCTGTATGAATCTGGTTTATCATTTGTCGTTTCGTTTTTTCAGGAATAGGAAAACCCTTTCGGAACCACCAAGATCCGATTCTTTTTTGAAAAGGGTGCCTGTCAAAATACTCAGATATCCAAAATCTCATTATTTAAATTCTCCTATTTTGTTATTTGGGTCGCCCAACGTCGCGGTTCACCGGCCGCGAGGTACGAGCGGTCGGGTGTGAAACCGCTGGTTAAGTGTTTACTTACTTGATTTAGTAAATACCATACATCTCTTTTCCCAACATACCGGTCGATGCAATGAATTTGTAGTATTCCAAAAAACTAATTCTGGATTATAACATTGTTCATTAAACTCATTCATACTTTTGATAAGTGTCTCACTGATTTCTAACCGAATGGGTACCGCTTCACCAAATGGTAATTTGTTAACAAGAGTGCAATCATCATCGTTGGAACAAAAACTATTTTCATCAATTGTCTTCAAAATATGATGAAGTAGACCTTCACACTTATTTATTTGGGCTGCATTTTTTCTGAGCATTATTTCTTTATAGTTTTCGTAGCTATCCAACCAATTATGGGCAGATTCTTGAGATTGGCATAGCCCATTTAAAGCAAAGAAGAAAATGCTACAAAAAATGAGGATGGCCGTTTTCATTAATTCCTTCACTTAACGGGCGCTGTTGTGCCGCGAGAATCGCAGGCATAGCAGGGAAATGTCTGTTTATTTCCTTGCTATGCCGAGACTCACCGGACGGGCGAAAACACTGAATGAGCTCTAAAAAAGTGCTATGCTTTGGGCCAGAACTGGTTTCCTAAAAAATGCCAAGGCCCGCCCGGTCTGGGTGAAAGCGTTTGTTGGACGAAGCCGCTACGCGGCAGACAATTCCAGCGATTTTTTTCTCCCAGATTAACCTGCTGTAATCTCCTCCAACTTTGTAATAAAAAGAAATCATCAAGGAAGGCGCATTTGCCTTTCATTTCAATCATTACAAGGAGGAGATTACAATGGATACCACCATGCCAAAAAATTCGCAATTCAACAAGTATTACCGGAAGCACCAGAAATACCTGAAACTCAATGGATTACGGCCAAAAACCATTGAGGCGTACTCAAGGGCGATCAGGCGAATCGGAAACTATTTCGATTGCAGGATCGTCAATCTTACATCCGACCAGTTGCTTGACTATTTTAATGAGCTTCTGGAATGCCATTCCTGGAGTACGGTCAAACTCGATCTGTATGGTCTGAAGTTCTTTTACGCCAGGGTACTGAACAAAACCTGGGAAGACATCCCCTTAATCAAACCGCCAAGAACATCCAGGATCCCGGATATTCTATCCATTGAGCAGCTCAACCGGCTGTTCGCCGAAACCAACAAGTTGAGCTACAAAGTCTTTTTCTTTACCACCTACAGCATGGGGCTGCGCCTTGGCGAAGGAATCAGGCTGACTGTCGGTGATATCGACTCCGTCAATATGCGAGTTCATATTCGCGACGTCAAGGGCAACAAAGACCGGCTGGTGCCGCTGCCTGAAAATACTCTGCGCGTGCTGAGAAATTTCTGGCAGGTTCACAAACATCCCCATTTCCTTTTTCCAAGCCGGAAAAGAGGTCTGAATAATGCCCACCTGGTTCAGCAGCCACTGGACAGAGGCGGCATCCAGACCGCCATGAAAGCCGTTGTCAGACAACTCGGCATAAAAAAAAATTTCATGCCATTCCCTGCGGCACAGCTATGCAACGCATATGCTGGAAGCAGGCGTTGATCTCATTGAATTACAACAGATCCTGGGCCATGTCAGTGTCCTGACCACCACCAGATACACCCATCTGACTTCCAATACCGGAAACAATGCCAGCCAGGCCGTCAATACGCTGGCCAACACCTTTGATATAACATGGGGAGGGGTCAAATGATTCTGCTCTCCTCGATTATCAATGAATTCAGGGACCGCTTTTTGGACCGATACGAGAATTCCGTCCTGCCAAGCCATACAAAGGCTCTGCAGACCATGGCACAATGCAGACAAGAATATGGCCCGCACATGCTGGCGAAATGTACGGATCACAACTGCGGAAAACAGGTCTATATTCCACATTCCTGTGGCCACAGGAACTGTCCCCATTGCCAGAACCATGAAAACCGGCAGTGGATCGAGAATCAGTTGAGCAAGCGCTTACCGGCTCAATACTATCTGATCACCTTCACCCTCCCCAAACAGCTCAGGGATCTTGCCTGGAAAAATCAGGCAACAATCTATTCCCTCATGTTTGCCTGCGTCCAGGATCTCCTGAAAACATTTACCCAAAAAGACAAAAAACTCGGTGGAGCAGCCGGCTTTACCACCATACTCCATACCCATTCAAGAGCACTCGACTATCATCCCCACATTCATGTTGTCATGCCGGGGGCAAGCATCAATACAAAAACAGCATTATGGCGGGTCAAATCTTCCGGGTATCTTTTCAGCCACAAGGCTCTGGCGCAAGTCTTCAGAGCAAAGATCCTCCAGGCCATTGTTGACCACGGGCTGAGCGTGCCAGAAGATTGCCCGAAACAGTGGGTCGTTGACTGCAAAGACGTCGGCAACGGCGACAAGGCAATCATTTATCTTGGCAGATATCTCTACCGGGGCGTCATCCGGGAACAGGATATTCTGCAATGCGAAAACGGCATGGTCACCTTCAGGTATCTCCATGCCAAAACCGGGCAATACAGAAGCAGGACCGTCACCGGGGAATATTTCCTCTATCTGCTCATGCTCCATGTGCTGCCCAAGGGCTTTCGAAGGGCCAGGTGTTACGGTTTTCTCCATCCATGCAGCAAAAAGCTCATCTGTTTTTTGCAGATGGTGCTCCGGGTTAATCCGCTCAATATGTTTGCCAAGAAATTGAAAGAACGGCCAACAATTACCTGCCCGGTATGCGGAGCGGCCATGAAAATTGTCCTGACAAAAATAGCAAAACCGCCGGCGAAGCAGGTCCACCTGCCTTACATGAGCGAACACGGAGAAATCGTTATGTAACCCAGAGCCAACATCACCGGTTTATGAAAAAGCCCGGTTTCCCCGGTAATGGACACCTATGCGCAAAAAAACTGCATATTCCGCTTCTGAAAGCCTTGTTCTTCAGGCAAATCTATTTCAAAGAGCATATGGGCAGAAGCAGAAAATCCCTGTCTCACTTCTGTCCTGATCAAGCTGCCTCTTTCAAAAAAGCTGTTTTCTATATATAGTAACCGGGCTTGTCCAACAAACGGTTCAGATTGTGGTTCGCTCCGCTCTCACAATCTAACCTTATTCGTTATGTTACCCGATTTTGTATTTCTTCTATTGCCAATAAAATTCTGTCCTTCAATTCTTTGCTCTCGCCAACTTTGAAACTTTCAGCATGTACCTCTATAATTTTACTTGCTGAAAAAAAGTTTGAACCGCCAATTTCCGATTTCCTAGCCTGGATTCCCACGGAGCCCGCTTTGTCTAACACTCAGTAAGGGAAATCAGCGACGACAGCTATATTTTGCCCGATAGTATATTATGTCATCAATTTACTTATGAACATATCGCCACTATGTTAAAATATTTCAAAGCCGCTTAGAGGTCCAAGATTGAAGGTAAAATAAACCCAGACAACCTTTTTCTATGGCTTTTTCGCTTCTTTCCAATTTTCTCTTTACAAAGGAGCATTTATATGACATAGTGGAAATATGTTAAACAGTTCACAAGAACAGCTAACGAACTGGGCACGCATTTTCCTGGAACCCGTAAATGCTACCCATCGGCAATATGAGGCCTTGAGAGCATTCTTTGTCGATGGCGTTACCAGCAAGGAAGCGGCCCAAAGGTTCGGATACACCGAAGGGAGCTTTCGTGTCCTGGCTCACCAGTTTCGGCAAAACCCGGATCGAAAGTTTTTTGTTTCTCCTGCTAAAGGCCCACACACTGCCCCCAAGAAGGACAGGGTTCGAGAGAACGTGATCACTTTGAGAAAACAGAATTTGTCCATCTACGATATTAGCGATGTCCTTGCAAAAGAGGGTCATAAAATAAGCCCTGTGAGCGTTTCATATATTTTGAAAGATGAGGGCTTTGCCAGGCTACCACGAAGATACGACGAAGAAAGGCCTGCGACCACTAAACCGACCGCAGGCGCTACTGCAGATGTAAGACAGCTGGATTTGTCTCCCCGAAAGATACAGACCAAATTCGGTGGTCTTTTCCTCTTCATGCCTTTCCTTGCAAACATCCCTCTGGATGAAATCCTTGATGATGTTGGATTTCCCGGGTCAAAGATGATTCCTGCCGGACACGCCATCCGTTCTCTCCTGGGCTTGAAACTTTTCGACCTGTGCGGTTGAAGATCCAGAACCTACAGCCGCTACCAAGTTGAGTTGGCGACGAGTTTGAATTCAAGTTCGTTTTTCTCGAACCAGTTCTTTGTCTCTCGGTTTCTTTTCAGTGCCGTCAGCGAAGCAAGCGCGACAGAGCCTGGTTTCGACCAACTCATTCCGTTATGCTTCTGGCGTTCAGAAACGATGAGATCATTCATCTTCTCTCCAATATTGCTCGAATTTCGAAGACCCAGCTGTTTCCTTATCGCATAACACGGAATATAAGGTTTGTTTCGATGGAGATATTGCACCAGCTTTTCCAATACAGATTCGTTCTTTATTTGACTGGGTTCCATTTCTTCGAGCAGCGCCATGGCTTTATCCGTCAAACCGTTCCATAATAACGGGAGAAGTCTCTCCAACGTATCATTCCTGATGATTCTGCCTTTCATGGCCATGCTCAGTTGCTCTTTGCATTTCTTCTCCAAGTGATACCAATCCAGAATGATCCCTATATCTTTGCACCAATTGAAGCATTTGAGAATCGTCTCGTTTAGCGTCTTATGACCATCCGTGAAGAACTGCAAGCGGTTTCCAATCAGGCCATTATTGAAGACAAAGGCTATCAAATAGCAAAGGACTGTCTTTATCCCATAACCGTTCAACGTATACGCACCATCTGCATTGGAAACGTGGGCAATCGTATTGTGAACATACTTCAGTTTTCTCTCTTCAGATCTTCCACCTTTTTGACGGTTTTCTTCCTGCCTTTTAACATTCACATCGTCTATGGAAACATTCGTCGTCTTTTCAGGGTCTTCATAGCAGACACAGTTCTCCAAAGCCTCTTCTCGAATATCGCTTGCAACGCATTTCTCCGCCGCCTCACGGATTTTATCCCTATCCAGGGTGACCGGGTCATTCCGCACATAATCGGGATTACTCCCATTGTAAACGCCATTTTCACCAAACCCGTTCTTTTCCAAAATCCGCCTTGTTTTTTCTTCCAAATAATCGATCACATGGGATCCTTCTTTCTCCGTATTCTCTTGAAGGGTTCGATAAGGCGTTCCCCCTTGGTCCTGGTAGCGAATCCGGTTGATCAATTCTGCTGTCTTGCGGTATGATTGCTCTGTGTCTCCATAACTCATTGCAATTTCTTTAAAACCTGTCGTCTTGTAAAACTCCTTACCTTTCAATTCAGGAAAAATATCTTTGCTTGTATCGTATTCAGCCCCAACCCGGTGTGTTACAAACTCAAACCGGCCTACTTCACCGTCCACCTTGTACGGTTTCGGATTCGCTACGACTTCTCCTGTTCCGGCTTCTTTAAAAGCCTTTTTTTTGAGACCTCGGACAAGTGTTTTGATATCGCATCACGTATTGTGGGATGCGCCGCCAGTAAGACCGATTGCTCACACTTGTCAATACTCATTGCATCCTGTTCACTGATCGTCATCGTAAAGCCGCCATTCTTCTCCTTTACCGGACCATGCTCCCTGACATCGTCATCACATTCGATCAGCTCAATGTTAACCTTCACATTGTATTTGCCCATTTGGCAGTTCCTCCTCTTTTCCATGGAGATATAGATCTACCAAATCATGACATTAATAGGCGTAAACGTCCAGCCCTTTCTGCATCATCAGCAACTCATTGCGAAAATTAACAATTCTTAACCACACAGGTCGAAACTTTTCGGCTCAGCCCGTCATAGCCATGTCATGAGCTACGTTCTTGACGAAGGATTGGCCCTGTTTGCCGGCTTGAATATCATCCCCAAAAGGGCTTTCCAAACTGAATACAGTTGCCGGGTGGATCCCAGATCCTATCCACGAATGATGCGCCGCTGGTTTGACGCCATGGCCAATCTGGGTCTCGACCAAGGCACCTCTTTTGACCTGGACTTTCACACGATCCCTTTTCATGGTGAAGAGGCCCTGGTTGAGAAACATTATGTCTCAAAACGGAGCAGACGTCAAAAAGGCGTTCTGGCTTTTGTGGCTCAGGACGCATCAACCCGGGTTTTCTGCTACGGCAATGCCGATGTCCGAAAAGAGGATCAAAACGATGAAATCCTCAAATTCATCGATTATTGGAAAGAACGAACCGGTCATTTGCCCGGCGAACTGATTTTTGATTCGAAACTGACAACTTACGCCAACCTGAACAAATTGAACCAGTTGGGAGCACAGTTCATGACCTTGCGGCGCCGCTCCAGAAAAATGCTTCAACAGGTTCGAAGTGAGCCGGTCTCTTCATGGAGGCGCATTGAATTAGAGAGTGTGTCCCGCATCTACAAGACTCCCAGAATCCTTGACAGCACTATAGACCTGAAGGATTATGATGGGCCAATTCGACAGATTGTAATTACAGATCTGGGCCATGAAGACCCCACTTTCTTATTGACCAATCAGATGACGCGATCGGCCCGCAAACTCATCCAGCGGTATGCCGAGCGAATGATCATTGAGAACAATATTGCCGACGGAATCGACTTCTTCCACATGGATGCCCTGTCTTCAGCGGTAGCCATGAAAGTGAACCTTGACCTCCAGCTTACCCTGATGGCCAGCAGTCTCTATCGCTTACTCGGTTCCAAGCTCGGCAGTAGATATCAAAAAGCCAAATCTCGTCATATATTCAGGGACTTCATAGATGCGACCGCCACTGTTATCATTACAAAAAAGGAAATCATCGTAAAGTTCCAGAAGCGGGCGTGCAACCCCTTCCTGATCGCGGCGGACTATGAAAATATTGATGTTCCGATACCATGGCTCGGGAGAAAAAAACTCCAGTTTGTCTTTGGCTAAAGCTCCATGGTGTTAAGTCAAAAAGCTAACATGGGAATCCAGGCTAGTTGTGATTCAATATGACCCTGGAGCTCCATATATCTTGGCAAATTTACTTCATCAGGTTCGTATTTAACGGCTCTTTTGATAGCGACCAAAGCTAAATCTGGAGAAATATTACCCATGAAAGAGTGGGCTTTCATCCAATTCCAATGCGCAATATACGATTTGATAAACTTCAGCATCGATTTAAAAACATAACGAAAAAATCAGCCGCCGAGGTACGAGGTCGGCTGGATTGCCTGGTTGGCATCGTTTTCGTAGTATCACTGGTTAAGGATTGATTCTATTCTTTTTCGTAATCCTTTCTGTTCGGAAACCAGAGGTCATAGTCCTTTCCAGCAATTGATGAATATGTTGGACGAAGCCGCTACGCGGCAGACAATTCCAGCGATTTTTTTCTCCCAGATTAACCTGCTGTAATCTCCTCCAACTTTGTAATAAAAAGAAATCATCAAGGAAGGCGCATTTGCCTTTCATTTCAATCATTACAAGGAGGAGATTACAATGGATACCACCATGCCAAAAAATTCGCAATTCAACAAGTATTACCGGAAGCACCAGAAATACCTGAAACTCAATGGATTACGGCCAAAAACCATTGAGGCGTACTCAAGGGCGATCAGGCGAATCGGAAACTATTTCGATTGCAGGATCGTCAATCTTACATCCGACCAGTTGCTTGACTATTTTAATGAGCTTCTGGAATGCCATTCCTGGAGTACGGTCAAGCTCGATCTGTATGGTCTGAAGTTCTTTTACGCCAGGGTACTGGACAAAACCTGGGAAGACATCCCCTTAATCAAACCGCCAAGAACATCCAGGATCCCGGATATTCTATCCATTGAGCAGCTCAACCGGCTGTTCGCCGAAACCAACAAGTTGAGCTACAAAGTCTTTTTCTTTACCACCTACAGCATGGGGCTGCGCCTTGGCGAAGGAATCAGGCTGACTGTCGGTGATATCGACTCCGTCAATATGCGAGTTCATATTCGCGACGCCAAGGGCAACAAAGACCGGCTGGTGCCGCTGCCTGAAAATACTCTGCGCGTGCTGAGAAATTTCTGGCAGGTTCACAAACATCCCCATTTCCTTTTTCCAAGCCGGAAAAGAGGTCTGAATAATGCCCACCTGGTTCAGCAGCCACTGGACAGAGGCGGCATCCAGACCGCCATGAAAGCCGTTGTCAGACAACTCGGCATAAAAAAAAATTTCATGCCATTCCCTGCGGCACAGCTATGCAACGCATATGCTGGAAGCAGGCGTTGATCTCATTGAATTACAACAGATCCTGGGCCATGTCAGTGTCCTGACCACCACCAGATACACCCATCTGACTTCCAATACCGGAAACAATGCCAGCCAGGCCGTCAATACGCTGGCCAACACCTTTGATATAACATGGGGAGGGGTCAAATGATTCTGCTCTCCTCGATTATCAATGAATTCAGGGACCGCTTTTTGGACCGATACGAGAATTCCGTCCTGCCAAGCCATACAAAGGCTCTGCAGACCATGGCACAATGCAGACAAGAATATGGCCCGCACATGCTGGCGAAATGTACGGATCACAACTGCGGAAAACAGGTCTATATTCCACATTCCTGTGGCCACAGGAACTGTCCCCATTGCCAGAACCATGAAAACCGGCAGTGGATCGAGAATCAGTTGAGCAAGCGCTTACCGGCTCAATACTATCTGATCACCTTCACCCTCCCCAAACAGCTCAGGGATCTTGCCTGGAAAAATCAGGCAACAATCTATTCCCTCATGTTTGCCTGCGTCCAGGATCTCCTGAAAACATTTACCCAAAAAGACAAAAAACTCGGTGGAGCAGCCGGCTTTACCACCATACTCCATACCCATTCAAGAGCACTCGACTATCATCCTCACATTCATGTTGTCATGCCGGGGGCAAGCATCAATACAAAAACAGCATTATGGCGGGTCAAATCTTCCGGGTATCTTTTCAGCCACAAGGCTCTGGCGCAAGTCTTCAGAGCAAAGATCCTCCAGGCCATTGTTGACCACGGGCTGAGCGTGCCAGAAGATTGCCCGAAACAGTGGGTCGTTGACTGCAAAGACGTCGGCAACGGCGACAAGGCAATCATTTATCTTGGCAGATATCTCTACCGGGGCGTCATCCGGGAACAGGATATTCTGCAATGCGAAAACGGCATGGTCACCTTCAGGTATCTCCATGCCAAAACCGGGCAATACAGAAGCAGGACCGTCACCGGGGAATATTTCCTCTATCTGCTCATGCTCCATGTGCTGCCCAAGGGCTTTCGAAGGGCCAGGTGTTACGGTTTTCTCCATCCATGCAGCAAAAAGCTCATCTGTTTTTTGCAGATGGTGCTCCGGGTTAATCCGCTCAATATGTTTGCCAAGAAATTGAAAGAACGGCCAACAATTACCTGCCCGGTATGCGGAGCGGCCATGAAAATTGTCCTGACAAAAATAGCAAAACCGCCGGCGAAGCAGGTCCACCTGCCTTACATGAGCGAACACGGAGAAATCGTTATGTAACCCAGAGCCAACATCACCGGTTTATGAAAAAGCCCGGTTTCCCCGGTAATGGACACCTATGCGCAAAAAAACTGCATATTCCGCTTCTGAAAGCCTTGTTCTTCAGGCAAATCTATTTCAAAGAGCATATGGGCAGAAGCAGAAAATCCCTGTCTCACTTCTGTCCTGATCAAGCTGCCTCTTTCAAAAAAGCTGTTTTCTATATATAGTAACCGGGCTTGTCCAACAAACGGTTCAGATTGTGGTTCGCTCCGCTCTCACAATCTAACCTTATTCGTTATGTGCGCATGAACACGCTTCAATATGATCTCCAGCTCAAAAAGATTGGGGATCTGTTTTTTACTACCTGCAAACAACAGAACCTCTTGCCCTGCCCCTAAGACACTCTCATTGTCAATAGGCTCCGCAAGAATCTCAAAATCTATTGGGCGACCAGGAAATCCAGCTTCTGCAATAGCCTTCGATACGTCTCTTGCTTTCGCAATAGGTTTCCCATCAAAACGAATATTGATAGATTTGATTCTAGCTGGTCCCATACCGTTGTTGCGAACAAAGAGACCGAAGTATGGTACCGGAGATTGCGAATCCCCGATAGCCATATGCAGAAGTGGTCTCACCGTGTTTTGCGTTGAATGGTAATTAATAATCAAGGCGAGTGCAGCAACCACAAGAGAGAGACAACTGATTATTATCGGTAATGTTTCTCGCCAAATAACACCCCAACGAGGGAAAACACCGTTCTGTTTCTCCGGTATCATAGATTCATTCACTTGAACATCACTGGAATTTGATCGAATTCACAAATATCTCACAAGGAAAACTTTTACCGAAGACGAATTCAGTGATCACATACAAATTCTGAAGATCTGCTGTTTTAAACTCATGTAATGCAAAGCGATATTCAGAATACATATTGGTTAAAGTTACTTTCTTTTTCGTCTCTGATCCGTCGTCTGGATCTGTTCTATCTTTTATTCCTATTTCGACTATTTCTCCCCCCTTAGCACCTTTCATCGATATGATAAGGGTTTTAAAATTAGAGAAATTTTTAAACTGCCTTTCTTGGGGAGAGGATTTGGCTTTGCCGACTGTAATAAAGACAGCCCCCCAAGTCTGTCCAGAAGGGTAGTTCATAACAAATTCGTTTCCGCTGTCTTTGAACCATCCATGCATTCCTTCAGAGGAGTCAACACCTAAATCGAAGCCTGTTGTTAGTTTATCCCCATCATATACGACATACTGGCTTTCAGACTGACTATATGTAGTCGTAGATATCAGAATAATAAAGACAACCGTCATTATGTGTTTGCACATTCTCATAAGTAATACCTCCTTAACTTTAAGATTTTTTAATTACGTTCTTTATATTCCCCATCCCGCCATTTGTGTCTTTAGCTCCTGATTGATCTGCCAACGTTCAGCTGAGGGGCCGGGAAATGGTTACCTCGGTACTTAAGGGCTATTAAGCTCATAAAAACATTGGCTCTCAAAAGTGGCATGGCTTTTCCCGGTCCCGCTCAAGCGTCATGTTCGGCGTCAAGCCGTGGATCGTCAATCATTTCATATCTGAGAGAAGCTGCCACTGCTTCTACGTCGCGCTCGGAATCGCGGCTATTGGTCCTCTCTACCTCCCGCTGACTGAGCGTCATGACCTCCCAGTCAAGATTCTCGTTCTCACACCGGATCACAAGGTCCATCCCCATGTTTCGAAGCGTGATGCTGTCCCATTCAATGAAGACTGTATCGTCATCAACCTCCTTCACACGTCCTTGCCAACCGCCTATATCTGTCCCGAAATCCGGATCTACAATACCAGACTTCACAACCACTGATTCTCCGATCTTTAATGCCATGACTTTGTCTCCTGAGCCCTTTTCTATCGTGCTTTCCCGCCGAACGCTCAGCATAACCGGCTGGAAAAAGCTGCATAGCGAAGCGGCGCAGCTTTTTCCAGCCCGAGTTGATGCTGTTGTTGGACGAAGCCGCTACGCGGCAGACAATTCCAGCGATTTTTTTTCTCCCAGATTAACCTGCTGTAATCTCCTCCAACTTTGTAATAAAAAGAAATCATCAAGGAAGGCGCATTTGCCTTTCATTTCAATCATTACAAGGAGGAGATTACAATGGATACCACCATGCCAAAAAATTCGCAATTCAACAAGTATTACCGGAAGCACCAGAAATACCTGAAACTCAATGGATTACGGCCAAAAACCATTGAGGCGTACTCAAGGGCGATCAGGCGAATCGGAAACTATTTCGATTGCAGGATCGTCAATCTTACATCCGACCAGTTGCTTGACTATTTTAATGAGCTTCTGGAATGCCATTCCTGGAGTACGGTCAAGCTCGATCTGTATGGTCTGAAGTTCTTTTACGCCAGGGTACTGAACAAAACCTGGGAAGACATCCCCTTAATCAAACCGCCAAGAACATCCAGGATCCCGGATATTCTATCCATTGAGCAGCTCAACCGGCTGTTCGCCGAAACCAACAAGTTGAGCTACAAAGTCTTTTTCTTTACCACCTACAGCATGGGGCTGCGCCTTGGCGAAGGAATCAGGCTGACTGTCGGTGATATCGACTCCGTCAATATGCGAGTTCATATTCGCGACGCCAAGGGCAACAAAGACCGGCTGGTGCCGCTGCCTGAAAATACTCTGCGCGTGCTGAGAAATTTCTGGCAGGTTCACAAACATCCCCATTTCCTTTTTCCAAGCCGGAAAAGAGGTCTGAATAATGCCCACCTGGTTCAGCAGCCACTGGACAGAGGCGGCATCCAGACCGCCATGAAAGCCGTTGTCAGACAACTCGGCATAAAAAAAAATTTCATGCCATTCCCTGCGGCACAGCTATGCAACGCATATGCTGGAAGCAGGCGTTGATCTCATTGAATTACAACAGATCCTGGGCCATGTCAGTGTCCTGACCACCACCAGATACACCCATCTGACTTCCAATACCGGAAACAATGCCAGCCAGGCCGTCAATACGCTGGCCAACACCTTTGATATAACATGGGGAGGGGTCAAATGATTCTGCTCTCCTCGATTATCAATGAATTCAGGGACCGCTTTTTGGACCGATACGAGAATTCCGTCCTGCCAAGCCATACAAAGGCTCTGCAGACCATGGCACAATGCAGACAAGAATATGGCCCGCACATGCTGGCGAAATGTACGGATCACAACTGCGGAAAACAGGTCTATATTCCACATTCCTGTGGTCACAGGAACTGTCCCCATTGCCAGAACCATGAAAACCGGCAGTGGATCGAGAATCAGTTGAGCAAGCGCTTACCGGCTCAATACTATCTGATCACCTTCACCCTCCCCAAACAGCTCAGGGATCTTGCCTGGAAAAATCAGGCAACAATCTATTCCCTCATGTTTGCCTGCGTCCAGGATCTCCTGAAAACATTTACCCAAAAAGACAAAAAACTCGGTGGAGCAGCCGGCTTTACCACCATACTCCATACCCATTCAAGAGCACTCGACTATCATCCCCACATTCATGTTGTCATGCCGGGGGCAAGCATCAATACAAAAACAGCATTATGGCGGGTCAAATCTTCCGGGTATCTTTTCAGCCACAAGGCTCTGGCGCAAGTCTTCAGAGCAAAGATCCTCCAGGCCATTGTTGACCACGGGCTGAGCGTGCCAGAAGATTGCCCGAAACAGTGGGTCGTTGACTGCAAAGACGTCGGCAACGGCGACAAGGCAATCATTTATCTTGGCAGATATCTCTACCGGGGCGTCATCCGGGAACAGGATATTCTGCAATGCGAAAACGGCATGGTCACCTTCAGGTATCTCCATGCCAAAACCGGGCAATACAGAAGCAGGACCGTCACCGGGGAATATTTCCTCTATCTGCTCATGCTCCATGTGCTGCCCAAGGGCTTTCGAAGGGCCAGGTGTTACGGTTTTCTCCATCCATGCAGCAAAAAGCTCATCTGTTTTTTGCAGATGGTGCTCCGGGTTAATCCGCTCAATATGTTTGCCAAGAAATTGAAAGAACGGCCAACAATTACCTGCCCGGTATGCGGAGCGGCCATGAAAATTGTCCTGACAAAAATAGCAAAACCGCCGGCGAAGCAGGTCCACCTGCCTTACATGAGCGAACACGGAGAAATCGTTATGTAACCCAGAGCCAACATCACCGGTTTATGAAAAAGCCCGGTTTCCCCGGTAATGGACACCTATGCGCAAAAAAACTGCATATTCCGCTTCTGAAAGCCTTGTTCTTCAGGCAAATCTATTTCAAAGAGCATATGGGCAGAAGCAGAAAATCCCTGTCTCACTTCTGTCCTGATCAAGCTGCCTCTTTCAAAAAAGCTGTTTTCTATATATAGTAACCGGGCTTGTCCAACAAACGGTTCAGATTGTGGTTCGCTCCGCTCTCACAATCTAACCTTATTCGTTGTGCAAAATTTATTTCTGTGAAGATGATAAATGATCAACCAAAGAACGGATGGTCATCAAATATCCCACCACTGCTTGATCCTCTATTTTCGATTTATTTTCATAATCATGCATTACGGAGTTTCCAGCCTCTCTTAATGTGTCCAAATTTAAAGTTCGTATTTTTTTAAATTTTTTTTCAGCAAAAATTATCACTTTCTTCAAATTTTCTTCTTTTATCTTATAGTATTCAACAAGAATGTACTCAAGCAGTGATCGACACATGGCTGTAGCAGCTACGTTTAACCCAAAAATATGGCACCTGGCTGCTTCATTGTAGAGTTCAATTAGTTTATCAGTTTTTTTATTTATTCTGTCTGATATATATAGATTAGGGATTTTGTTCCATCTGTTATTTATTCCCTTAAGATCTACACCAATCACATTTTCATAGTATTGCATGGCACCAAGATGCTTGTCACCGAGTCCAAACATTCCATCTCCAGCAATATCTTCAGCCATAGAAAGAAGATGCTCTAATAAAAAAGAGGCATCGTCAATGGTAGGATTAAAAGAATGCCCTGGTTTTGTATATTGGGAAACACTCTCGATAACGGTATTTAAGCATTCTTCTTTTGACTGTCCTGCAGATTTGGCTTGACAAATTAATTGATCTAACGCGTTTTTAATATATTTATCGTGTAAAGGAGAGGCGATCGCGTTAACTTTATCCATATACTTGCTTTTGTATTCCTCCAAATTCTGGGAAAAACCCGATGGGACAGTTGCTGATCTATTTGATTGATTAGATAAATGTCGATCAATTTCCTTGAATGTTTGATCTAATTTGTAGCAGAGGTCCGCAATCTCTTGTTTTTCTTTTGGCAACCACTTAAGTTTTTTGGGGGCATGTCCTATGGCAGATTTTAATTGTTTAAATAGCATTAAAAATATTTGATATTTTTGTTCCATAATATTCCTTATGAAAATTAAAATTAGTCGAGGCTTAAATTACTCGGCTATAAAGCACAACGTTAAGCATGAGCGGCGGCGCTTTTTGCCGTCCGCTCTATGCGCTGGTTAGCCACTTCATCAAGCCTCTGCCATTCCTCCCACAGATCAGGGAAATTTGATCTGATCACCTCACGCTTTGCCTTCCCGCCCTTGGGACAACAGAAGCATGACACCCTATTCTGCACATCATAGAGCCCGTCCCAGTGATATCCAAGAGACCGGCAATACGCTAAACTATCAGCTTCTCCCATACCCAGGTCAATGAGCGGGAACTTGACCGGCCACTTGCGATCCAGCATCCATTTGGTTTGGGTACGCTTAACTTCATCGGCTGAAAACCCAATGTACTCTATTTTGTCTCCCTTTATGCCGCGAATATATTTGAGGCACGTGCTGTGCTTACGGGCAGCACACCACCCGCCGGAAGTTTTCGGCCACCCCCAAAGAGCAAGCATCTCCTCAAAATAGCGGTAGTAACGAACGCGGATGATGGGCATCCCGGTATTCTTTGAAACAAGATCGAGGTGCGCTTTCATCTGCGGGAAATCCAATTCCGTCTCAAAGTAAAGGACGTGGCTCACCGGAATACCTTGACTGAGCAAGCGGTGGAGCATGGCAGTTGAGTCTTTCCCGCCGCTGAATGATACTATGTGTTTCAAGCTGCCTCCTGTGGCTAACGCCTGAGCTGAGGGGCCGGGCGCTAAAACCCAGAGACTCAGCCATAAGTTTAAATTTTCTTTAACCACGGGCTTCTGCAAAAAGTGAGCAGTACGCCCGGTCCCACTCCAGCGATTTGTTCTTTTTATTCTCCTATAATCTTTAATCCCGATGTATCAAGGCTATCAGAATTATAATGAATATTCTTGATTTTACCAACCATCTCTCTGAACGGGAACGAAAAATGTATAAATCGTAATTTGTGGCAACAAACCAACTGTACCGTTTTGTTCAGCCGAGTCAACCCAGATTAAGCTGCCAGCATTCTTCGGTAAGAGTTTTCCCCCAGGCTTGACTGACTTTGGTTTCAACCAATTGAAATTCGCTATTGGCGTATATATGGCGGGCAGAATCCAAAAAATCAATGGTCCACAATATAACGGAACGGTATCCATTGTCTCCTGCAAAACGGACGGCCTGTTTGACCAGTTGTTTTCCAATTCCTCTTTGACGTGCTTCGGGCTCCACAATGAGCCATCTCAATTGTGCTGTATGGGCATCGTGGCCGACAATGGCAACGGAACCTGCGAAACGCTCCCGGATTTCTGCAATCCAGAGGTGTTCAGTTGGCCTTTTATTTTCGATAAAAGCTGCCATTCCATTGGCAACATAGGCGTCAAATTCTGCATTGAACCCGTACTCTCGGGCATAAATCACTCCATGGCGATGAATGACGTAGCCAATATCACCCGGTCTGTGTGATCTGATAGTCACCAACCCTCCTTTTTTGGGTGTCAGAATTTCTTCTATTCGACCCATGGCATTCACCATGTCTAATTTTTCTTCTGGGGTTAATGTCTCAATCAGAGATGAAATATGGAGGTTTGATGTCTCTTTTAATTTCGAATACGCTGCTCTGCCAGTCTGAGTCAGATTAAGCACTTGTTTTCTGGAATCCTTTGGGGACGGTGTTCGGGTGATAAGCCCCTCGGACTCAAACTTGGAAAGGGTTTTGCTAAGATAATCCGCAGAAAGCCCCAAATCACGCGCCATATCTGCAGCATGGAGGGGGGAAGCATGGCTGAGTTCATATAGCAACCTAGCCTGAACAAGTGAATATTTACTTTTAAGAAAACGATTGGTGATCAACCCGATTTTTCCAGTGTAAAATCGGTTAAATGCCCGAATTCGGTTTACGACCATCCATACCTCCTTTTCAAAATTTATATTGATTTTTAATACTTAAACACCTTATATTGAATTTGTCAAATATTAATTTGAATATGGCAACTATAATTTATTGAGAGGCCTGGCATGCATGTAAATCTTCGGAAAAAAGCTGTAAACGGTCTGGAAACTGGCGATACCTTTGTGATCACAAGAACGTTCAGCCAGGAGGAAACTCATCTTTTTGGCGACCTGACCCGGGATTACAATCCGGTCCACTACGATGAGCGCTGGACCCGGGCCAAGAGGATGGACGGATTAATCTGCCACGGACTTCTGGTGGGGGGAATGATTTGTGAGTTCGGTGGGCAGGTAGGCTGGCTAGCCTCGGGAATGGATTTTAAATTTATTCGTCCGGTATATTTTAACGACACCATCACATGCAAAATCATCCTTACCCGACTGGAAACCAACGGCCGGGCCGAAGCCAAAGGTAAATTTTTCAATACGGCCGGGGAGCAGGTTGCTTATGTCATTTTAAGGGGCATCTTGCCAACGGGGAATGACAAACAAATTTTGAATGAAATGATAACTGAAGGAGATCCCACAAACAAAATAGGAAGAGAATTCAAAGTATAATCTATAACTTTTTCCGATCCCTTGCCAGAATATATGATACTTGGTCATATTCTGGATTCATGGACTGAAAATCAACAATATTAGAGTCTTTCCGGCTCCTCATTCAAAAAAAGAACATCAGAAATCACCGGCATGATTTAGCGCCGTTTTTCAGGCGCTAAATCAGGTCCGGTGAATTGATTTGTTCGCTGGATTTATCCATCACGTCGCCAATCTGGAAGTCTGGGATACCAATCATTACAAAAGAAACCATCGCTATAAACGGCGTTGACCCGATTTTCTGAATCAAATAAAACTGCGACGTACGAAAAAATCAGAAAGGAATCTACGGAATTGCCCAAGTATTGATTGTCCCCGTAAATCCGGGCGGTGTTCCCTTTTTCTGTGCTGAATGAATGTAATGGTTCTCCATAGAGTGCTTCCACTTCGTTGCTGGTCATACCGATGGGAACTTTACATCCATCGTATTTCTGCCGTAGTTTCTCGTTGACGAGATAGCCCTTCTTGGCCTTCGCTCGAAAGGCAGGCGCAAATAGGGCTCCCAGCCACCTTGGGATGTTGCCTTCATCCTTGTACCTTTGCATCGTCTCCTGTGCGTCCTTGAACATTTTCCTGATCTGATCAGGTGTGACTGCTGGAGCTTCTATGGCCATCTTAACGTATTTGCCGTCCTCGATTTCCCATGGCTTGGCATGAGTGGCTGTTGTTCCGTTGTATACGTATTCTTCCCGTTCTTTCTTGATCCATCCGATCATCTTGACCAAGAGGCCGTCACGAAAAAGCAGTTGATAAAACGAATAGCTTTCCTCCTCACTGGTATGCAGAAAGCACTTGATGAGCGTCCAAGTGTTCCCATCCTCAATTGTGGTGAACTGGTGACGAACAGCCGGCCCGAGTTTCGACGTCACATCGCCAAGTGATGAACCATTGGTTATCGACAGAAAGACATTTTCATCGACAAATTGCCTTTGTCGAAGGGTAGTTGTATCCGTTTTATCCCCTTCAGCATATGATATGCCACAGCAGATAAAAAAGCCGCACAATACGATTACCAACCATTTACGAGTCATATTTTTTTATCCTTATGAGCGAACGACCTGCTCACCTGCCGGTGTGCAGCGGCCGCGGAACACCGGTCAGCGTGCAGCAGGAAGGTTATCCGTCTTTTTCAATTTCGGCTACACGAGTGACAATAAAATCGGCAACCTGTTTAGATGTAAACTTTCCACCATCAATATAGCCATCGATAGATAAGACCCCTTCTACATCAGCATCATCAAAACGAACAAACATCACACGTTCATCATCCTTTGATTTGATAATATCACGTATGGCGCGCCATTCTAATCCACACCATTGCTTCTCAGCATATTTATCACATAGGAACACCACGACCAAGTCGCTTTGCTTGTGATAAATACCCTGTAAAAGCGTGTCCAGATTCGGCCGTGCAAGCTGAGCCTGATAATCGTGATCATAAAAAACTGCGTCTTCTCCAAGCTGTTCACGGAGTGCATCAACGACAAGCGATACATACCGGCGTTTTTCCCCAGAAAACGACATAGCGACCTTAAACTGCAAATCAACTAGCTTGCGAGTCGAACGATCAACCTTGCCAATTGCTTGCTGATCAGCAAGTCGTTCTAATGCTATAAGTGAAAGGGTAAATGGATCAGGTTCAATCTTACATGACTTTTCACGTCCGGGATTAGTCATTGACAAATGGTAAAGAAGAAAATTCAACCAAATCGCCAAAGGATTATCGTTTGTAACAATAGTCGGTTTCGATGTTGGGTTCCTTTTTCTTTCTTCCTCTATAATTTCCGATACAATTCGCGACTTGATGTTCCACGCTTCGTCACCACTAAAAAGGTTGCCTGCCCTAATAGCCATGCGTGCAAACAATTTGCAAGCTTCACCTTCAATGACTCCATACTGTGAGAGTTCCGAACCTCTTATCCCCCATTGCAGATCGCTGTCTTGCAGGTCGGTCATGAATTGGCCAGTATCTTTGTCACCTTCGATTGGGCCGTAATATTGCCACAACATGATCGTATGGTTTTGTGGGTCAAATTTTCGGTCGATATTTGGGCCATCTTGAGTAATGAAAAATGTATGAAATTGAATGTCATGGAATTTTCCAGCCTCAATTTCAAACGCTTCTATTAACCTTTGGATTTCAGATAATTTATTTTGTAGCCCCATCTATTAACACCTTTGACAGATAACGCTCCGCTTGAGGGGCTTTTACGGAGCGGCAGCGTAGTAAAAGTCCAACTCAAAGCGGTTGTTCGCGAGCTACAGTTGTAAATATTTTCTAATGGGCGAAGCACCTTTTTTTGTATCTCTTTGTATCTGTTCAATCACATCTTTAATTCTATCAGCAAATGCCTTACGGTTCTTGCTTAGCTTCCATTCATATGTCTGTACTGCAAAATGTCGAAGGTCGAATGGTATATCGTCAGTTCGCTGAGCGATTAGTATTGTAGAATCTCTCAAGGTATGACGGACACCAAGCTCATAGAAAACATTTGGGTTTCTATCAGTCAAATCGGCTAAAACGAGGTCAGCCCGATTTAATTGATCCAAAATATCTTCAATAATAGATCCCTGAATGGGGTTCGAACGGATGCATCTAAAGCCGAACCCTGAGTTTTCTATTGCTGGTTGTATTAGCTTTTCAAATACCTCTGTCCACTCGTCTTGTGTGCAGCTTTTAGTTGTAGAGAAAGGCATTATTACGAAACAGAGTTTTTCCTTTGGTGCTTTTTCCATACGAGCCAATGCTTTTATAATGGCTAGTATATAGTTTTCCTCACCTCGTTTTGATACAAATTCATCGATTTCTATCGACTTATCCGCATCGAGCTGAAGATCCTGCATCAAATAGCCTGAAAGGACAATAGCCTTTACATTGGGTTGATGTCTTTTGAGATGAGTAATGATATCAAGACCTCCATACTCAGATTTATAATCTAATTTCAAATCTATTATTGCGAAGTCGATTCGCTCAGACATTATTAGCTTCTTGGCTTCTTCAATTGTTGAGGCTGTGTGAACGGCATACCCCTTTTTATCAAGCCGCATTCCAAGATCTCGTCTAATCTGTAGATTGTCATCAAGTAACAAAATTACAGGCTCCATATCTGTCCCCTTTAGGTGATTGGTAACTCGAAACTGATGCAAGCACCGCCAAGCGCACAGTCTGAATCTGATGTGATTCTTCCTCCGTGTGCTTCGACTAGTTCTTTGACTGTAGCAAGTCCTAGTCCTGTTGAGCTTGGGCTTGCAGCCTGGAAAGGTTCAAAAACAGGGAAATCATCTGGTATTCCAGGTCCATCATCCTCGACTGTCACAAGAATTGAGTTTTCCACTGTTAATTTAGTTCTCACTACAATTTTTGATCCAGCCCCAGAATCATTTATGGCTTTAAGTGAATTGCGAAACAGCTCCTTAAAAGCCTCACCGAATCTCATCGCATCAATGCTAGTATATGTTAAGGTTGGGTCAAGATCCTTTTCAATTGTAACTCCTTGAGGAGGTTTTGCTAACCAAGCCTCATCCTCAACTATTTTGTTAAACAGAGCTGGTGCTCTGATTAGTTTCATTGGTTTGCCATAATTTTGGAATTCGTCCATCATGCTTTTAATGCCGCGTGTAGTCGATCCTATCCTTTCACTTAGCTGCTTCAGCGTTGTTTTGTCTGGGACAAGACGCTGAGCCTCATCATAAAGGTCTAATTCTATCCCATCATAGTTAGTCAGTTGGTTCCCAATCCGATGGGAAGCCTTCGCTGCTATTGCTTTAAGTTGTTTGGCGACTCGTTCATGCAGCCTAGCATTTTCAATGGCCAAAGCAACTACGTTCGCAATCGTCTCAAGATAGCGTTCATCATCTTCGGAAAAGTAATCTGCAATTTTTTCATCCTTATTCTCAACCTTCATTACTCCAAGCGTCTGCCCTTTTATCTTAAGTGGAAGAGCAATCAAGTTCCTGAATTGACTAACGCCAGTAGGCCATTGAGACTTATCATGTTTTCCCTCCCAAACCTTATTACCTTCAATAGTCAAAGACTCTAGTTCATGTCTAGTACGAATATTGAATCTTTTTCCACTTTGTGCAACATATCCTGTAAAAGCCTCACCTATTTTATACTTGGCTATCCCCACCAAGGTTTTTGCGAATCCAGATCCCGCCATCATTGTAATAATGCCGGGTTCATTTTCCTTCTCTTCCAGAAAGATAGAGCAGACCTCAGCATTTAGTGTGCGCATAGCCGTGTTAACAACTTGATCAAGCAACATAGACATTTCAAATTGTCCGACAAGCGCACTTGCTATCTCTGACAATACTCGATTAACCTCTTCGGAAAGTCCTCTATTAACCTCTTTCTCATTATCAATTTTCATATTCGACATATTACCTCCTCAATAAACTTAATGCTCCAGTCATTGTAATTCTGCGAGATTCCATTTTTGCGAACTGAAAGCTGAGGGCCGGGCGTCTTTGTTACAGTAACCCTGGAAAGCCCTCAAAAAGTATTAAGAGCATTACACTCAAGCTGGAGCACGCGGGAGCCCGGTCCGCTCCAGCGTCGTGTTCGCAAACTATTTCTTCTTGCGACGACTCCTACGGTTCTTTTTCCGTTTCTTCTTTCTTGGTTTATCCTCGGCGATAAGTTCCAGTTTGCTGCCGTACCTTTTTATAACCTCATTTCTGAGATCTTCCAGCTTGTTTTCAGGACATCCAAAGGCCGATGCTGAATAGGCCCAATCTCGCTTCCTGATCATATCGCGATCAAGCTTTTCTGCACAATCTTCACAGAGCCCAATATCATCAACCAGACCCCACATGTCACACCCTTGGCATTCTGCTTCATACCGAGGAAAGATGTCATCATCATCTTCAAAGTCATCAAAAAAGTCTTTCATACTATTTTTTATTGCGAACGTCTGTTTAACCCGCGTTTTTCAGAGCGCAGCGGCGAAAAACGTCGGGTTGAAACTTTTGTTGGACGAAGCCGCTACGCGGCAGACAATTCCAGCGATTTTTTTTCTCCCAGATTAACCTGCTGTAATCTCCTCCAACTTTGTAATAAAAAGAAATCATCAAGGAAGGCGCATTTGCCTTTCATTTCAATCATTACAAGGAGGAGATTACAATGGATACCACCATGCCAAAAAATTCGCAATTCAACAAGTATTACCGGAAGCACCAGAAATACCTGAAACTCAATGGATTACGGCCAAAAACCATTGAGGCGTACTCAAGGGCGATCAGGCGAATCGGAAACTATTTCGATTGCAGGATCGTCAATCTTACATCCGACCAGTTGCTTGACTATTTTAATGAGCTTCTGGAATGCCATTCCTGGAGTACGGTCAAGCTCGATCTGTATGGTCTGAAGTTCTTTTACGCCAGGGTACTGAACAAAACCTGGGAAGACATCCCCTTAATCAAACCGCCAAGAACATCCAGGATCCCGGATATTCTATCCATTGAGCAGCTCAACCGGCTGTTCGCCGAAACCAACAAGTTGAGCTACAAAGTCTTTTTCTTTACCACCTACAGCATGGGGCTGCGCCTTGGCGAAGGAATCAGGCTGACTGTCGGTGATATCGACTCCGTCAATATGCGAGTTCATATTCGCGACGCCAAGGGCAACAAAGACCGGCTGGTGCCGCTGCCTGAAAATACTCTGCGCGTGCTGAGAAATTTCTGGCAGGTTCACAAACATCCCCATTTCCTTTTTCCAAGCCGGAAAAGAGGTCTGAATAATGCCCACCTGGTTCAGCAGCCACTGGACAGAGGCGGCATCCAGACCGCCATGAAAGCCGTTGTCAGACAACTCGGCATAAAAAAAAATTTCATGCCATTCCCTGCGGCACAGCTATGCAACGCATATGCTGGAAGCAGGCGTTGATCTCATTGAATTACAACAGATCCTGGGCCATGTCAGTGTCCTGACCACCACCAGATACACCCATCTGACTTCCAATACCGGAAACAATGCCAGCCAGGCCGTCAATACGCTGGCCAACACCTTTGATATAACATGGGGAGGGGTCAAATGATTCTGCTCTCCTCGATTATCAATGAATTCAGGGACCGCTTTTTGGACCGATACGAGAATTCCGTCCTGCCAAGCCATACAAAGGCTCTGCAGACCATGGCACAATGCAGACAAGAATATGGCCCGCACATGCTGGCGAAATGTACGGATCACAACTGCGGAAAACAGGTCTATATTCCACATTCCTGTGGCCACAGGAACTGTCCCCATTGCCAGAACCATGAAAACCGGCAGTGGATCGAGAATCAGTTGAGCAAGCGCTTACCGGCTCAATACTATCTGATCACCTTCACCCTCCCCAAACAGCTCAGGGATCTTGCCTGGAAAAATCAGGCAACAATCTATTCCCTCATGTTTGCCTGCGTCCAGGATCTCCTGAAAACATTTACCCAAAAAGACAAAAAACTCGGTGGAGCAGCCGGCTTTACCACCATACTCCATACCCATTCAAGAGCACTCGACTATCATCCCCACATTCATGTTGTCATGCCGGGGGCAAGCATCAATACAAAAACAGCATTATGGCGGGTCAAATCTTCCGGGTATCTTTTCAGCCACAAGGCTCTGGCGCAAGTCTTCAGAGCAAAGATCCTCCAGGCCATTGTTGACCACGGGCTGAGCGTGCCAGAAGATTGCCCGAAACAGTGGGTCGTTGACTGCAAAGACGTCGGCAACGGCGACAAGGCAATCATTTATCTTGGCAGATATCTCTACCGGGGCGTCATCCGGGAACAGGATATTCTGCAATGCGAAAACGGCATGGTCACCTTCAGGTATCTCCATGCCAAAACCGGGCAATACAGAAGCAGGACCGTCACCGGGGAATATTTCCTCTATCTGCTCATGCTCCATGTGCTGCCCAAGGGCTTTCGAAGGGCCAGGTGTTACGGTTTTCTCCATCCATGCAGCAAAAAGCTCATCTGTTTTTTGCAGATGGTGCTCCGGGTTAATCCGCTCAATATGTTTGCCAAGAAATTGAAAGAACGGCCAACAATTACCTGCCCGGTATGCGGAGCGGCCATGAAAATTGTCCTGACAAAAATAGCAAAACCGCCGGCGAAGCAGGTCCACCTGCCTTACATGAGCGAACACGGAGAAATCGTTATGTAACCCAGAGCCAACATCACCGGTTTATGAAAAAGCCCGGTTTCCCCGGTAATGGACACCTATGCGCAAAAAAACTGCATATTCCGCTTCTGAAAGCCTTGTTCTTCAGGCAAATCTATTTCAAAGAGCATATGGGCAGAAGCAGAAAATCCCTGTCTCACTTCTGTCCTGATCAAGCTGCCTCTTTCAAAAAAGCTGTTTTCTATATATAGTAACCGGGCTTGTCCAACAAACGGTTCAGATTGTGGTTCGCTCCGCTCTCACAATCTAACCTTATTCGTTGGGGGATGTGTCTTTTTATTTTTTCTTTTTAACTCGTCGCCGATTTAACTGTAGTTACTTTTTACTTGGATTGCTGATAGTCTTTTATTTTCAATTTCTTGAGTTATGCAATAAACACCATTGCCTTCAAAGCCAGGATTAAAGCATAAATTATCAAATTTACACTTGGCTTTGTTTTGATCACCTTTTTCCCATCGATTAATCAAATCAGGTTCTCTGATTAAAGCTCTGCTCATTGAGATATAATCTGCAATTTCTTCATCTATGATGTTTATTGCTGTATCTAGAGTTTTGATGCCTCCTACAAGAATTACAGGTATGTTAACGGCTGCTTTAATTTTTTTTGCATACTCTTTAAAGTATGCTTCTTTTTCTTTTGAATTTATTCCCGGTCTACTTGGTGCTAGTTTACCAGTTCTGATTATACCTCCGCTAACTTCAATGGCGTTTACTCCCATTTCATTAAAAATTCTTGCTGCCTGCAACGAATCCTCTATGTCCAGTCCGTTATCAATAAAATCAGCGCAATTCATTTTGATAAATAAAGGATATTCTAAACCTACAGCTTTACGAACTGCTTGCAGTATTTCACAATGAATCCTTACACGATTTTGAATACTACCCCCATATTCATCTTTCCGTTGATTGTACGCTGGTGATAAAAACTGACTTAGAAAATATCCATGACCAGAGTGTAACTCAATTCCATCAAAACCAGCGGCTTTTGCTCGCTCAGCGGCCGCGGCATATGAAAAGACAATCCGTGTAATATCAGCTTTTGAAACTACTTTGAACGAAGAATCATGCGAATCTGGAACGTAGGATACAGAAAGTGCTGGTTGCTTTGTCAGTTTTGTTTCGGCATACTGACCGGCATGGGCGAGCTGGGATATAATTTTTCCCCCATTGTTATGTACCTCCGTTGTTAGGTCCTTTAATCCATCTATGAGATTGTCTTCATAAATCCCGATTTGCCAAGGTGTACCTTGCCCCTCTTTTGATATATATGAATGACTGCTAATAATTAAGCCAATACCGCCTTTTGCAAGTGAAACCATTCGATCGATAAGTTTTGGCGTAACAGCCCCTTCTGGAGTAGCTAATCCTTCCCAGGTTGCAGCCCTAATAAATCTGTTCTTTAATAAAAGTCCGTTTATATAACTCTCTGTAAATAACCGTTTCATTTTCAATATTTCTTGCTTATTTTACAAATTGATCATCAAAGCTTCCACATTACTTGATAAGCGTTTAACGTTCAATACTGGATAAGTGTTTAAGTCCCCCAACGGGTTTTTCACAGGCGCCGGTTGTTTGGCGTCCTGTGCAAAAATGGGTTAACTGTTGCCAATCTGCTTTAAGAGAGTGAAGGCTTCACAAGGATTAGACTCCACAACACAGCTATATTTTTTATCAAATCTCAAATTATTTCTTTTGATCAAATCCCGCAGGCTATTTTCCGTAAAGAAATAGTCAAAATACGGCAAAGCAGCCTGTGCATGCCGAAAGTCCGACATATCATTGGTCTTAAATTTTCTTTGAATATCCTGCCTAACAGAGGCATATAAACCCGCGCCAATAACTACAGATGGAAAATATTTCCCCAATTTATTCATTTTGAATAGGTTGTAAATTGCATTAGCTATACTTTTTCCGCTATCAGTTTTTTTTATCTCTTCATTGGTGGGTTTGTACCAATATTCCTTTTCAAACAAATAAATCATAGCATCTTCAAAAAGAGGTTTATAACAGTCAACGACTCCTGCAATTTCTGATAAAAAGAGTTGTTTGAAAGAATTGTTTTCATGAGCATGTTTTACTTTATCTTTATTTAATTGTGATGTAATATCTTTAAATCTCGGCATGTTGCGTATTTGATCTATCCCCATTATATTAACCATATCGCACAAAGACATAGTCCACATTTGGTCATGAAATGCTTTTTGAATAACCAACTGTTCTTCTGGAGAAATAGCGGAATTGTGAGGATGTTGTGTGCCATATATAAACGCGACTTTTGTCCCATATGAATTCATCTGGGCTATAAACAGATTGATCCCCATAAATTGTACCTTGAATGAAATAAAGAATCTCGAATTGGACTCTTTCCTCTGGGCCTAACAAGGCTACTCCTTTGGAAAGTTCATCAATAAGATTTGCTGATACTTGTAATGTGTCTGGGTCAGTTTGTTTTAAAATTTCATAATAATTTTCGTCACTGATGGGACATATAATATTGCCACATTCAACTTCATTTATTAGCGACATCAGTAAATCAGAAAAGATATCATCTTTAGCATGACCTAATGCAGCATTTCTCAATTCAAGCCAATAGTTTGTATCGAGATAAATTTTTTTTACGGTTTTCAGATCATTTCCAAGCTGTAGCCTCAATCCTTTTGTATATGCATCTAAGGATATATGCGGTTCAGTGCGATGTTTTTCAAATGTATCTATGAATTCCATGTTTTCTTCAGACAGTTAACGCCAAGCTAACCTGCCGCGCCAACAGCTTTGGTATAAGTGGCTCACTTTCTCGCGGTCAGGTTGAGCGATTTGTTGGACGAAGCCGCTACGCGGCAGACAATTCCAGCGATTTTTTTTCTCCCAGATTAACCTGCTGTAATCTCCTCCAACTTTGTAATAAAAAGAAATCATCAAGGAAGGCGCATTTGCCTTTCATTTCAATCATTACAAGGAGGAGATTACAATGGATACCACCATGCCAAAAAATTCGCAATTCAACAAGTATTACCGGAAGCACCAGAAATACCTGAAACTCAATGGATTACGGCCAAAAACCATTGAGGCGTACTCAAGGGCGATCAGGCGAATCGGAAACTATTTCGATTGCAGGATCGTCAATCTTACATCCGACCAGTTGCTTGACTATTTTAATGAGCTTCTGGAATGCCATTCCTGGAGTACGGTCAAGCTCGATCTGTATGGTCTGAAGTTCTTTTACGCCAGGGTACTGAACAAAACCTGGGAAGACATCCCCTTAATCAAACCGCCAAGAACATCCAGGATCCCGGATATTCTATCCATTGAGCAGCTCAACCGGCTGTTCGCCGAAACCAACAAGTTGAGCTACAAAGTCTTTTTCTTTACCACCTACAGCATGGGGCTGCGCCTTGGCGAAGGAATCAGGCTGACTGTCGGTGATATCGACTCCGTCAATATGCGAGTTCATATTCGCGACGCCAAGGGCAACAAAGACCGGCTGGTGCCGCTGCCTGAAAATACTCTGCGCGTGCTGAGAAATTTCTGGCAGGTTCACAAACATCCCCATTTCCTTTTTCCAAGCCGGAAAAGAGGTCTGAATAATGCCCACCTGGTTCAGCAGCCACTGGACAGAGGCGGCATCCAGACCGCCATGAAAGCCGTTGTCAGACAACTCGGCATAAAAAAAAATTTCATGCCATTCCCTGCGGCACAGCTATGCAACGCATATGCTGGAAGCAGGCGTTGATCTCATTGAATTACAACAGATCCTGGGCCATGTCAGTGTCCTGACCACCACCAGATACACCCATCTGACTTCCAATACCGGAAACAATGCCAGCCAGGCCGTCAATACGCTGGCCAACACCTTTGATATAACATGGGGAGGGGTCAAATGATTCTGCTCTCCTCGATTATCAATGAATTCAGGGACCGCTTTTTGGACCGATACGAGAATTCCGTCCTGCCAAGCCATACAAAGGCTCTGCAGACCATGGCACAATGCAGACAAGAATATGGCCCGCACATGCTGGCGAAATGTACGGATCACAACTGCGGAAAACAGGTCTATATTCCACATTCCTGTGGCCACAGGAACTGTCCCCATTGCCAGAACCATGAAAACCGGCAGTGGATCGAGAATCAGTTGAGCAAGCGCTTACCGGCTCAATACTATCTGATCACCTTCACCCTCCCCAAACAGCTCAGGGATCTTGCCTGGAAAAATCAGGCAACAATCTATTCCCTCATGTTTGCCTGCGTCCAGGATCTCCTGAAAACATTTACCCAAAAAGACAAAAAACTCGGTGGAGCAGCCGGCTTTACCACCATACTCCATACCCATTCAAGAGCACTCGACTATCATCCCCACATTCATGTTGTCATGCCGGGGGCAAGCATCAATACAAAAACAGCATTATGGCGGGTCAAATCTTCCGGGTATCTTTTCAGCCACAAGGCTCTGGCGCAAGTCTTCAGAGCAAAGATCCTCCAGGCCATTGTTGACCACGGGCTGAGCGTGCCAGAAGATTGCCCGAAACAGTGGGTCGTTGACTGCAAAGACGTCGGCAACGGCGACAAGGCAATCATTTATCTTGGCAGATATCTCTACCGGGGCGTCATCCGGGAACAGGATATTCTGCAATGCGAAAACGGCATGGTCACCTTCAGGTATCTCCATGCCAAAACCGGGCAATACAGAAGCAGGACCGTCACCGGGGAATATTTCCTCTATCTGCTCATGCTCCATGTGCTGCCCAAGGGCTTTCGAAGGGCCAGGTGTTACGGTTTTCTCCATCCATGCAGCAAAAAGCTCATCTGTTTTTTGCAGATGGTGCTCCGGGTTAATCCGCTCAATATGTTTGCCAAGAAATTGAAAGAACGGCCAACAATTACCTGCCCGGTATGCGGAGCGGCCATGAAAATTGTCCTGACAAAAATAGCAAAACCGCCGGCGAAGCAGGTCCACCTGCCTTACATGAGCGAACACGGAGAAATCGTTATGTAACCCAGAGCCAACATCACCGGTTTATGAAAAAGCCCGGTTTCCCCGGTAATGGACACCTATGCGCAAAAAAACTGCATATTCCGCTTCTGAAAGCCTTGTTCTTCAGGCAAATCTATTTCAAAGAGCATATGGGCAGAAGCAGAAAATCCCTGTCTCACTTCTGTCCTGATCAAGCTGCCTCTTTCAAAAAAGCTGTTTTCTATATATAGTAACCGGGCTTGTCCAACAAACGGTTCAGATTGTGGTTCGCTCCGCTCTCACAATCTAACCTTATTCGTTGGGCACACTGGCAATATTTTTACGCTTGATCTTATACTAATGCGGAAAACCCGCAAACCATATACCTTTCCAAATATCTTGTTTTTTTGACAAAAAATTAGGAGTAAGTCACTAATAATTATCGTTTCTTTCCAATGTAGAAGACATACCCATAGTAATCTTTATATTTTTCGTATAATCGTTGCTCATGCCTCTGATTTTCAATAAAAGCCTTAGCTGTATCATTACTTGCATGTTTCGCTAAAAAGGCTTTCTGAGCATCTACTTGTGGCGCATAAAAATGGTCTGTCCAGCAAACTTCTGGAAGTATAAAGCATGCAGTTGGAGTATATCCAGCAGATTGCAACTGTGACATCTTTCGTGGGATAGTATCTATTTCAGAATAAGCATCCATCCAGAACTCTTCAATTTCGTCTGGCCGTTTATCTGAAAACCATGACACTTCAGAAACAGCAATGTAGCCGCCAAGTCTTATGAACTTATGCCACTCGCAAAGCCCACGTTCAAATCCGATATTATAGATTGCTCCCTCAGACCACATTAAGTCCAGTTCATTTTTATCAAATGGAAGATTATCCATCGAGCCCACACTACCAATTACTTTGCCATGGAGGCCTAAGTTTCTGGCATTTTGATTAAATAAATCAATGAATCTAGGGAATAGATCAATCCCAGTAATTTTCCCAGGGACTCGCTGAGCCAGCAGCATTGTCTGTCCGCCAGTGCCACAACCAATGTCCGCAATCCGAGCTCCCTCTTTTAGGTTATCAATAAAGCTCAATGCTCGATATGTAACATCAGGACTACCTGGACCCTGTCTTTCTAAACCTGCATAATATTCACAAATTAACTCAGGGTCAAAATCATGTATGGATTGGATTTCTGACATATCATTTTCTTTTTTCCCAGATTTCCGGCTTGATTCTGGATGCCCAACGACAAGCTCACCAGCCGCGCCGGAAGCCTGCGGATAAGCCCCTCCCTTTCTCGCGGTCTGGTGCAGCGAATGGTTGGCCTAAGCTTTACATTTTAATGCGACTTCTTTCTCAAAGCTGATATCCTTCTCTCTGCATTTAGGACGGCGCGGTTTCTGCCTCAACAACAGCCGCTTTGCCATTCATTTCATTGCAGAAACCGTGACGACCGGACTACGATACATCCAGAATCGATCCGAAAAATATTTGCATTATTTAGCGCATATTCATTCAGAGTGTCACCCTTTGAAAAAACACTTTTCTTCACAACGAAAAATTTCTGTCAAACGAATCACCCTCCGAAGCCGAATCATTCCGCCTTGACCAGGCTGGCGCGCTTTCTGCCTCTATACACTCCGCTAGATGCTTAATACGAATCGGACACTCTGATTCGGAAATCCTTGTGAATCCAAAAAATCCCACCTTCAAGACAGCCTCAGAATGCAGAAAGCGTGACAGCCGGTATTTCAAACGACTAACACACTATTGGAAAGAGTCATTGATATTCACAAAACACGCCTTGTTAAGACAAACATTACAAAGAACGGTAACAATACAAAACCAGCATAGGCTGACACAATTTCTGCCGATACATACTTCACAAGCTGACTCCGATACATCGAAAATCGATTCGGAGAATATTTGCATTACTTAGCACATGTTCATTCACCGTGCCAACCTTTGAAACAACATATTTCTTCACAACGAAAAATTTCTATCAAACGAATCACACTACCAAGCCAAATAATACTACCTGCATGCAGGCTGGCGCAATTTCTGATGCCTCATACTACGCATACCCAGAAAAACAGTCCAAAAACTGTGACAGCTGGATTGCATTTCAAAGAATACAAACTTCACACCAACTTTTTTTACGCATTTAGCACAAAGCAGGCCAACGCCGAAATCAGCGGCGCTGCTTTTTGCGTCCGCTGAATTTTGTGGTTGGGATTTCATATCTGTGTACCTATTGGCTTATGATAACTTGGTCTTCATGAAACAATGATTTTTCTATTAGAATATTTTTAGTGCCTTCAGGATCAGCAGTAAATAGCAGAATGCGTAGGTTTTCAACAGCTCTTGAAAAGGAAACGTAAGCAAGCCTGGTTGATCTGTCGAGCTGTCCTTCTGTTGGATTTCCGGCTATCTCTGGTACAAGCATTTTTGTGAAGCTATATAGGTTCCATGCTGCTTCAATATCGTCATAAACGACAACAACGTTTTTATATTCTTCGCCTTTCACACCGTGTTGAGTGCTGTATGGTGTGTGTTCATTTATAAATTCGACATATGGCTCGATTTCACCGGTACGCATTTTAAAAAAATCATCAACTAGCCATTCTTCCTTATCTATTTCATGTAAATCCTTGTTGTATTCTTCATTACGCGGTGATCTTTCAAGGTGCTGAGAAAGTCGTTCTGAGACCTCAATGATTTCGTTTTCCTGACAATATAATAAAATCTCTTGGAGGGTATTGTTTGACCATTTTTCCAATAGTTCCTCAATAAGGCTTCTAGCCAAATTCCTCATTTTTCGAAGTGATTTTGTAGCATTTTTGCCTTTTGGATTGAATGTCGGGCTTGAATTTCTCAGGATATCCAAGACTTCCTTTTGATTATTTGCCTTGTGCGCAATCAGCAAAGGGGATATCACTTTAAGAAATGGTTTTAACAAAAAGTGATCACCAGACTCATAGTCTTCTTGAGCGCGTGTTGAAGCGTATAAGCCGGTAAATAATTTTTGGAGTGTTTCAAATCCAAGACGTTTAGCAATCATTTGTCTAACTAAGAACAAATATTTGGTTTCCTCATTCTCATGAAGGCCCCAGATTTTAAGAGTTTCGTTAAATTTGCTAGAAACTCTGTCAATTTGTTCGTCCGTGTATCGCTTTCTTGGGCCTTCCGGCTGCTCTGCAGCAACAAGCCTTATCTCCACACTCCCTTCAAGCTTTGATACTTCGCCAGCAGAAACTTGTTGAATGTCCGTTCTAAATGCATTCAGGAGATTAACTACAGCTTTTGAACACCTAAAATTTTCTTCCTTCTTTATTAATTTGAACCCTTCTGGCCCTGAAAAATTTCCAGCCCGTTTATCGTAAATTTGCTGAACAGGATCACCAAAATATCCAACAATAGGCAAGTTGCTTCCAGAACATAGTGTATTAAGTGCCGTTACAATTTCGGGAAAAGTATCCTGTGCCTCGTCTACAAAAACATAGGGATATTTTTGAGCCATTATTTTTTGAAGGATCGCGTTATTGGTGATTAGATGTCCGGCTATGGCTATAATGTCATCATGACTGAGCTGCCCTTCGCTATAGTTACTGAATGTTGAATTATCACTGTATGAGAAATCTGATATCTCTTGAAGAAATTTTATATCCTCTTGCAGGGAGGCAATCTTTTCCCTTGCGGCAACAGCTTTCTTACTGTTTCCTCCATTATCGTCTTCCCGTTTCTTAGCGATTTGAGCTGGAATGTGATGGTCAATGAGGGTTTTTCTTATATCTGTCGAAAACCTATTAATGACAGTCCATAAAAAGCTGTGAAGGGTTGAAACATAAAAAATTTCATCGAAATTGAGACGACTGAATATTACGCCAACCGCACGGTTTGTGTATGTGATGCATAGTATCTTTTGATCTTTTTTCCTGAGTTCATCAGCTTTTGAATCGCGTATGTAAGAAAGAGCTGTTAATAAGGATTGAGTTTTTCCAGAACCTGCGCCTGAAATAACGGAAAAGCTACGGTTTTCGTCAATACACTCTTTGATCTCTGTATCCGCTTTGGTTGGGATTAGATTTGAGCTCATGAGATGGGTGCCTCCTGAATTGTTTCAAGCTGATTTCCCATCTTTGACTTGAGCCAATTTAATCCGACCTTGATGTAATGAGGTACTTCCCAATCCTCTTCCAAAAAAACAATGTCTAATGCGAATTCCGCTTTTTTAAAATTGGCCGATTTTACCAAGTTATAAATCTGCTCATAATCTTTATCGTAATCGCCTTCGACTGTTATAGAAGTCGTAACTTTTCCGTCTTTAAACAGGGTCAGATTTTCGTAGATAAAAGCTTCCTCGAAGGTTCTACCATGCATTTTTTCATTTACCTGATATCCATCTACAGTTACTGGTTTTTGGAAGGTTAGATAACAACAGCTATCTGCAAGAATCTGGTCTGCATCTTTCTTATTTTTTAGCTGTTCAACAGTAATATTCTTATCATAGAAAAACTTAAGGCAGGCGTTAGATGTCTTAGCACCTGGTGTATCTGCCCTGCATGATTTTCTGGAGTCATTGGGATCGATAGAATCACAATCCGTTATAATAAGGTAGGGTATCCCGATAAACTTAAAGAGGTCGGCAAAACGGTGAGCGTATGCTCCACCGACTTCGAGAACGGTCAAATAACAGAATTCAAGCTCCTTTGCTTCCTTTTCAATCATTTTTGGGAGTAGGAGCTTTTCAGCAATACCCTCAACAAGAACAGCAGCATCTGCAAAAAACAGATCACAATGTGTGAGTTTCAAGTACTGTTTAAGGAATTTCAGAGTCTCGCTTCTGTTATCTTCTCCCTCTTGATCCGAAGTGTTTTTGGGCTGAAAATCCTGGAGGCTTATAACAGTTGATGCGTGAAGAGTTTTCACCTCTTCAGGACATTCCCCTTTCGTTTGACATCGCTTAAAATACCTGTCGAGTAGACCGGTTTCTTCAGCAACCTTAACGCAATATGCCTCAGACTACGCCCTCGCCGCACGCGGCTACTACGTATCATAAGACCACATGAGATTGGTAGCAGTTGGCCCCGGCCCCTCCCAGAACCGTGCTTGCGCTATTTACGCACACGGCTCCTCATGAGTACGCTTCACGATTAAGCGAAAAGGTTTACCGTAATACGGGGTTGCGGCAGAGGAAACTTTTTAAGAAGTAGGTTAAACTTCTCCCAGTTCATACACCCTCGTTTACCTCGCCTGTTCAGCCATTTGAACAACAGACGATGAACCTCATAGGAAAACCGGTTGAGACCTTTTGAATTGTCCGTGACTCCGTAGTAGGCAAAGTGTCCCTGCAATTTCGAGCCTACCTTACCCATTAGCTCATCGGTCGGCAGGGTCCGGTTGGCTTTCAGCCAATCCCTAAACATCCGAATTTTGGCGGTAAACTTCTTGCGAGAAGTGATCCGTTTCATCCGGAATTTCCTGCCGTTCCTGGACCGGCTGCAGTAGTGCGTGAATCCAAGAAAATCAAAGGTAGACGCCTTGCCACCGCGGCTATCGGCCTTGGATTGTGCATATGGACCAAATTCGATGGTCTTCGTCTTTTCAGGCGATATCTCAAGGCCAAACTTGGAAAGTCGCAGATCCAGTTCCTTTCGGAACCGTATCGCATCTGCCTCACGCTCGAAACATACAACAAAGTCATCGGCGTAACGGATTATCCGACTTTGGCCATGACAGCCCTGCTGAAACACTCGCGTGAACCAGATGTCCAGACTGTAATGCAGATAGATATTGGCAAGTACTGGTGAAATAATCCCGCCCTGAGGCGTTCCTTTGTCACTGGCAATCTCTTTGCCTTCCTCCATTATACCTGCTTTGAGAAACCGCTTGACGTAGCGCAACACTCGTTTATCTGCTATTCGGTGGCCGAGAAATTTAATCATCCAATCGTGATCAACATTATCAAAGAACCCTTTGATATCTGCGTCCACAATATAGTGAACCCGGCATCCCTCAACCTCTTTGCTGAGTGCCCTCAACGCGTCATGACACCCGCGACCGGGCCGAAATCCATACGAATCGTCAATGAAATCCTGCTCGTAGATCGCCGAAAGCACCCGTGTCAATCC
>ADZZ01000632.1 GCA_000179315.1 delta proteobacterium NaphS2
AAGGGTTTACCTATGGCTAGTGGCTCATAGCTTATGGCTCATGGCTGATAGATAAAAAGGGGGGGGTTGTGATTTTGCAGCCCCCTTTTTTCCTGGGTGCATCCGCTACGGATTTACTCAACGATTCGCTTCATGGTTATGGTATTTGTTTCGGACCCTGAAGCACTCTTTTCGCCTTTATCCCCTACGAAAAATATTTTTGACGGCGGTCCACCCCATCTTGCGGCGCAGGATGCCCAACTGGTCCTGGAGGGGAAGTTCCTTGGGGCACACGTCCTCGCAGGCCAGGAGGCCCATGCAGCCGAAGATCCCTTCGTCCGTGCCGATCACCTCGAAGTATTCCTTGTTCTTCCGGTTGTCCCGGGGGTCCAGCATGAAACGGGCGATACGATTGAGGGCAACGGCCCCCACAAAATCTTCCCGCATGTTGGCGGTACCGCAGGAAGCCACGCAGCAGCCGCATTCCACGCATCGTTCCAGTTCGTAGATCTCTTCCGCCTTGTCGTTGTCCATGCGTTCTTCCAAAGCCGTGGCGTCAAAGGTCTTGTCCGTATGGATCCAGGAACCCACCTTTTCGTTCATGGCGCGAAACCAGGTCCCCGTATCCACGGAAAGGTCCCCCCACCAGTTTGAAAACGGGCAGAGGCATGAGGGTAATGTGGTCCGGAAGTTCCTTGATGAGCGTCTTGCACGCCAGCCCCGGACGGCCGTTGATCACCATGGCGCAGGCCCCGCAGATGCCGGCACGGCAGCAGAAGTCAAACTGGAGGGAGGGGTCCTTTTCTTCACGGATTTTGTTCAGCGCGATGTAGATGGTCATGCTGTCCGTTTCTTCCAGGTGAAAGGTATCCGTATGGGGGTTCGATCGGGGGTCCCGGGGGTTGTACCGGAATATGTCAAATTGAAGTCGCCGGGCCATTTTTCAGTCTCCTATATCGTTATCTGCGCACGGGATGATTTTACAGGTGCCGTAGCCCCGTTCACCGGGCGGCAGTTCAAAGCTGGGACTTACCGGCTCGTAATTGAGGGTGGGAAGGGTCGCTCCCTCGTCCCATGTGGCCAGTGTTCGCTTCAGCCAATCACGGTCGTTTCGGGCTTCATAGTCTTCACGGGCGTGGCACCCTCTGCTTTCGGTCCGCTGAAGGGCCGCATAGGCGGCACAGAGCGCCAGTTTCACCATTCCCTTAATTTTAAGGGAAAGGGAAAGTTCGGGATTCACGCCGATGCCGTTGGACTTCAGTCCCACCTGTTCGGCCCGTGAATAAATTTCCTGAAGGTTATCCACCGCTGTTTGGAGATCCTTTTCGTTGCGGAAGATCCCCACCCGGTCCATGAGTTCGTTCTGCATGTCGTTACGGACCGCATAGACGTTCTCTTTACCGCTTTTGCACTGGATGAGGGCCTCAATGCGATCCTGTTGCTTCAAGAGCGCGTCGCGGGTTAAGGCGGTATCGAATGCCACATCGTACCCTTGGAGAAATTCCGCCACTTTTTCACCCACGATCTTTCCGGCCACGATGGTTTCAGCCAAAGAGTTCCCGCCCAGGCGGTTGAACCCGTGCATATCCCAGCAGGCGGCTTCACCGGCGGAAAAAAGACCCTTCAGACCGTATACGGCACCGTCTTTATTGGTGCGAATGCCGGCCATGGTATAATGCTGGGCCGG
>ADZZ01000631.1 GCA_000179315.1 delta proteobacterium NaphS2
CTGTCGTGAGTTGTCTCGACTCACGCATTCCGACGGAAATTGTGTTCGATCAGGGGATTGGTGATCTTTTTGTGGCGCGAGTGGCGGGCAATTTTGTCAATGACGATATTTTAGGCAGCCTTGAATTCGCAACCAAGCTGGCGGGTGCCAAGCTGATTGTGGTGATGGGGCATACGGAATGCGGTGCAGTCAAAGGTGCCTGTGATGCGGCGCAACTCGGCTTGCTAAGGCGACACTGGCCAATATCAACCCGGCCGTAAGGGCCGTTCAGGGTGATTACATGCCCAGAAATTCAAAAAACACGAAATTCGTCCAGGCGGTCGCGGAAATGAATGTCAAGCTAACCATGCAGAAACTCCGCGACAGGAGCGTTGTGCTACATGAAATGCTCGACAAGGGTGAGATTGGAATGATCGGCGCAATGTATGACGTGGGCACCGGAACCGTCAAATTTTATAAGTGACCATCGATCAGAAAGTCCATGTGATTTCTTGCCGACACCCTTATTTTTTCGATTCATTACTCACGCTTTTCATCAAAAACCGGCAGGCCTTCCACCTGATCCTTGGTGATTTTCAAGCGGATATCTCCATCCTCTTCGTAATGGTCGATTTCCGTTACGGGGATGGCAATGTCTTTCTTGCCCCAAAGGTGGCCTTCCACCATAACGAGGTGGGTAATCAGACCGCTTTTTCCCTGTACCAGAAATTCATCCACCCGGCCCACATGACCGTCCGTGGCATAGACCTTGGCACCTTTTTGCACTGCGACCCGGCCTTCCGGTATGGCTTCGTGCTCCACAAAAACGGCGGCGGGCGTACCCGCATACCAGCCTTCCTGATCGGCCATGTACAACAATATATTACTGGGAATATACTCTTCCTGAATGAAACTCTTCATTTTCTCGAATTCCTTCTTGTCAATGGAGAGTTGAACGGTTTTATGATCGGCGTCCTTTACATACTTTTCCGGGACCAGTCGTTGGCTGTTTCCCAGGTCATTTTCTCTGACCACCAGATGGGTGATTCTCTCTACTTTGGGATTGATGATAATATCTTCGAGACGGCCGATTCGGCCGTCCGTGCATTCGACGTGTGCTTTCGGGTGAAAATCCAAGGAGTACCTCCATTAATTTATTTTTTTGAATTGCTAAAGCCTCTGATTTTTGCAGGCTGTTTCCAAATTGATCCGAATCGGTTTCTACTGTTTGGCAACATGGTTTTTTATATAGGCGACGATTTCCGTGGTGGTGGTTCCCGGTCCGAAGACTTCGGCAATGCCGACCTTTTTGAGGGCAGGGATATCCTCATCGGGGATGATACCGCCGCCCAGAACCAACATGTCGCTGATCCCTTTTTCCTTTAACAGCTCCATCACCTTTGGAAAAAGATAATCATGGGCGCCTGAAAGGATGCTCATGGCAATCACATCCACATCCTCCTGAACGGCGGATTCCACGATTTGTGTGGGCGTCTGTCTCAACCCTGTGTAAATCACCTCCATGCCTGCATCCATAAGCGCCGACGCCACCACCTTGACCCCCCGGTCATGGCCGTCGAGCCCCGGCTTTGCCGCCAGCACCCTTATTTTTTTGCCTTTATTTGATTTCATCTTTTGCTCCTATGGCGAATGATATCATTCGCCTTTCTCATGATCAATCGACGCACCCGGTGACACCGTTATTAAATTCCGCCGTCCGCATTGTGAATTTGATACTATCCCAGCGTGGCGTACCCTCTGACCGCTACCGCTTCCATGTCCGCCAGGGAGTCGATGGCCACACCGACCTTTCCCACTTCACCGAGAGACATTTCATGGTCCGAATCGTACCCGATCTGGGTGGGCAGATCAAAGGTCACGGAAAGTCCCGTCTGCCCCTGGTCCAGCAGAAAGAGGTGTTGAGAAATTCAAGTTTTCTCTCCGGCCGTTTGCTTACTTTCTGGTTCACTGACACAGACCATTTGTTTACTGCGTCGGCCAGCGCTTCCTGGTTCCTATTGTCCGATATGGATGAACCTCCCTGCATATCCGACACTACAACGGACAATTCCCATGCCGCCGTGAGGGAATGCTTTGCTTTTTGTCTTTCAGCATCAACAGCGCTTTGATCAAGCGGGGCCGGGTGTTCTCCGGAAAAATGATCTGATCGATATATCCCAATTCGGCTGCTTTGAAGGGGCTGGCGAAATTGTTGCGATAATTGTCGACCAGTTCTTTGCGCCTGGTTTCGGGATCTTCAGCTTCGGCAAGCTCTTTTCTGAAGATGATATTGACGGCTCCTTCGGGTCCCATGACGGCAATTTCAGCCGTCGGATAGGCGTAGTTGATGTCGCCGCCATGGTGTTTGCTGCTCATGACGTCATAGGCGCCTCCGTAGGCTTTTCGGGTGACCACCGTGATTTTGGGTACCGTGGCTTCGCAGTAGGCGTAAATGATCTTGGCGCCGTGTTTGATGATACCGCCGTGTTCCTGGCCGACGCCCGGCAAAAACCCCGGGACGTCCACAAAGGTAATCAGGGGAACATTAAAAGAATCGCACGTCCGCACAAACCGTGCGCATTTCATGGAAGCGTTGATATCGAGACACCCGGCCAGAAATTTGGGCTGGTTGGCGACGATCCCTACGGGCATGCCGTTTAAACGGCCGAAGCCTACGACCATGTTCTGAGCGTAGTGGCGTTGCACTTCCAGAAATTGGTTATGGTCCAGAACCGAGTTGATGATATCTCTGATATCGTAAGGTATTCTGGGGTTGGTGGGAACCACGCTGTTCAGGGCCGGATCCGTTCTTAAGGGATCATCGGTGCAGGGAATGATCGGCGGCATTTCCCGATAATTCTGGGGCAGGAATGCCAGTATCTCTTTGACCCGGTCCAGCGCCGCCTGGTCGGATTCCTCGGCAAAGTGGGCCACACCGCTTTTGCTGTTGTGGGCCATGGCGCCTCCCAGGGCTTCGGCGGTCACTTCCTCGCTGGTAACGGTTTTAATGACCTGAGGTCCGGTGACGAACATGTTACTGGTTTTTTTCACCATCAGCGTAAAATCCGTGATGGCGGGGGAATAGACGGCGCCACCCGCACAGGGCCCCATGATAACGGATATTTGCGGGATGACGCCCGAGGACAACACATTCCTTCTGAAGATTTCACCGTAGCTGCCTAAGGAAACCACCCCTTCCTGGATTCTGGCGCCTCCCGAATCATTCAGGCCGATCACCGGCGCGCCGTTATCCAGGGCCAGGTCCATGATTTTACAAACCTTTTCTCCAAATGGGCCGCTCAAGGACCCGCCAAAGACCGTAAAATCCTGAGAGAAAATGAAGACGGATCGTCCATCGACGGTACCGTATCCCGTGACAACCCCGTCCCCCGGAATTTTCTTTTTGTCCATGCCGAAATCCTGGCAGCGGTGGACAACGAATTTGTCGATCTCTTCAAAGCTCCCGTCGTCAAGCAGGTATTCGATGCGCTCCCTGGCGGTCATTTTTCCCTTGGCGTGCTGCTGATCGATTCGTTTCTGCCCGCCACCCAGGTCTGCTTCAAGGTTCCTTCTTTCAAGTTCACTGATTTTCGCTTCAATATCCATAATTAATCTCCTTGAAGGTGATGATGGCGAAAGGATCGGTGGCGAGGGAGCACTTGGTGTGAGCACTGACCCCTTATTTCAGAAACGGTCTTGTTTCCAGCGGCGGTATTTCTGAAGGTCTTTTTCGAGAAAATGAATGCAAAAAAGGAGGATGAGGGCGTCGTCAATTTGTCCCAGAATGGGAATGAAATCGGAAAGGAGATCAATGGGACTGAGGAAATAGAAAATGGCAAGGACGAAAACAACAATGGACGCGAGAGAAACATCACGATATTCCCCTTTCCAATAATCCTTTACGAGCGCGCCAAGCAGCCTGAAATCCTCAAGTAATCGGCGCAACAAACCTATTTTGACCAGATTATTTCTTAGCATCGGAAAAGACCCTGCTGATAAACAGCCCTATCATGTCAGGATTATATGATAATTTCAATAAATTTTGTGAACGGCAAAGATTGCAGGCCGAAAATGTGGGTTCTTTCCATTGATTTTAAGATACAAAAAGGTATTTTTAAGCTTGAAAATAATGGTGCTTGTAGTTACAATGTAGCTATATGTAAAAATGGGCCTTCTCAAAGCCGCAGTAGTGAAACTGGTTTTGATCGTGGGGCCTTTAACCGGTATTGAAGGAAGGAGATCATCAATGAGTGAAAATGTGAAAGGCTCGGTACTGGTCGTAGGTGGTGGCATTTCCGGCATGCAGTCTGCACTGGATCTGGCCAACTCGGGCTATTATGTCTATTTGCTGGAAAATAGCCCGTCCATCGGGGGTGCCATGGCGCAGTTGGACAAAACCTTTCCCACCAATGATTGCGCCATGTGAATCATCTCCCCAAAACTGGTCGAGGTCGGCCGGCATTTGAACATTGAATTGATCACCTATGCAGACCTGGAATCGGTGGAAGGCTCTGCGGGCAATTTTAAAGTAAAAATCAAGAAGCGCGCCAGAAGTATCGACATGGACCGTTGCACCGGGTGTGGCAGCTGTGTCGAAAACTGTCCTGTCACCCATCAGGGCGTTCAAGTACCGCGGGCATGACGTTATTTGAGCCAGCTTGGTATATTGTCAAAATCCGAACGGCAAAACAAGGGTCTTTTGCTTTCAAGGAGTGCCATAAGTGAAAATGAACGAAACACAATCCACAATAAATAACGCTGCCCCGGCCATAGACTATCTGGCGTTGGACAAAATGGTGGAGGAAAAGTTCGGCAATGACAAGGAAAACCTGATCATGATCCTCCAGGCCATCCAGGCGGCGTATAACTATCTGCCCCAGCCGGTGCTGGCCTACCTTGCCGAGAAGATCGGTATCCCCCTGAGCCGCATCTACGGTGTGGCGACCTTTTACAGTACCTTCAGCCTGGAGCCGCGAGGGAAAAACATCATCAACATCTGTCTCGGCACAGCCTGTCACGTGCGGGGGGCCGGGAAGGTGCTTCAGCGGATCGAAGACACCCTCCACGTTGATAACGGCAAAACCACCGAGGACGGACAGTTTACGCTGGAATCCGTGCGATGCATCGGTTGTTGCAGCTTGGGGCCGGTTGTCAAAATTAATGAGGATGTCTACGGACGGATCGGTTCCGAGGATCTCGATAAAATTCTGGATCATTACGGGGAATCCCATAGGGAACAGGATAATTAAGATGAAGATTCAGCAAATAGCGGACATCGAAAAAGCAGGGTGTAAACATCAGGAAACCCTTTATGTTCCGGAGGTGCTGACCATCAATACGGGAATGGCTTCCTGCGGTATTGCGGCCGGCGCCGATAAGACCTTTAAACGGGCTACACAGGAATTTGAGCACGACCGGAATATTCGACTTCGAAGCACCGGTTGTCTTGGGTTCTGTGAGATGGAGCCGTTGGTCGAAATCTACCGGAAAAACGGTCCGCGGATCATCTACAAAAAGGCCACGGAAGATAAGATCAGGGATATTGTCGACGGGTACCGGGAAAATGTCTTTGACAAAAAGTTGGTTCTTGGGCAGATGCGGGATCCGCGTTCTTTGCTGGACCAGGACGTGCCGAATCCCCTTCTAAATGTTGAACCGGCGCCCGGTGTTCCGTTTCTTGAAGATATTCCTTTCTACGACCGGCAGGTCAAAATTGCGCTTCGCAACTGCGGGTACATCGATCCTGAAAAAATCGAGGAATATATGGCAAGGGGCGGCTATAAAGCATTTCTCTCAGCCCTCAAACGGAATGCACCCCAAGAAATCATTGCCGCCATTAAGGAATCGGGGCTCAGGGGACGTGGCGGCGGCGGATTTCCCACGGGGGTTAAATGGGAGAGCTGTGCGGCCCACCAAGGGGAACGCTATATCATCTGCAACGCCGATGAAGGGGATCCGGGTGCCTACATGGACCGCAGCATTCTGGAAGGGGACCCCCACACCATTATCGAGGGGATGCTCATCGCGGGGCTGGCCATCGGGTCCAGGGAAGGGTTTATCTATGTGCGAAACGAATACCCCCTGGCAGTGAAACGATTGGTGACCGCCATTCGGCAGGCCACGGAGTACGGACTCCTCGGCCAACACATTGCCGGTTCCGATTTTTCCTTTGAAATGAAGATCTCAACCGGCGCAGGGGCCTTTGTCTGCGGCGAATCCACGGCGCTCATGGCATCTCTCGAAGGAGAGGTGGGTCGTCCCCGGGCCAAATATGTTCACACGGTGGAAAAGGGGTTCCGTCAGGGACCCAGCAACCTCAACAACGTGGAAACCTATGCCAACGTGCCGGTCATACTGGCCAAAGGGGCCCGCTGGTTTGCGAATCTGGGGACGGATCACAGCAAGGGTACCAAGGTTTTCAGCCTGGTGGGGAAAATTAAAAACACCGGGCTGGTGGAAGTCCCCATGGGCACCAGCCTGCGCAACATTATTTTTGATATTGGTGGCGGTATTCCGGGAAAGAAAGCTTTTAAAGCCGTGCAGACCGGAGGACCTTCCGGGGGTTGCATCCCGGAAGCATACCTCGATCTGGGGGTTGATTTCAATGAACTGGCCAAGGTGGGATCCATCATGGGATCCGGCGGTATGATCGTCATGGATCAGGACACGTGCATGGTGGATGTGGCCAGATATTTCCTGGATTTCCTAAAGGAGGAATCGTGCGGTCAGTGCAATCCATGCCGGGAAGGAATTAAACGGATGCTGGAGATCCTGACCCGCGTTTGTGAGGGGGACGGAAGGGAAGGGGACATAGATTTGCTTCAGGAGCTGGGCGATATGGTTCGGAAATTCTCCCTGTGCGGCCTGGGCACCTCGGCGCCCAACCCGGTGCTCACCACCATCAAGTATTTCAGGGAGGAGTATGAGGCTCATATTCGGGACAAAAAGTGTCCGGCGGGTGTCTGTAAGCCCCTGTTCCATTACGAAATCAGCGAAGATGCCTGCACCGGATGTACCCTATGCGCCCGCAAGTGCCCGCAGGAAGCGATCACCGGCGAGAAGAAAGAACCCCATGTGCTGGACCAGGAAAAATGCATCAAGTGCGGCATTTGCTACGATGTCTGCAAATTCGGTGCGGTTGTTATTGCATGAAAGAAGGATCATCCATCATGATAACATTCAAGATCAATGACAAAGAAGTTCAGGGAGAAGAAGGCCAATATATACTGGATGTTGCCAGAAAGAACGGTATCGAAATTCCCACCCTCTGCCATCATGAGGCCCTGGAACCTGCGGGCATGTGTCGATTGTGCACGGTCGAACTCTTTGACGGCCGAAAAACCCGATTTGTGACAGCCTGCAACTACCCCATCTGGGAAGGGATGGAAGTTTTCACGGATTCCGAGTCCGTCATTCAGGGACGCAAGCTCATCGTTGAATTGCTCCTGGCCCGCTGCCCCCATGTGCCGGTGCTCAAAGAACTGGCTCAAGCGTACGGAATCGAAAAACCCCGTTTCGTGCCGGAAAAAGACGACTGCATTCTCTGCGGTCTATGTGTCCGCATGTGCGAAAAGGTGGGGAACAGCGCCATCAGCCTGACGGGACGCGGTGTGGAAATGAAGGTGGACACCCCTTTTGAAGAGCAGACCGAATTCTGTGCGGGGTGCGGCGCGTGTGACTCCGTTTGTCCCACGGGTCATATCAAGTTGGAAAAGATTGCCGTTCACAAGACTGGAATCATCCCTTCTGAATATGACATGGGGCTTAAGGGCCGAAAACCGATCTATGTTCCCTATGCCCAGGCCATTCCCAATACACCTGTCATTGACCGGGACATGTGCATGCATTTCAAGACCGGAGAGTGCAAGGTGTGCACGGAATTTTGTGGTGTGAACGCCATTGATCACACCCAGGAAGACGAGACCATCGAACTGGAAGTGGGCGCCATTATCCTGGCACCCGGGTTTCAGCCGTTCGACCCCTCCGGCATGACCCACTATGGATATGGAAGGCATCCCAATGTGATAACGGCCATGGAGTTTGAGCGCATCCTCTCGGCGTCCGGTCCCACCATGGGGCATCTCAAGCGGCCGTCCGACGGCATGACGCCCGGAAAAATCGCTTGGATTCAGTGTGTGGGGTCCAGAGAGGAGCACCGGTGTGATCACGCCTATTGTTCCGCCGTGTGCTGCATGTACGCCATTAAAGAGGCGGTCATCGCCAAGGAGCATGCGGGCAGTGATCTTGACTGCACCATTTTTTACATGGACATGCGAACGCACGGAAAAGATTTTGAGCGCTATTACGATGACGCCAGAAACAAACACGGGGTCCGTTTCATCAAGTCCCGTGTCCCCGCCATTGATACCGTTAAGGGAAGAGATGAACTTGGCATTACCTATGTAAATGAGGATATGGTTCCCACCACGGAATCCTTTGATCTGGTGGTCCTCTCGGTGGGCATGGAAACCCCTGAAACGCTCAAAGATCTGGCTGAAAGGCTCCGTATCGATCTCACCCCGGGATGTTTCTGCGAGAGCGATTCGTTTCATCCCGTGGCCACAAGTCGGGAAGGGATTTTCGTGTGCGGTGCTTTTGCGGGCCCCAAGGACATTCCCCAGTCGGTGGTTGAGGCCAGTTCGGCGGCCGCTGAAGCCGGTGCCCTCCTGAAGGGTGCACGGAATACACTGACGAAAGTGGAGACGTTTCCGGAGGAACGGATCATCATTGGTGAAAGGCCCCGGATCGGCGTGTTTGTCTGCCAGTGCGGCATCAACATCGGCGGCGTTGTGGATGTCCCGGCCGTCAGGGATTATGCGGCATCGCTTCCTTATGTGGAATACGTGAGTGACAACCTCTATACCTGCTCTCAGGATACCCAGGAGGCCATGGCGAAGGTTATTTCGGAAAACAGTCTCAACCGCATCGTGGTGGCGGCCTGTACGCCCAAAACCCACGAATCGCTGTTTCAGGAAACCCTTGTGGCGGCTGGCCTCAACAAATACCTTTTTGAAATGACCAACATTCGGAACCAGGATTCCTGGGTGCACAAGAATGATCCACAAAAGGCCACGGAGAAAGCCAGGGACCTGGTGCGTATGGCGGTGGCCAAGGTGGCGCTCATGGAACCCCTGTCGGAAACGGAACTTGAGATCAACCAGCGGGCGCTGGTGGTGGGCGCGGGCATTTCCGGGATGGCGGCCGCCTCGAGCCTTTCAAGCCAGGGCTATGAAGTCTGTCTGGTGGAGAGGGAACCGGTCCCGGGCGGGCAGGGAAGCCTTCTGTTTCGAACCTGGAAAGGTGAAGACGTTCAGACGAACCTTTCCCAAATGATTGATCGGATTCGGTCCGATCCCAATATCGATCTGCGCCTCAACACGGAACTGGGAGGCGTGGAAGGATTCGTGGGAAATTTCAAGACAACCCTGGTGAGTGACGGCCGTGAAGAGGAAGTGGCGCACGGTGTGGCGGTGATTGCCACGGGCGCCCATGAAGCAAGGCCTGCGGAATATCTCTACGGTGAAGACGAGCGTGTGGTGACCCACCTGGAACTGGATCGTCGGTTCATCAGAAACGATCCCACCTTGGCGGATGTGAAATCGGCCGTGTTTATTCAGTGCGTGGGTTCCCGTGAGCCCGACCGTCCCTACTGTTCACGGGTCTGCTGCAGCCATGCCATGGAAAGCGCCCTGCACCTTAAGGAACTGAATCCGGACATGCGGGTGGTGGTCCTTTACCGGGACATTCGAACCTATGGGGAGCGGGAATATCTGTACCGGGATGCCCGGAATGCCGGTGTTTTGTTCATTCCCTATACTTTGGACGGGAAACCGCAGGTTTCAAAGGATGCGGATCGACTCAAGATCGCGGTGAGGGATCCGTTGTTAAAAGAGAATGTGACCCTTACGGCCGATCTCCTCTGTCTGGCTTCCGCCATCGTCCCTTACCGTGATGCGTCTCTGGCCCAGATGTTCAAGGTCCCCATGAACGCGGACGGTTTTTTTGTGGAAGCCCACGCCAAACTGGGACCGTCGGAGTTTGCAACGGACGGCGTTTTTCTGTGCGGCATGGATCATTACCCGAAACCCATTGATGAATCCGTTGCCCAGGCGCTGGCTGCCGCTTCCCGGGCGGTGACACTTCTGGCCCGGAAAACGGTTCGCATGAGCGGTACGGTGGCCCAGACCGATCCCGCCCTTTGCAGCGGTTGCGGGGTATGTCTGGCCATATGCCCTTATTCCGCACCGGCCCTCAGAGAAAAGCCCCCTTTTGCCGGCAGGGTCGAGATCAATCCGGCGTTGTGCAAGGGGTGCGGGTTGTGTGTGGCGTCCTGCAGGTCCGGCGCGCTGAACCTGAAGGGTTTTGGCGAAAATCAAATTATGGCGATGATTAATGAAATATAACTTGCAGCTTTTCGGAGGACACATGTATGGGAACCGTTGATCTGGACCGGTGCGATCCCGATTTTGCGAAAGAGCTGGCGCGACAGCCCGAAGCTGAGAAAATAAAGGGATGTTTCACATGTCGAACCTGCGTTGCCGGGTGTCCCATGTCCGCCGTGGATGATGCGTTCAATCCGGCGCGAATCATTCGCATGGCCCTTTACGGAATGAAGAAGGAAATTCTGGAAAGTCCTTTCATATGGCTCTGCTCCAGCTGTTACACGTGCCAGGAGCGGTGCCCGCAGGGGGTCCGGATTACCGATTTTATGACGCTTTTGAAGAACATGGCGGTGCGTGAAGGGCATGAACCCTCGGGAATCAAGGCGCAGATGGATCTCACAAAAGGGCAGGGCAGGATCTACCCTCTGGATGATTTTGATAACAAAAAACGGAAAAAAGCGGGACTGCCTGTGCTGCCCACATCCTGCACCATGATTCAAGAACTGTTCCCGGATTAGGCGTAGATTGAACCATTGGCTGTCAGGTTTTCGGTAATGGGAAGACCTTTGAGGAATTCAGAAACGAAGAACCTAAGAAAGCGGATTGTCGCTTCAGGAACATCTTTATGAAATATGCACTTTTTTTAGGATGTACGATTCCCGCAAGGGCACGGAACTATGAGCTTTCCGCAAGACGGGTGGCGGAAAAAACAGGCATCGAACTGGTGGATGTTGAAAATTTTATCTGCTGCGGTTTTCCGACGAAAGCAGGGGATATGGATGCATCCCTTCTGATGGCCGCTTACAATTTGGCGCTGGCCCGAAAACAGAACCTGGACCTGTGCTCCCTGTGCAGTTCCTGCACATCGGCTTTGTCGGAAGCGGCCCATCATCTCCAAGAGAACGAGAAAGATCTTGAAGAGGTGAATCAACGGCTATCCGCCGTGGGACTAACGTATGAAGATCCGCCCAAGATCCGGCATTTCGGGCGGGTACTTTTTGAGGAGGTGGGGGCTGAAAGGATCAAAGAACATTTTGTCAAAGACCTGAGCGGGCTGAATATCGCGGTCCATTATGGATGCCACTATCTGAAGCCTTCGGAAATTCATGGGGGATTTGATGACCCGGAAAACCCAAACTCCCTGGAAGCGATGGTGGCGTTGACCGGTGCGACCGTGGTGGATTATGCGGGTAAGAAGACCTGCTGCGGGGGGCCGGTGCTCCCCGTGGACGAAAAACTGGCCATGAAAGTCACCAAAGGCAAACTGGACAATCTGAAAGAAGCGGGGGTTGACGCCCTCTGCCTGGTATGCCCTTTTTGCTCGGTCATGTATGACGGAAATCAAAAGAGCATCGAATCCGAGTATGAGACCGAATATAAAATCCCCGTACTTTATTTGACCCAGGTGTTGGGAATGGCCATGGGGTTTGACCGCAAAGAACTGGGTCTCAACATGAATGTGGTCAAAACCAAGGATCTGCTCAAGCCGTATTTTTAGGGAGGGTTGCTAAAATGGCGATCTATCTGGTTCAGCACGGTCTCAGTCTCCCCAAGGAAGTGGACCCCTATCGCGGGTTGTCGGAGGCGGGGGCCGCGGATGTAAAACGCATCGCGGATGTGGCAAAAGGGTATGCGGTTCCGGTCTCGGCCATTGCCCACAGCGGCAAGAAAAGAGCCCGGGAAACGGCCGAAATATTTGCTTCGGTCCTTGCACCCGAAGGGGGTGTGATGGAAACGGCGGGATTGAAACCCATGGATGATGTGAAAGCCTTTTCAAAAAACCTGGACCCCCAAAGCAACCGAATGTTCGTGGGCCATCTCCCTTTCATGGAAAAGCTGGCGGCATATCTTGCCACAGGTAATGAGAAACGTCCGGTCTTCCAATTCCAAAACGGCGGGATCGTCTGTCTGGGGATTTATCGGGAGCAGGGCGACTGGGTCATCAAATGGACGCTAATGCCCGGAATCGGTTGAGAATCATTGCGGTTTATAGCGAACCGGCATCCATGAAAACAGTCGTTTCACCGCCATCTATCCCGTGCCTAAAAATAGATGAAGAACGTTCGGCGAAAAAATCGGTGATCACGCCGCTATGGGATTGCGCAATATTCCGATCTTTTCGATTTCCACCTCGATAATGTCTCCGTCGTTCAAGAAAATCCGTGGATTCCGGGCGGAACCCACGCCGGAAGGCGTACCGGTCAGAATAATCGTGCCGGGCAACAGGGTGGTATCCTGGCTCAGAAATGCAATGAGGCTTGCAACACTGTGAATCATGTGTGACGTGTTGCTGTTCTGCATCACTTCCCCGTTCAGACGGGTTTGTATGTGGAGGTTTTGAGGGTCTCCCACTTCATCAGGCGTGAGCAGCACGGGCCCCAGCGGACAGAACGTATCGAACCCTTTTCCCCGGCACCATTGATCCCCACCGCCGAGGATTTGCCATCGCCGGGCGGAAATATCATTGCTTGCGGTGTACCCCAGCACATGGTCGAGCGCTTCTCTTTCGTTCACGTCTTTGGCCCGTTTGCCGATCACCACGGCCAGCTCTCCTTCAAAATCCACCTCGGGCCCTCTCATCTGGCATTTGGGGATGCGGATGGGGGCGCCGGGGTCATTGAGCGACGCGGTATTTTTGAGAAAGAGAATCGGGTATTCCGGAACACTCTTGTCAAATTCCTCTATGTGATCCACATAGTTCCGGCCGACACAGAAAATGTTTGTGGGAATAACGGGCGCCAGCAAACGGATCAATCCCGCCCTTTCACCGGTGAGCTCTAACCCGTCGTAAGGATTGCCCTCAAGGAGCTCGACCCGGCCGCCTGCAGCACCGTCCAGCACGGTGGCTTGATCCAATCCATAGCGAATTCGAGCATCTTCATCTTCAAAACGAATGATGCGCATTCTTATCCTCCATCATCCTTTTTGCCCTTATTGCGACTGCCGGGAATCATATGCCGGTCTATGCAATCCATAGGGTATCCAAATATGAGAATGAAAAATCGACCACCATTTTGGGTCGATTGTTTTCCAGGTCCCACGAAATAAATGGGGTCAACAGATCCAAAACGTCTTCCTCTTTTGTGCCCAGTGTGTCTGAAGCGGTGGTTGCGAAACGGTTGACGGTTTCAATGAGAATTCTATCCATTCTGGTCGCTTCATTCATGGATTTCAAGATAGGATCGGTCTTGAGCTGTTCGATGGCTTCTTCCCAGTGAATGGCATCTATTTTCCGTCGTAACACATAGGCGTTGCCCCGATCCCTAATGATCAGCAGAATGGGGTTGGTTTTTAAACGCGCACTTCTGATCTTTGTGTTGGGCATCTTTTTAGAGATGCGATCCAGCAACCCGTTTCGTCTCTGAAGCTCTTCGATCAGTCTTGCCTGAACCCGCTCAAAGATGTAAGGCTCCCCATGGATTTCGATTTCTTTGAGGCGTGTGGGATCAAACCCCAGATCCATGAGGTCTCCAAGGGTCAGGGTGTCCCTGTAGGTTTTGCGGTGCTCTTTGAGCCATGCGAGAAACAGAGGTCTTCGATAGTTGGGCAAGAGCTCGATGACCTGCGCCGGGTCCTGTTTCAATGCATCGGGCAGTTTGGAAAGCAATCCCAGATCCCCCATGCCGAAAGTCCCCTCCTTTACGAATTCCCTGGGTGCGTACGATTTCACCTGAAGCTTTTGAATTTTCGGGTCCAGTACCACCTGTTCGGTGGATTCTCCGCCGGTATATCCCACCAGATCCCCGATCCGACGTCTGAACGAAATGAATTTGGTCACAAAGCGGGTAAACAAAAAACGCATGAACACAGAAGACTGCGGTTCTTCCAGTTCGGAATGGAAATAAGTCATGAGTGCTTCATAGAGTTCCTTGAATTCACTGAGGGTCTTTATGACCATGGTCTCGTTTTCACGAATATCAATCACGGCCCGTTTTCTTTTGAGATGGTACATGAGCTTCAGAATAGGCTGTTTCAGATCTTTGGTCCTGAGAGCGGGGGGAATGAATACCATGTAATTGTTGTCCTTATAGAACATCAAATCTCCAATGATGTCCTCCACTGGAATCCATGCGTGTTTCAGATAGATGTCATTGGTAGGGTCTTCCTGCGGAATGATATTGTCGAGGATGCCCACTGCGGATTTTTCGGTCAGAAATTCCGCGAAATGCTTCAGAATCAGATTCCCCAGTCCTTTTCGCCTGTAGGGCGCCGCCACTTCCACGTATACCAGGTAATAGCAGGGGATGGGTTTCTTCAGATAGATCATGTTGAGACGGCCCAGGTCGTCGCCGTTTTCCGCCTTGATTTCAAGATTCTGAAATCCGTTTTGTGAATCCTCAAACTTCATGCGGTTGATTTTGCTTCCTTTTGCCGTGGCATCCACCAGTTTCCACAGGTTATTGAACAGGTCCGCCGCAACCGGTGCTTCCGCTAGGCCACTCCGCATGCCTTCATCAATGAGCGCTACCAGGCCCAACCGTTCATTCAGCTTGAGTCCTTGGGAGGCTTTCGGGCGGGTGAGCTTTATGGCGTCCGCGGGATCTGGAACCGCCGCCGTGTCGCTGGCCGGGGCCTTTACCGCTTCCATAGGGGGAACATCTTTTGCAAGCTCAAAAGACAGGACGTTGCCGTTTTTTCGCGAACGGCCGATGAGGAGCTTTGACAGGTCATACATGACCTTGAAGGGTTGGATGTCCGTCAGCGTGCTCACGAAATGGGCCCCTTCCATGGCAATACTGTCAACGGAATTCCCCCGGTTCAGGCGGTCAAGAATATCTTCATGGTATGTCTTGGTAGCTGCAATGGCTTTTTCAAAGAATTGCTCGGTGTCCCTGTCGCCTTCAATGACGGCATTGTGACTGAGAATGGCCCGCCGGGCCCCATATGTGGCGAGTTTGCGGATGCTCTCCACGTAGTCCTTTAAAGACAAAAAATAATTGGGCCAGAATGCATCTTTTTCCGGAACATAGAAGCCCGTGGCATCCCCCACGATCAAGGATCCTTCGGATTTTTCAAAGGCGGAAATATGGCAGGGTGAATGACCCGGTGTGTCGATAATTTCCCAGACCACCTCATTTCCCAATTCTATGGTATCCCCGCCTTTGACAACCATATCCGCTTCAAAGCGGTATTCTTCGGGGGCGGCGGGAATTTCGTCGATTTCGGATTTGGCTTTCATGAGCTGTGCGATGCCCAGGTCCACCAGGAGAAATTCGTTATAGAGTTCTCTTGTGTTCAGGATTTTCGCTCCGGTGGCACTGGAAAGGATCTGGATGTGAGGCCACCGACGCTTCAGGTGGGGCAACGCCCCGATATGGTCCGCATGGGTATGGGTTAAAAAGATATACTGAATTTTTTCCATTTGGATACCCAGATTCTTAAGCTGATCCATGATCATGCCGGCTGTGGGACCTGTCCCCCCCTCGATGATCATTCCCACATTACCCATTGACAAAAATGCCGGAAAGGCGCTTGTGCCCAGTTTGTAAAGGGATGGTGTTATGGCAACGGGTTCGGTAGTCTTTGGATTCATTTTTTGCCCTCATTATGCGGTTGACTTTTCAGGATGCTTCCCTGCGGATTTGACGCAAAAAAAAGCCGTGAGCACTTTTGGGCGCCCACGGCTTGAATTTGTAAAATACAACATCAATCCACGGGCGCAGGAAACCCTCCGTTAAAATAAAAATAGCCCGTAAAATATTGCTGCATCACTACTCTGCTCTGCTTCTTTCTAGATCATTGGTCGATTCTATTTCTCTACACAACGCATTTATATTTTGTCAATGCTTTTTTCCAAGCGGTATTTCACATCGATCTGTTTTTGATGCGCAGTCCCACCAGATATTGCCCTTTGAAAGGGCCGCTTTCAAGGTAAGTGATGTGCCTGATTTCCGTTTTCATATGTTCAGGAGCGCCTTTTCCATTTTCAGGATTGTAAGTCATATCGATGATCTGTCCTACTCTTAAATAGGCAAGGGCTTTTGAGGCCTTGTTCATCAGAATTCCCATCCCGGAAGGGGATACGTCCCGAATCCGAAATTGCAAGACGGGATACTGACGGCTGATGGAAAACTCCACGCTGCGGTACGCATCCAGAAAAGTACGTGCTTCAGTTCTTGTTTCAACCGCTTTTGCTTCTGCTTTGTTCATGGTCAAAGTCCGCCCATTCCGGCTGTAGATGCGTTCGAGGCCGTTTTCTTCCATCGTGATCACATTTTGAACGAGTTTGAAAGCTTGCATCCCGGAAAATTGTATTATACTATTTCGCACATCCTAAGAGGTTCAACGTTTGCGAATCGTTGTTAAAGGATATAATGCTCAGTAATATTAAATATAATAAAATATTATAGCATGCTTTACTTTTCATTGCGACCATAATCAATCAATCACGACCCGTGAGGAAAATTTCGGTATTGGTGCGTGGGGCGCGGGGCCATGGGCGCAACCCATCCGTGGCAACTGCCGTTTCCATTGGTAACGAGGTTGAATGTGCGAATAACTCTCAAACAAAATATTCTTTTCATGGTCGCCATCATTACCTTTTCTTCTATCCTCGGCTGCATCCTGTTAATTCACAACGCTCGAATGATCGGAAAAAACCTGCAGGTTGAAACGGAGGAACGCCTTCGGGCCATGGTGGGTCAAAATGCCGAGCGGATTGAAACCACCATGCAGGCGATGGAAACCAATGCCACGGACCTGGCAACGGCGGGTGAAACGTTTTTTGCCATCATTCATGAGACAGGACAGAATATTACCCGGCAGATCCAGGGGTATCTGGTGAACAATTTCAAGAAACTGCCGGAAGCCATCGGCGGCGGTCTCTGGTATGAGCCGAACGCGCTTATTAAAGGCACCAAGCGTTTCGGACCATATGCCTTCAGAGAGAATAATCGGGTAAAGTTCACCTGGGATTTGAACACGGAAGCGTATGATTACCTCAATCAGCGCTGGTACCGCATGGCCATTCCGGCAAACTGGGATCGAAATCGACGCAGACCGCAGAATATCTACTGGACGGATCCTTATTTCGATCAGGCGGCCACTTCAGCGCTTATGATTACCGTGGATGCCCTGATGTATGATTCAACGGGACGCATTATCGGCATTTCAACTGTTGACTTCAGTCTGGAGAAGCTTCAGTCAATGGTCACCAGAATGACGGTGACACCCGGCTCACTGCCTTTTGCAGCCGATCTCTCAAGCGGGCTGCTGATCTCATATCCGGCAAATCCCACGAAAGTCCTGCAGAGGCTCAAAAGCCTCGAGTGGGGCGATGCCATTTCCGAAAAGGTTGGAAAAGGAACCGGGAAAATTCTGGTCAAAGAGATTACGCTTAAAACAGATGCATTTTCGCTTTTCTACACTACCATGAAAACAGGTTTGGTCATGGGAATCCTGGTGCCAAATAAAGAACTGTATGCCAGGATCAATGAGCTCAACCATGCCAACATGGTGACATCCGTTTCCGTCATTGTATTTCAGATCCTGTTATTCCTGGCCATCGCTTTTTTTACGGTGAGGCGTATCTGTAATCCCATCAGTAAGTTGACCCTTGTGGCGAGGGAAATTGCGGAAGGAAAGCTCAACAATGCCAAAAGGGTGCTGGACCAGCTTCATAAAAGATTTGCGTCCAGCCGGGATGAAACGGGGCTTTTATTTTCGGCGTTTCAAAGCATGACCGAAAAGCTCAATGCATTGATCGGCCAGATCCAGGATTCCGGGAATCAGGTGACCGCCTCGTCTACCGAAATCGCGGCATCTTCAAGGGGATTGGAAGCGACCATGAACCAGCAGGCCGCATCGACCAGTCAGGTCAGTGCTTCGTCAAGAATGATATCCAAAACAGCGGAAAACCTTTCAGGAACCGTTCTGGAGGTATCCAGGGCAACCACCGAAACGGCGGCGTTGGCTGAAGCCGGCCAGGCGGGTCTGTCAGGCATGGAAGCATCCATGCAAGACCTTTTGAAAGGGACGGCATCGGTTTCAGCCAAATTGGATGCCATGAAAAAGAATGCCCTGGTTATCAGTTCCGTTGTGGCAACCATTACCCGGGTGGCGGATCAGACCAACCTGTTGAGCTTGAATGCCGCCATTGAGGCGGAGAAGGCGGGGGAATACGGCCTCGGGTTTTCGGTGGTGGCCAATGAAATCCGGCGACTGGCGGACCAGACCGCGGTAGCGGCACTGGATATTGAAGACATGGTCGGGGAGATGGAAAAATCCGTTTCCACCGGGGCCTCGGAAATGGAAACATTCAGCGGCACCGTCCAGACCACTGCCCATAAAATGAAGGAAATCGGCAACCAGTTGGGCGGCATCATGGCGAAGGTTCGAACGCTTCCCCCCGGCTTCGAGGCCGTGAGTCAAGGCATGGCGGAACAGTCGGGAAGTGCCGGCCAGATCAGCGAGACCATGGAACATTTGAATGCGGCCACCCAGGATACCCTGGAGTCCCTCCGAGAATTTAAGATCGCGGCGGAGGATTTGAACGAAGCGGCTTTCGGGCTTCAGGAACAGGTTTCCCGTTTTGAGGTCATTGGTTGAGGCGATCAAATGCGCCATGACAAGGAAGTATCCCGTTTCAAGGTAAGTAATGGGTAAGATGGATCCGAATAGGCAATTCTGTATAATGCGGAAGGGGGGATGTCGATGATCGTTATGAAAAAAGCGCTCAGCATCGTTCTTTGGTTGGTGCTGATGAGTGCATGGCCGTGCGCATCTGTCCGTGCGGAACCCGAAGAACTCACTTTTGCAGTGGGCTTGGCACTTGCACCTTACAATATTCCGGAGAAAAACTGCGGCATTGAGTTAGATGTGGTGCGGGAATCACTGGCAATGAAAGGGTACCGCATAAAGACCAAATATGTCCCTTTTGCGCGCAGGATCCGGGAAATTGAGCAAGGGGAAGTGGACGGGGTTCTAACGGTCAACGAGAATTCGGATCTCGATGTTTATTTGTCCGATCAGCACATTACCTGCGAAAATGTGGCGGTGGGCCTTAAAAAAAACAATTTCAGGATAGAGAAAGTCAGTGACCTCAAGGACAAAAGCATTTTGACTTTTCAGAATGCCAAAAAGTATCTGGGCAAGGAATTCGTGGCGGCGGCTGAAGCCTCACCCGATTATCGCGAAATCAGCAAGCAGGAACTTCAGATAAATCTGCTCTATGGTGATCGCGTTGACGTAATTGTGTTGGATAAATTGATCTTCTATTACCATAAAAAAAATAATAAGTTGGTAGATACGACGCAGCCCATTGATATATTCTATATTTTTGAGAAAGTCCCCTTTTGTGTTGGATTTGTTGATAAAAGGGTTCGGGATGATTTTAATGAAGGTCTGAAAAAGTTGCGTGAAAGTGGACGTTACGACGAAATAGTCAATCAATACATTTTAAAATAATCAAATGAGGCGGCAATGAAAAACTGGAGCATCGTCACAAAACTAGTGGCATCAACATCCGGTATTGTGTGTTTTCTGGTGTTGCTGGGGGGGTATATCCTGATCCGTTTTGAGATCAAGATGGTGGATACGTTTACGCAGAAAATTCTGCGGGGGTACCATGAACTTATCAACGACCGGGAGATGGATGAAAAACGTTCCCTGAAGCAAAGCATCAACTTCAGCACCCATATTCTGAATGGCATTGGCGCCGCCTATTTGTACAACCTGGATCAGGAAGGGCTCAAACAATCGCTTCGGCCCTTCATGAACTATGACGGGATCATCGCCATTAGGGTCTTGGATGAGCAGGGAAAGCCCTTTGCCGCCGCCTGGCGAAATCCCGGTGTGGAAATCGGAAATGAACTACCGAAAGATTTGAAACTCAACAACAGTTTGTCTACCCAGGCCGAAAGCTTTCGTGGGGACAAGAAAATCGGGGCCTTTAAGATCTATTATTCGGACAAGCTCCTGAAAAGAAGAATTCAAGAGCTCAAAAAAGAGGCCTCATCGGATGTGCGCAAGTTTGAAGCCGGTTCTCGTGCGCAACTGGAGAAGGCCATTTTGAGCCAGAGTATCGGCGTGGTGCTCATCCTGTTCGTACTGGCTGTCACGCTGATCTTTTTCCTGCGCGCCCTTGTTTTACAACCTTTGAAAAACGTATCAACCATTGCACGCAAGCTCTCTGAATTTGATTTGGCGGTCACCATCGAAACCCCACGAAAGGACGAAATCGGGGTACTGCTGGGCGCCATAAACGAGATGGCCGCGTCCTTTCGCATGGTTCTGGGGCAGGTTCAGAGATCCGGCATTCAGGTGACCTCATCTTCCACGGAATTGGCTGCCACCGCAAGGGAGCAGGAGGCAACCATGAGCAATCAGCTGGCAAGCAGCAAAAAGGTGGCGGCATCGGTGGAGGAAATATCCGGGTTGTCCAATGAACTGGTGAAAACCATGGACCAGGTGGCCGCCATGAGTCAGGAAACGGCCGGATTTGCCACAACGGGGCAGTCGGATCTGGGACGAATGGAAGAAGCCATGCGCAACATGGAATCGGCATCAAAATCTATCTCCGGACGTCTGGAAACCATTAATGAAAAGGCCGAGAACATCACCACCGTGGTGGTTACCATCACGAAGGTGGCCGATCAGACCAACCTGCTCTCCCTCAACGCAGCCATCGAAGCCGAAAAGGCGGGGGAATACGGCAGAGGCTTCAATGTGGTGGCCCGTGAAATCCGAAGACTGGCGGATCAAACGGCCGTTGCTACGCTGGACATTGAGCAGATGGTGCAGGAAATGCAGACGGCGGTTTCAGCCGGGGTTATGGAGATGGATAAATTTATTGGGGAGGTCAAGCGCAGTGCTGAAGACGTGGGGCGTATCAGTAATCAACTGGCAAAAATCATTGAGCAGGTTCAGGCATTGTCCCCAAGTTTTGAGAACGTAAATGTTTCCATGGCGCAACAGTCCCGGAATGCTACGGAAATCAACACCGCAATCGTAAATCTAACCGAAGAGATGCAGCAGACCATGGAATCTCTCCATGAATCCTATTCCGCCATTGAACAGCTCAACGAGGCCGCGCGCGGACTGCAGGATGAAGTGAGTCGTTTCAAGGTCGGCTAGCGTTCGCTAATGAAATGGCGATATATGCAAAAAGGGTGAGGGAAATCATGATAATTCGAGCTTTATTGGTGCTGGCATTGTTCTTGGGCTCTGCTTCACCGGGTTTCGCCGAGACCATTACGCTGGGGGCGGAAAATGATTGGGCGCCTTATGCGAACCCTGACGGTACCGGCATGGCCAACGACATTGTATCGGCCGCCTGCAAGGCCGTCGGTATTGATGTGGTTTTCAATGTCGGCCCATACAATCGTTTGTTAAAAGAGGTCAGGGAAGGCGCTATTTTGGGAGCCTTTAACGTACCAAAGGAAAGCGCCAACGAAAAAGATTATATATTTGGAAGCACGCCGCTTTTCGTAGCCCATTCGGCTTATTATCAAAACAAGGACCATCCACTGTCAGCGGGGAAAAAGGAAGATTTGGTCAATGGCGAAAAAATCGGCATTGTGTTCGATTACGGGTATGGAGATTTTTTTGCAGAAAACGATCGTATCGTTAAAATTCCTGTCAGATCGGATTTGCTGAATCTGCGAAAATTGGCCAGGGGAAGGATTGACGCAACCATTCTTTATGACAAGACGGCAGATAAACTTCTCGCTGAAAACGGTCTGAACGGAAAAATCCTTAAGGCTTTTGACAGCGAGAGTTTAGATATCTTTGTGGCGTTTTCAAAGACTTTTCCAAAGGCGGAATACTACGCGAAAAAACTGGACGAAGGTCTGGCCATTATCAAGTCAAACGGCACTTATGCCAGGATCATGGGTGACCATTGATCCCCTGATGGCAACGCGTTCATTGAAGGAGAAACCTGGACCATGCTGGTACTGCTGTTCTACCTGGGCAACATCATGTACACCATGAAATGTGATCGGGTCCGGGAAGTGGCCCCCATGGTGCCGCTGAAAGAAGTGCCCCATGCGCCGGAGTATGTAGCAGGCCTGTTCAACTATCGCGGGGTCATCGTTCCCGTGATCGATCTGCGGTGCCTTATTCAGGGAAAACCCTGTGAAATGAGAATGAGTACGCGCATTATTCTGGTGGACTATGTGAAAGAAGACAATACCCCCTACATTTTGGGACTGATGGCCGAACGGGTTACGGAAACCGCCAGAAGAGATGAAAGCGCCTTCGTGTCACCGGGGCTGAAACTGGCGGAAGCGCCCTATTTGGGCGGTTTGATGATGGAAGAAAAGGAGATGATTCAATATGTGGACCTGGATCTTCTCCCGGAGAGTTTTCAGTTCTTACCGGAACTTGTAAACGCACAAAATGAAAAATAACACCGTTGAATCGCTCATTGAAGAAAAGATCGGGCTGGATGCCGAAGCCATTGGCAGGAAGTTGGTTGAAAAAGCCGTTTCTGCGCGGATGGAGCAGTGTCGCATAAGCAGTGTGAGGGCCTATGCCGAAGCCCTCGAAAATTCGGATGATGAATGGAAACGTCTGATTGAAATGGTGGTGGTTCCGGAAACCTGGTTTTTCAGGAACCGGGAGGCGTTTCATTATCTGGTCCGTTTCGTAACGGATGACTGGCTGCCCCGTGGTTCCGGCCGTCCCCTCAGCGTGCTGAGCATCCCCTGTTCAACGGGTGAAGAGCCGTACTCCATTGCCATGGCGCTGCTGGATGCGGGTATCCAGGAGGATCGTTTTAGCATTGCGGGTATCGATATCAGTGAAAAAGCCCTCGAAAGGGCAAGAGATGGGGTTTATGGGCAAGCTTCTTTTCGCGGAAAGGATCTTTCGTTCAGAGATCATTATTTCCGGCGGAAAGGGGATGTGTATCGACTCTTAGACCCTGTGAGAGGGAAGGTCTTTTTCAAAACCGGCAACGTCATGGAGCGGCATTTCGCGACCGGTTTAACATACGATGTTATTTTTTGCAGGAATTTGATGATTTATATGAGTCCGGCGGCAAGAAATCAAACCCTTAAAACCATGAGCCGGCTGCTGGATGATAAAGGCATTTTTTTCTGTGGTCATGCGGAACGGCAGACTGCCCTCGACCGGGGGTTTGAGGCGATCAACGAAACAGGCGTTTTCGCTTGCCGCAAGATACGCCGGGAGTCCGGAGAAAAGGCTGCCGCATGGACTGCTGAAAAGGTCCCCGTTAGCGGGATTCATGGCGCTGGATCCAGGCCCGATGAAAATAAACCAAAGTTCATTCAAAAACCTGCGTTTAAAAAGGAAGTGCAGTCCTCGGAACGGACCGATGAACCCCGGAAGCCGGAGCCCGATACAATTGATGCGGCAATGGAGAACCCCGCCGATCTGTTTCCGAAGGTCAAAGAACTGGCAGACCATGGAAAACTTTTGGACGCCCTGGAATTGTGCGAAATCTTTCTGAATGAAAATCCCGTGCACGTGGAGGCCCATTTTCTCATGGGGCTGATTCTTGAAGCCTTGCATGACGCGGAGCGGGCTGAAGCGTTTTTCAACAGAGCCATCTATCTGAACCCGGAGCATGTGGAAGCGTTGAACCATATGGCATTTATGGAACTGCATCGTGGAAACAAGGCCGGCGCCGAGCGATTGCGGAAACGTGCGCAACGCATCGGCATGGGCGGGGTGGAACGTCGTTCCACGGAAAATCAATCATCCGGAAGAAGGTATGGAAAATAAGGATCGATGCTGGAAGCGCATCGGGGTATGGGGGAATGAATTACCCCGTTGCCCGAAGCTGGCGGAAGTGATCCACTGCCGCAATTGCCAGGTGTTCACCCAGGCGGGACGGAACCTGCTGGAAAGGCCGCTTCCCGAAGCATATAAGGATGAATGGGGAACCATCCTTGTGAAGAAAAAGGGGAAAGAGCCCGTGGGGGCCATTGCGGTCGTTGTGTTCCGCATTGCGTCGGAATGGATGGCGCTTCCCGCCGGGTTGTTTGCAGAAATTATTGAAGATGTCAGCATTCATACCCTTCCCCATCGAAAAACACCTGTTTTGTTGGGGCTTGTCAATGTTCATGGTGAAATCCAGCTTTGCGTTTCATTGAAACACCTTATGAATCTGGAGGATGTAATTGTTAAAAAGGGCGCCCCGGAAAAGGAAAAAAAACGGTTGATGGTGGTGTCGAAAGATGGGGAGCAATGGGTCTTTCCGGTTCATGAAATCCATGGCATCCATCACTTCAATCCAGGCCTTCTGCAAAACGTTCCCGTGACCATCGCCAAAAGCAAATCCACCTTTACGGAGGGTATTTTCAAATGGAATGCGAAACATGTGGCGCTGCTCGATGATGAACTCTTGTTCTATACGCTGAAAAGGAGTCTTCAGTGAACGAGGCGCAAGAAAAGCCGACCAGTGATGTTTCCGCCATGATGGATCTTTTTCGTTCAGAGGTCAAACGGCACGGTGCAACCATTAACGACGGACTTCAGTCGCTAAGAGCCGATCCAAAGAACCTGGAAAGGTTTCAGGTCATGATCCCTGCAATCCAGGCCATCAAAGGGGGGGCGCAGATCGTCGAGCAGGATCAGGCGGTGGCGGTGGCTCAGTTGATGAAAAGCCTTTTTGCAGCGGCGGAAAAGGGTGAACGGCCACTGGGAGAAACAGACCTGCAACATTTGTTTGAAGGGGTCGAAATTCTCAACCACATGGTCGAAGCGCCCGCGGAAGGGGGTCTGCCTTGGATTGAATCAAATGCTGAAAGAATCGCTGAATGGTTGCGACGGGCGGGATCTCAAACGTCCGCTGATTTGCCGGCGACAACTGCCGCACCCGAAACGGTTTCAAAAATTGAGCCGGAAGAAGCCTTTGTGCCGGTGGATGAGACTTCATCCCGGGATGTCGGCAAGGATGCGTCTTTGGTAGGTGAAGCGCCGGAGATCGACCCTGCCATGTGCGAGCTTTTCAGGACGGAAACCCAGGGCCACGTGGCCATTTTGAATGACGGTTTGTTGACGCTGGAGCAGGGCCCGGCATCAGGTGATCAGCTGGAAGCGCTGATGCGGGCCGCCCACTCCATCAAAGGGGCGGCCAGCATCGTAGGCGTGGGTGGCGCCGCCCATATCGCCGGTGCCATGGAAGAGTGTTTCGCGGCCGCGCAGAAAGGGCTCATAAGCCTTGATTCCGGGAAGGCAGATGTTTTTTTCCAAGGCATCGACATGCTGAACCGAATTTCCGAACATGTGGGAGAAGGCAGTTTCCGATGGCTCGACAACAACCAAAAAGAGATTGAAGCGATCACGGCAGACATTACGGGTATAATGACACGAAACGAGGATGGTGTTGCCCGCCGAGTCAAAACCGAACCGCATAACGGTGTTGCAACGGACAAAGTCATCAAAACCGATGATAAAGCCTCTCCTCAACAGAACCACGGTGAAGTGTCAAAACAGGCTGTGACAGCCTTTGCCACGGACCCCGCCATGCTTGATCTTTTTCAGGCGGAAGTGGAAACCCATGTGGCGGTCCTAAATGACGGCCTTCTGGCACTTGAAAACAACCCGGGCGCCACGGATCAACTGGAGGCGCTCATGCGGGCCGCCCACTCCATCAAGGGAGGCGCCAGGATTGTGGGGCTTGATGCTGCGGTCAAAGTGGCCCATGCCATGGAAGACTGTTTCGTCGCCGCTCAGAAGGGGGCGGTTTCCCTGGGTTCCGAACAGATCGACATCCTGCTTCGAATCGTAGACATTCTCATTCACATTGCGGAGTCCATTCATGACGGTGAGACAGACTGGGTGAATCGCCATGGCGATGAAATCGATCATCTCATGGAAGCCATCAACGCCATCATTCACGGAGATGCGCCGATTCCCGTTTCCCCGGTGAAGGTGGAAACCGATGAGACGCCTACACCGGAGCCCTTTGAAGGGGGCAAGGATCTGACGCCTTCGGAAGATGGGGATCGAAGTCCCGTGCCGGAGGCGACTTCCGGAAAAGCGCCGGCCATCCATAAACCGGCTGAATTGGACCGGACCGTGCGGGTGACGGCCGCCAAAATTGAAAGGCTCATGGGACAGGCCGGGGAAGTGGTGGTCGGTGCCGGGTGGCTGCCCAATTTTTCCCAATCCCTGCTTGAGCTTAAACGAAATCACCTGGATTTATTGAACCTTCTGGAGGAGCTGCAGGAGGCCGTTGTTCAGAAAAAGCAATATGCGCTGGCGCAGGAACTGGTTTCAGAGGCCAGGGAGAAAACAAAAGCCTGTTCCCTGCAACTGGCGGAACGATTGAATCAGTTCGATATCTTCACCGGTACCACGGCCGCGCTTTCGGACCGAATTTACCACGAAGTTATTTCGGTTCGTATGAGGCCCTTTGCAGACGGGGTTCATGGATTCCCGAGACTCGTAAGGGATCTTGCGCGGGACCTGGGGAAAAAGGTGCGTTTGAATATCAAAGGGAAGGGCACCGAAGTGGATCGGGATATCCTTGAAAAACTGGATGCGCCCTTGAATCATCTGATTCGAAATGCCGTGGACCACGGGATTGAATCACCTGATGAGAGAATTGCAGCCGGCAAACCGGAAACCGGCCTTTTGCAGTTGGAAGCCTCCCATCGATCAGGGATGCTGATGATTACGGTTAAAGATGACGGCCGTGGCATCGAGCTCGAAAAATTAAGGGATCAAATCGTTCAAAAAAAGATGACCACCCGGGAAATGGCGGCCCGCATGAACGAGACGGAACTGATGGAGTTTCTGTTTTTGCCGGGCTTTTCCACGGCAAAAAACGTCACTGAAATATCGGGGAGGGGTGTGGGGCTGGATGTGGTCCATAATATGGTCCATGAAGTGGGCGGTGTGGTGAGGGCCGTTTCAGATCCCGGTAAAGGATTGACATTCCATATTGAGCTTCCATTGACCCTTTCCGTGGTACGCACCTTTCTGGTGGAGATTGCCGGTGAACCCTACGCGTTTCCACTGGCGCGCATCGACCGTTGCCTGGAGCTGTCACCGTCGGAAATCGAAATTGTTGAAGACCGACAATATTTCCGGTTTGACAATAACAACATTGCGCTGGTGGATACACACAATGTTCTGGAACTGGAAACGCCGCTTGAAAGCCGTGACAAATTCTTTGTGGTCGTGTTGAGCGATCGCTTGAACGCCTACGGAATGGCGGTGGACAAATTCCTGGGGGAATGCGATCTGGTGGTGCGGCCCCTGGATGACAGGCTCGGCAAAGTGCCTGATATCAGTTCGGCGGCGGTGATGCTGGACGGATCGCCCGTTTTGATTTTTGATGTGGAGGATCTGGTTCGGTCCATCGATAACCTTCTGGCCGGACGAAGACTTCGAAAATTGAGTCAAGCCCGGGAAGCCATAGAAGCGCAAAGGCATAAACGGATACTGGTTGTGGACGACTCATTTACCGTTCGGGAAATGGAACGGAAGCTGCTTGAAAGCAAGGGTTACCAGGTGGACACGGCCGTTGATGGGGTGGATGGATGGAATGCGGTTCGATCGGGCGACTATGATATGGTGATATCCGACGTGGACATGCCCCGGATGAACGGCATCGAATTCGTAAATCAGATTAAGCGACATCAGGAGCTTAAGAGCATTCCGGTGATCATTGTTTCCTATAAAGACAAAGAAGAAGACAGACTGGCGGGTTTACAGGCCGGGGCCAACTATTACCTGACCAAAAGCAGTTTTGAGGACGACTCATTGATAAGGGCCGCCGTCAATCTCATTGGAGAGGCCTAACCCATGCGCATCGCCATCGTCAATGACATGTCCCGGGCCGTTGACATCCTGAAAAGGATCATCCTGGACAATTCCGTTCATAAGCTGGCCTGGATCGCGAAAACCGGTAGTGAAGCGGTCCGAAAGTGTGAAGAAGATCAACCTGACCTGATACTCATGGACCTTTTCATGCCAGACATGGACGGCGTGGAAGCCACCCGAAGAATTATGTATGCAACGCCATGCCCTATCCTGCTGGTAACGGCCACCATGGAGGATCACGCCGGAAAAATTTTCGAAGCCATGGGTCATGGAGCCCTCGATGCTATCAATACGCCCATGATGGGAAGCGGAGAAAATGCTCTCAAGAGTCGCGATGCCCTGCTCAAAAAGATCAGCATCATTGAAAAGCTGAGTATTAATTCTAAAAATGCGCCCAAAAAAGAGCAAACAAAACCGGCAAGGGCTGCAAAAGTCTCTTCGCTGATTGTCATGGGTGCGTCCACCGGAGGCCCGAAGGCTCTGGCGGATATTTTGAGCCGAATGCCCGTTGATCTCAGGGCGGGGATTCTCATTGCCCAGCACGTGGACGGAGAGTTTTCAGCCGGTATGGCCAGATGGCTCGATGAGCAGAGTCCCCTTAAAATACGAATTGCGAAAGAGGGCGCCTATCCTCTACAGGGGACTGCCTTTCTGGCGGGAAAAAATGATCATCTCGTGCTCACATCGCACCTTAACCTGGCTTACACCAAAGAACCTATTGCCACGCCTTTTCGCCCTTCCGTGGATGTATTGTTCAAAAGTGTTGCGGCCCATTGGCCTTCAATGGGGGTTGCGGTGCTGTTGACCGGAATGGGCAAAGACGGTGCCGAAGGCATGAAAATGCTGCATCGTGTCGGGTGGCATACCATCGCACAGGACGAAGCCACCAGTGTTGTTTACGGCATGCCCAAGGCAGCCCGGGATCTGGTGGCGACATCGGAAATCCTTCCGGTTGACCGGATTGCATCTGCGATTTTGCGAAGATTGTAAACATCATGGAATTCTAAAGTGTTAAACGGGAATCTGAATGTCTGACAACGCATCTCTCACCCAACACCGCATAACCGTCTTGCTTGTGGACGATCAGCACATGGTCGGCGAAACCCTGCGTCGAATGCTGGCGCCTGAAAATGATATTGATTTTCATTTTTGCCAGGACCCCACAAAAGCCATCAAGACCGCAAACCAAATCCACCCCACGGTGATACTGCAGGACCTGGTGATGCCTGAAATAGACGGATTGACCCTGGTCCGATACTATCGTGCCAATGTGGCGACCCGACAGGTTCCGTTGATTGTGCTTTCCAGTAAGGAAGAGGCCCTTACCAAGGCGGAAGCATTTGCCCTCGGCGCCAACGACTACATGGTCAAGCTGCCGGACCGTCTGGAAATTCTGGCACGGATCCGATATCACTCCCGGGGTTACATTAATTTGCTAGAGAGAAATGAGGCCCAGGCACAACTGGAAAAAGCCAACCGGCTCATCCGGAAGACATTCGGGCAGTACCTGTCCGATGACATCGTCGATGCCATCCTGGAAAGTCCCGAAGGCGCGGCGCTGGGCGGTGAAAAACGCTTTGTCACCATCATGATGACCGATTTGAGGGGATTTACCGCCATCGGTGAAAGACTTCCCGCGGAGGATGTGGTGAGCATTATCAATATCTACCTGGAAACCATGACGGAAATTGTTTTGAAATACCATGGAACCATCGATGAGTTTATCGGCGATGCCATTTTTGTGATTTTCGGCGCTCCGATCCTAAGAGATAATGATGCCAAAAGAGCAGTGGCATGCGCAGTGGAAATGCAACTGGCCATGACGGAGGTCAATAAACGGTGCCGCGAAAAAGGGTATCCGGAGGTCCATCAGGGGATCGGCATCAATTCGGGTCAATTGGTGGTGGGCAACATCGGCTCCAAGAAGCGTATGAAATACGGCGTGGTGGGCCGAAACGTCAACCTGACGTCACGCATCGAGAGTTACACCGTTGGGGGGCAGATCTTCATTTCAGAAAGCACAATGGAAGAATGCGGCCAGCACTTGTTGAGGATTGACGACCAGATTGAAGTGATGCCGAAAGGGGTCAAGAAACCCATTACCATCTACGAGGTGGGAGGCATCAGGGGCGAATTCGACCTGTTTCTGCCGGAAAAGGTGGACGCGGAACTGATGGATCTGTCAAAGCCCGTCCTCATCGAATTCACCATACTTGAAGGAAAACACGCAGGCGATACCCGGTATGTGGGAACGCTGGACAAGCTCTTTGAAAAAACCGCACAAATATCGGCCGAGGTTTCAGCGGATAAACTGGTCAATCTGAAAATTTCACTTTTTGATTATGACAAAAATGAGATCACTTCCGACCTCTATGCCAAGGTAATCAAGAACGTTTCAAAGGATCCGGCGGTTTTCCATGTCAGCCTCACCTCGGTGCCGCCCGAAGCCGCCACCTTCTTTGCGCATGTTGCCGTAGAACCAACAGCAGTGTGAGACAAACCGGAGATAAGGAAAATGTCGGCCCAAAACCCGCAGCACGGACATGAAAAACTTTACGCTTTTGGGGAGCACACGATCACGGTACTGCTGGTGGATGACCAGGAGATTGTGGCTGAAGCCGTCCGGCGCATGTTGTCGGGAGAACCGGATATCCGTGTGGATTATTGCCAGGACCCCACGAAGGCCCTTGATCGCGCCAGGAAAATTCATCCCACCCTCATTTTGCAGGATTTGATCATGCCCGACATCGACGGATTGACCCTGGTTCGTTTTTTCAGGGCTTCCGAAGCCACGCGCCAGATTCCGTTGATCGTGCTTTCCACCAAGGAAGATCCGGCCACAAAAGCGGAAGCCTTTGCCTTGGGCGCCAACGATTATCTGGTGAAGTTGCCGGACAAGATCGAGCTCATTGCCAGGATTCGTTACCATTCAAAGGCCTATATCACGCTTCTGGAGCGCAACGAAACCTATGACGCTCTTCTGGCCAGCCAGGCGGCCCTCAACAGTGAACTGAAACAGGCGGCGGCCTATGTCCGCGCTCTGTTGCCGCCCCGGCTGGCGGGAGATATCCGCACGGATTGGGAATTTATTCCTTCCACTTCACTGGGGGGGGATTCATTCGGTTATCATTGGATTGATGCGGATCATTTTGCCATGTATCTGCTGGACGTATGCGGGCACGGCATCGGGGCGGCCCTTCTTTCCATATCGGTCATTAATACCTTACGTTCCGAATCCCTGAACCATGTGGATTTTAGAGATCCTGCCCAGGTTCTGGCGGAATTGAACCAGGTTTTCAAAATGGAAAATCATAACGATATGTTTTTTACCATCTGGTACGGAGTTTACCATAAACACGAAGGTGAGATTGAATATGCCTGTGGCGGACACCCACCCGCCATTGCCATGACCGGTGACACACCTGAGACGGCCGAATTGGTGAAACTCTCGGGCGAAGGGTTCATCATCGGTGCCGTACCGGAAACGAAATATGCCGGTTTTTCATTTTCGCTCAAACCCTTCACGCGGCTCTATGTCTTCAGCGACGGCATTTACGAAGTTGAGGGGTGCGGGGGAAAAGTCTGCATGTTTGATGATTTCGCGGGCGTGGTGAGGGATCTCTACCGGGATAATGGGGCCCACGTGGAAGGTATTATCGATGCCATGAAAGCACGGCAGGGTAAGGACGTTTTTGACGACGATGTTTCCCTCCTGGAAATCGAGTTCCAAACCGAACCATGAGGCGAATCGATAGATTGCTATGGAGGATATGATGCACAATTTCTTTAACTTGCATAAAAAGCTTTTCGGAGCGGTATCCTCCGGAACCGTCTATTTTGCATTTTTACTGGTAATATTTATAGGATCGGTTTGTTTCGTTTCAACCGCCCACGCCAAAAACTACATTAAAATAGGTCTGTTGGAGGAGCCTAAGACCTTGAATATCTGGTTGGCCACCGATGCCTGGTCCAGCAAGGTGCTGAGCCAGATATATCAGCCCCTTTATACCCGCGAGCCAAAAAGCCTCAACCTGATACCCTGGCTGGCTGAGGCGCATCCGGTCTATGATCCGGAAAAATTGACGTATACGGTCAGAATAAGGCCTGCAAAATGGTCCGACGGTTCGAAATTGACTTCGGAAGATGTTGCTTTTACGGGTCGCTTCATAAAAACGCTGAAGCTACCCCGCTACCTCAGTAGTTGGGAATTTATAAAGAAAATTGAAACCCTCGATGATCGAACCATCCGCTTTACCCTGCGAGAACCCAAAGCCATTTTTCTTTCCAGGACACTTACCACGCCCATTGTTCAAAAGAAATACTGGGAAGCGGTTCTGAAACGGGTAAAAGGTCTTGAAAAGCCGCTTTTGGAGGTGCTTAAATTAAAAGTTGAAAATCCCATCAGCAACGGACCCTTTGTCCTCAAAGAGTGGCGGCGAGGCGCCTATGTCTTTCTGGAAACGAATAAATACTTTTTCGGACGAGGGGAGAAGATCGCCGGATACCCATTGGGCCCGCATATTGACGGCATCATATTCAAGTTTTTCGGTACCAGCGATGCCGCGGTCCTGGCACTGATGAAGGGTAGTATCGACATGTTCTGGTGGGGGTTGCAACAGGGGTATCTGGCGGATCTGGAAGATAATAAAAATGTCAGCATTTACACCAGCGAAAAGAGCGCCCTTTATTATGCAGGGTTCAATCTCAGGAGGGCGCCTTTCAACGACCTTCATTTCAGAACGGCTGTGGCGTTTGTGACGGATAAGAATTTTATCGTGAGGCGAATCCTCCAGGGGTACGCCCTTCAGGCCGAGTCCATTGTGCCTTCCAGCAATTCCTTCTGGTACGATCCCAATGTGCCCGAATACGGCGAGGGGCTCGATCGGGACGAAAGAATCCGAAAGGCCTTTCAGGTCCTGAAGGAAGGTGGCTACACCTGGAAAGAGCCGCCGGTCAATTCCGAAGGAGAGGTGGTTCGGGGAGAGAAGATGCGTCTGCCGGACGGCCGCGAAATGGAAAGGCTGACGATTCTCACGCCTCCCGCCGATTATGACCCCCAGAGGGCCATGGTGGGGATCATGATACAGGAATGGCTCAAGATGCTGGGGATTCCCGCCACCAGCAAGCCCATGCCGCTGGGTTCCCTTATCCAACAGATAAAAACCCGCCATGATTTTGATCTTTTCGTCCTGGGTTATGGAAATTTGTCGCTTGATCCGGACTATTTGAGGAATTTCTTCATCTCGAAAAACAGCAAACCAAAAGGGTGGAATACCTGCGGTTACAATAATCCCGTCTTTGATCGTATTGCCAATGCCAGTGCTGATGCCATGGATCGCGAAAAGCGAAGAAAGCTCATCTGGGAAATGCAGGAAATTTTGATGCATGATCTGCCGTGGTTGCCCCTTTACACCCCCAAACTGGCGGAAGGGGTCCGGGAAGACCGTTTTTCGGGGTGGATCAATATGGTGGGCGGCATTGGAAATCGCTGGTCTTTTTGCAGCATTAAGCCGGTTGAAAAAAGCAGTGAAAACTAGGTGCTCATGTTTTAGAAAAGTCAACGGGCTTTGGGGAGCGTTTTGAAACTCGGGCCTTTTTTCTTGACTGAATACATCAAGTTAAAATATTCTATGCCGGAATATGGTCGAAATCCGATAGCGGCCGGCATGAATTAATTTGTGTTTGCCTGGGGGGAATGATGAAAGAAAAACCTGCCACAGAGTATGCCCTGCTGGGAGCGTTGATGTCCGGACCCCGCCATGGGTATGAGATTCTCCAATTCCTGGAAACCGGTCTGGGACCGGCCTGGCGTGTCAGTACGAGCCAGTTGTATGCGCTCCTAAAACGCCTGGATAATGACGGATTGTTGAATTCAACCCTTGAAACCCAGAATACACGGCCTTCGAAACGGGTGTTTGAAATTATGCCCGCTGGCAGAAAACATTTTCTGGACTGGTTGAAAAGTTCGGCGGCCCATGCGCGGGATTTACGCATTGAATTCCTGGCGAAGCTTTACTTTTTTCAACATCTTGAGCTTCCCGGTGGCGGCGAACTGGTGAGGTCACAGACTGCCATTCTGGAAAGGCTTAAAAAACGTCTGACGGATCGGAAACAAGCGGAGAAAGACGATTATAAGCGGTTGGTTTACGGTTTCAGGATTTCGACCCTTAAAGGATGGCTCGATTGGTTGAAACTGGAAGCAACCGCTTATTTACCCTGAGTAATGGTAGTTGGGAGTTTTTTATGTCAAACAAATTCAAATCCTCAGCGAAAATCATTCCTGTAGATCAGTCCGTGGGAACCGTTCTGGCCCACGATATTACGGAAATCAGACCCGGACAGTTCAAGGGGACGGCCTTCAAGAAAGGGCATATCATCAGAGACGCGGATATCGCTCATTTGAAGAGGGTCGGGAAAGAACACCTTTATGTTTTGCACCTGGATCCGGGTGAAGTCCATGAAGATGATGCGGCTCTCAGGCTGGCAACCTTGCTGGCCGGCAATGGCGTGACGTTCGATCCCCGTCCTTCGGAAGGGAGAATTCAGTTGAAGGCGATTCACCGTGGCCTGATGACAGTGGATGTGCCGGCGCTCACCCGCATCAATCTGGTGCCGGATATCAGCTGTTCATCCAGGCATACCCACTCGGTGGTGGAAAAAGGGGATGTCATTGGCGGTGTGAGGGCTATTCCGTTGATTATTGGCGAGGAAAACCTTCAGGCCGCTGAAGAGATTGCGCGTGAAGTGGACGATTTTTTTTCCGTAAAACCTTTTTTAACACCCAAGACCGGCCTTGTGATTACGGGTAATGAAGTGTTTTCAGGGCTGATCGACGATAAATTCGCCCCCATCATTCGAAGCAAGCTCCAGGACTTTGACTGTCCTGTTATGGGGATTGCCTTTGCACCCGATAACAGAGAACAAATTGCATCTGAAATTCGCAAGTACCTCGATAATGGAGCTGAAATGATTGTGGTGGCCGGCGGCATGAGTGTGGATCCCGACGATATTACCCGCGTGGCCATTGCCGACGCTGGAGCCGAAGACGTCGTTTACGGAACGCCGGTCCTGCCGGGCGCCATGTTTCTCTATGGACGTTTCGGGAATGTACCGGTACTGGGGTTGCCTGCCTGTGTTCTCTTTTTCAGGGCAACGGTGCTGGATCTCGTGTTGCCGAGGGTTCTGGCGGGCGAACGGATTACGCGGGAAAATCTTGCGGCCATGGCGCACGGTGGGATGTGTCTGGAATGTGAAACGTGTCATTTTCCCAGGTGTGCATTTGGAAAGTAGGTCATACGTTGAAAGGGTGCAGGGGACGGTGGGCAGTGTGCCGGATTGAACCGAGGAATTAAAGCCTTGACTGAATGAGTTGGAGTATTAAACATGTTCAAAGAAAAAGTGATTGTGATTAAAGGGGCGGGGGATCTGGCTACGGGTGTGGCCGCGCGCCTGTGGCGAAGCGGTTTCTCTGTTTTGATGACGGAGATTGAGCAGCCCCTGACGGTTCGGAGAACCGTTTCGCTCTCGGACGCCGTTTATGACGGTGAAACGGCCGTCGAAGATATGACCGCCCGTCGGGTTCGGAACCGTGAGAATATTTTGAATGCATTGAAAGATCGGGTGATTCCCGTCATTGTGGACCCAAAAGCGGAAATCGTTAAAGAGATCGATCCCTTTGCCGTCATTGACGCCGTCATGGCCAAAAAGAACCTGGGGACCCGCATGGAAGACGCCCCTTTTGTGGTGGGGCTTGGACCCGGATTCACGGCGGGAGAAGATGTTCATGCGGTTGTGGAGACCAAGCGGGGGCACACGCTGGGACGGGTGATCTGGGAAGGTTCGGCCATTACCAACACCAGTATTCCGGGTGAGGTGAAGGGCATCGGTTCGAACCGTGTCATCAGGGCACCGGCACCGGGCATTTTTAAAGGCGTTCTCTCCATCGGAACCCATGTGGAAGAAGGCGATATTGTCGCCTATGCGGACGAGTTCCCTGTTCTGGCCTCTATTTCAGGTATGTTGCGCGGATTGCTCCATGACGGTGTCTTGGTCGAGAAGGGTCTCAAGAGCGGCGACATCGATCCCAGGGATGTCCAGGCAAGTTGCTGGACCATTTCCGACAAAGCCCTGGCCATCGGCGGGGGGGCTTTGGAAGCGGTGATGATGACGGTTAACAGCTAGCCAAAGATATTTGAAATTTAAAAAACGAATATCGAATATCGAGCAAGAAATGTCGAATTACGAAGTTCTCCTATGAAGCTTCATCTGTTTTGACGTCTGTGGGAGCGGCGTCTCGCCGCGACATTCGGATCAGGTCGTGGCTGGAAGCCGCTTACACAGGAAGGAAGTTTCATTCTCGCTCAAACCGGCCCGCCGGCGGCTTGGCTTACTTCTAAATTCATTATTCCGTGTTCGATATTCTGCGGTTCAAAAAACGTATTTAAAAGCAAACCGTTACAAGTCTGAGAGATGACCTCTCAGACTGATTGAGTAAGAATTTAAAGGCCAGCCAATAGCGGACTTTATTGGAGGCGTATGACATGATCGATGTTTTTGAAGGAGCGTTAAAGACGCTGAAGGCCGGAGAGAGTGTTGCATTGGCAACCATTGTCCGGTCCCACGGCTCAACACCCCGGGCGGTGGGCGCCAAGATGCTGGTTTTTCCCGACGGCCGTATTTTGGGAAGCATCGGGGGCGGTGCCATGGAAAAGCAGGTGATTGAAGAGGCCAAAGAAGCCATCAGAAACGGGTTGCCCAAAATGGTGCAATTCAAACTCAAAGAGGTGGCGTTGGGCCATTTGGGGGTCTGCGGCGGTGAAAATGATATCTTCATCGATGTCATTGCCGGCAAGAAGCAGCTCATCATCGTGGGTGCGGGCCATCTGGGCCGTCAACTCTCCAAACTGGGCGCTTTTCTGGGGATGGATGTGGTCGTATTCGATGACCGTTCGGAATACGCCAATGAAGAACGGTTTCCCGATGCCCGTGAGATTATTGTGGGGGATGTAAAAAAAGAACTTGAAAAATTCCCCATTCATGCATGGAGCCACGTGGTGATCGTCACCCGCGGCCACGAACTGGACGGGGTGGCCCTCGAAACCGTCATCCGCTCGCAGGCGCGATACCTTGGCATGATCGGCAGCCGCACGAAAAAAGCCAAAATCTATGCAGAATTGTTGGAAAAGGGGATTGAGCGGGAACTGCTGGACCGGGTCCACGCCCCCATCGGCCTTGATATCGGCGCGGAAACGCCTGAAGAAATCGCCATCGCCATCATGGCTGAAATCATTTCCGTGGGGCGGGAGAAAATTTAACTACCAAAGAAGAACCGTGGATGGAAAATATAGCGCTGACGCTCTCCAAAATTGATAAGCTTCTTTTCGACGCCCTTCATCAGGACGAAAGTCGCCGAAAAACCATCCGGAAAGCAGACTTAAGTGATGGCGAGTGGGGTGCCTTTCTACAAACGGCTATTCGGCACAATGTCTCAGCCTTTCTTTATTATCGATTGAAAGAGGACGGAAGCTTGCCTTTTCTGCCCGAGGCCGTTCAAACGACCCTTCGAGAGCGCTATATGATAAATTCGGCAAGAAACCTGGGTTTCTTTTTCCGTCTCAAAAAAATTCTGGAGTCGTTTCAGGAAGAAAATATTCGGGTGATGGCTCTCAAAGGGGCCCACCTGGCCCATACGGTTTACAAGAATAGTTCCGTAAGGGAAATGAGTGACATTGATCTTTTGGTTCCACCGGACGACCTGAAAATTGCCGACAAAGTCCTTCAAGAAAATGGCTATGTGCCCGATAGTCCCAGTGATATTGAATTTGAATTGAAGCATTTTGCGCACCTGCCCATCTATAAAAAGCCTTTCGCACCGGCTATTGAGCTTCACTGGACCATTTCAAAACCAAAGCCGTCTTATCACTTTGAAGAAGTGCTATTTTGGGACGATGCAGATAATTTTCAGGTTCAGGGCATGTCGTTAAAGGGATTGTCACGCGAATTACTGTTGATCCATCTCTGTACACACATATCACATCAACACGGTTTCAAGATCGCCATGAGGAGCTATTGCGATATAGCGGAACTTATTGACAAATACGGTGAGGATTTGGATTGGCAACGGATGGCGGATATTGCCGTTCATTCAGGTGTCACCAGGGGTGTATTTGTTTCACTATTAATTGCAAATCAACTTTTGGGGGCCAAAATATCCAATGAAACCCTTCGGTCACTAGAACCTTTCAATATGAGCGATGAGGTCCTGAATGCAGCGCTTTATCAATGTCTGTCTCATGATCCTTTAAAAAGAGATTTTACGGTTGAAAATGCTAAAGTGCTTCAAAGGAAAGGGAGTTGGCGAAAGACAATGGGAATGTTTCAGCGGATTTTTTTGCCCAGGCAAATTATTGCCAGACTTTATGGGTTGAATCCGAATTCCTGGTATTTTCTATTGTTTTACCCTGTGCGTTTCAAAGATCTTATTATCCGCCACGGTCGACTGATTAGAAATTATAGAAACGAAGACAAGGATACTATTGAGCTTGTAAACCGACTTTCAATGATCGAAAACTGGCTGGCGGAAAAATGATGACGTGAAAAGCATATCATTTAAGCGATTCAAGTCTCGGCTAGAGTCGTAGCCTAAAGCAATACAGTGATGGTCTTAATTTTGTGGAATCGTCTAAATTAAAGCGAAATGAGACGATAACAAATGAATATAGCCCTTTTAAGCCACAATCAGTTTGATCCGTTCTTACGAAATGGTGGATGTCAAGATCTAATGGCTCGGCTGAGCTTTTTGAAAAAGCAGGGAAATCGAACCTCCATTTTCAATTTTTTGGCCAATGACCTCCATCACAAGTTTTTCATCGATTCACCAACTGACGCAAGTGATCCAGGGGTGTTCAGGCAGAGAAATAAGGGTCAAGCAGTCCTTCACGGGATTGATTATTACGAGGAGATTCTGCCGTGGAATATCGATGCTGAGCCGGACAAACGGGGACCCATTGTCAAAACAATAGTAAAAAGTATTCAACACCTGGATATTGACTACATTATTACGACCGACCAGGATTATTACTCTCTATTCGTTGCATGGTACCTAAGAATCCCGGGGTCACATTTTTTTCATTCTCAAGTTAATGTTTGGGGTTTCTCGAAAAATATGTGTTTTACCCATTTTTTAAAAAAGAGAACGGTTTTCACAAACAGCAAATTCATGCGAACTCAAGTCAAGACACTTTTGAACATTGATTCTGAAGTGTGGTACCCCCCTATCAATTTCGATGTGTATCGGGTCCCGAGGGATGAAAGTCGCACAGGTAGGATCGGATTTTGTTCCGGGCAGGAGAAAGGAAATGCCGTGGTTGCAGAGATCGTTGCACGCATGCCCGAAAACCATTTTATCATAGCGGGTGGGCGGTTTCCTGAACACCTTCTTGGGCGATCGCAGAACGTGGCCTTGCTGAGTTTTATTTCTGATATGAAGGCATTTTATGGGCAGATAGACTTGTTGTTGGTGCCGTCTGTTTGCGAGGAGGCTTTTGGTCGTGTTATATTGGAGGCAGCCGCCAGCGGTATTCCTGTTATCGCAAATCAGGTCGGTGGTATTCCTGAGGCATTAGGACCCAGTGGTGTTTTAATCGAATTAGAGGACCTAGGGAGTGGAATCCTCAAAGAAACTGTGAACAAATATGTTACCGAAATCCGCCGCCTTTTGAACGATAATGATCTCTATAAGTTTTACACCACCAAAGCATTTTCGTGGGCCAAAACTTATGAGAGGGAACAAACTATCCGGGATCATAGCATTTACGGAAGATATATTAAGTGATTATTCCTGGCGAATTGCACTTTTGAAATTGAACTGATTTAAAAAGTGTCTGAGGACGATGCGCGGTTGGGTCCTAAGCCCAGATCAAAAAAATCACTAAATCAGTTCAGTTCGTTTTTTTGGGGCAATTTTCGTTCATCTATTAGGAGCCTGTAGGGAGGCCTGATAATCCAGTTCTCGTGATTTGGATGCAAATATCCGATGGGTCGACCACCAAGCGTAAGCACAAGTTCAGTACCGTGTGCGCCATCAAACGAAATAACTTTGGGTTTCTTGAACCAGCGGCAGGCTATCTGGGGAATCCTTGTGTCGGCAAGCAGACGATAAAAGATCCTTAAAATAGGCCTGATCTGTGAAAAGGTTGTGCGCAAAGCGCGCACCAGCAATGAGTAGGTATAGCCGGTTCGACCATTCAAAACCTTTTGCTTTTTGCCGTTTCGTTCTAGATATAGGACCCTTCCCACGATAGTATCGGAGTTCAAGATATTCTCATCGATGAACCTGTTGTTGTCCCCTCTCGTTCTGAGCCTTCCGTTTCTCACAGAAATAACCCGGTGGGTAATTGAGCATTTCTTATCAGGTGAGAAAAAGGTGACCACATCTCCCAGTGCTGGCTTTCGTACCATGTAGGGACGAACACCAAGAAGGTCCCCGGCCCGAAGGGTGGGTCTCATGCTTGGCCCGGTGCAGTAAATTCTTTTTTCGGGATTCAGCCGTGTAGAATGTATCATTCAAAAACCTTGTCAATTTCACCCCAGAAACAACCGGAAATGCTTATCCGAAGTATGAACATGGGAATGGTTTTTGCCATTTCTAATGCGTTTTGGAAGATCTCCAGCCTTAGTTTTCTCTTGTCTGCATTGCTGAGGCATAATGTATGATTATAGTATGCCTGCCATGCGCTTTCAGCGCTTTTGGCAGCCGCTGCAGACGCTCCAAGGGGGATAATCCCGTCGTGAGAAGCTTTTTGCAAAAAGAAAACTGCCTTTACCGGGACAGAATATTGGGAGTTACATTCGGGTTCTTCATTTTTTTTGAAAAAAGTACTCCATGTGGGGAAAGGATGTGCAAAATAGGAACCGTTTTGCTTAACAATAAGTGCAGAATCGTCACATAGGGTCCTCCAGGGAGGCTTTGCCCTGCTCGCGCATGTCGACTTACCGCCCCCACCAGATGCAGCAAAAAGAAATCCGCCTCCATTCTTCTCTATAAGTGAGGCGTGAAACGGCAGGCCACCTTTCACTTGTGCGGTTCGGAATATGGGGTAAAGCGACTGCTGCATTCTCATAATCTCAATATCCCAATTCATGGTATCCTTGATATCACATATGACGTCCCTTCCATTTGGATGATAAAAGAATCTGACGGGCCCCATCCTTATTGGTTCCCAAGCAAGGCCCGCAGACGCGCCAAAAAATCCGGTGTCCTCTATTAACATTGACGATTCGCTGTCTGCAGAATCTCTCTTCGTTCGAATGACAATAAAACGACGATAGTTGTGCGGAACTTTGGCTCCGTTCGTCAGGCCGATAATTTTACAGAATCTGTTTGTCCATTCAAGGGTTTCATCGTTGGCGCAAAATACCCAAGTCTCACCGTCGGCAAGAGACAAACAGAACGTCTCAGACGGCAATTCCAGGCTCTTCTGCCTGTGATTAGACACCAAATCTATGGTCTGCAATATGGACTATTTACCCGGATAGAAAATTAGCACTCTCTTAAAAAGAGAGTAGGATTGGTCGATTATGGCGATACTGGCATTTTCTTTAAGGGTGTCACAGCCAAAAAGGACTTGCCCTCAAAAAAAACAGAGAATTTCATGCTGATAGCGGCTAGGCCATTTCAGCATTTCTGAAATTATGGCTCAGGAAATCCGCTCCAATGGCATACAGAGTTAGCCTTGTTTATCAGAAAGCACTCTTGACAGAACTCTTCTCCCGACGCAAAGTCGACGGGATTACCCTTGGACCACTTGTGGATTATCCTGAAAAAGCATCTCCCGCTGCACAATTCACGCCCCAACCCGTATAACCAGCTTGACAAGCACCCGCTTCTGAGCCGCCACCTCCAGTGCTACATTGACCTGATGTGGAACCACCCGGTACACATGAGTGGGCATTGTTTACATTCTGTGCTGTTTGGCTACCAGGGGAGCAATAAAGGGCGTTCTCATCAGCAGGACCACTCGTTCCGTTGTTACAGTGAGCGGAAGTCATTTCAACGTTCAACGGATTAAGACCAGGTTTTTCCCACTTCATCACTTAAGCCTCCTTTGAATTAAAATGTTGATGATGTTCATTGGAATCTTACACCATACCCAACACGTTTGTGAAACTTTTTCCTCGCCTCAAATGGAACCCCGTATTCTTTGAAAATGAATAGTAACGCTGTCTTAACACTCAACAACAGGTTCTCATATATTTTCGGGCAAAACGCCCCCTTCTTGAAGAAAACGTCTCAAACAAGCATCAGGGCTGGGGTGATTGACTTTCCCCAAAATATTGCTGGCGAGGGCAGGGCAATTGCCTGTACAATATGGAATATAATCACATCCCTCGCAGAATTCAAAAGAGGAAAGATGAACCGAGCGTCTGCCCCTGATTTTTAAGAGTTCAGGATGTTCCTGCCATACTTTTACGAGGCTATCCTTATTTATTTTGCCAAGCTCAATATTTGATAATTGGATACACGGAATCATTACGCCATCAGCTCTGACTGCGAGCTTGCCGAAAACGGCTCCGCAAGCACTCAGGTAACCACGCCCGGGTAGCCTCAGCAATCCTTCTTTACGGGCTCGCTCCATTTCAAGCCATATCTTTCCATCTGCGAGAGGTCCAGCCTGAGCGCTTATGCGTCCATTATACTTCTTTTCTAGCTTAACGAGGGAGACCATTGCCAAAGATCGTTCTTTAGGCGTCAGCATGATTTGTTCTGCATTTCGCCTGCATAACCCCATATAAGAGGCCGAATTAGTGGAAAATGAGTTCAATCCAATTTCTTCCAGCAACAGTTCTGCAATGCCCTCTAAATCATACACATTACCCTTGTGAATTGTGACTCGAACAGTTGCAGTAATTCCATGCCTTAATAAGGTCTTTAATCCGTTAATTGCCCTAGAGAAATTGCCTTTTCCGCGCATTTCATCGTGGGTAATGGGAATTGATCCATCAATGGAGACCTGCACATAGTTGCATCGCTTGGACGCGGCGATAAAAGCAGCAATTTCATCTGTAATCAGAGTGCCGTTACTCATGATTGAAAAGCGAATTTGGTTTCTTGCGAGACTGCTCAATATTTCTTTGAGGTCATCCCGCAAGAAGGGTTCTCCGCCGCCAAGACATACTTCCATAACGACACATTGTTTCAACTCTTCAAAAAACCTAAGCCATTCCTCTGTTTCTATATCTTCCTTAGTCTCGCCGGCACTGTTAAAATGATAGCAGTATTTGCATCGTAGATTACACTTGCTGGTTATCTCGACGTCCAATAATCTTGGGGTGCTCATTACACGCATGAAAAAATGGCCTCAAGTGCTTAATTTTCGGAGATCCGCTTTCCCTAATTTTTTCATCAACGGCCATCAACCTCATAGCCTGCAAAACCTTTGGCTAGGAGTTCATTAACAAACGTCAATACCTGACCCCCAGCATCATCAGGGGCATCATCACAATTCGCAATCAGTTCTTCAACGAGGCCATCGATTGTTCTTTCCCCATCAAGCCTCTTCCAGATAAATACACTTACAGGATTTATTCCATATGCCTCTCCGGAATCTGTGCTAAAAAGGACAGCCCAGTCATCAAACTCTTCTCGCAACAGAATCGAAGGCTTCGCGATAGGAACAACGTCATCTTTCATATCTACCACCCCTCATCCCAAAATTATGCATTTATACTAAATACATTTTCTAAAGAAATCAATAAAAAAACCAGTTATTAGGTTTTCCGTCCAAGGCAAATTATGCATAACAACGAGGAAATCCCTTTAGAAAATGCATATGGTGTCCGGATCAAGGTATTTTGGGCGATCGCCAAACACGCGTTTCCGGAAAAAGGTTCTTCTTCCTCGCCTCCTGGCAAAACCAGAAAGGGGCCCAGAGGTCCTTGGTGCGGTAATAATTTTGAGCAATACAACTTCCAAAACATCTCTCTTTCATGAGACATTCACCGCAAACTTCTTTGAGTCGGCTTGGTAGTCCTGATCGGATTTGCTGGAGAATCTCGGTGTTTCGCCAAACGTCTTCCAGCCGGTCAATTTCCGCGTGCCCGAAGATCAGATCGGGGACCGTCTCACCGATCCCGCACAGAGCATAGTTCCCATTGGCAAGTACTCCAAGAATTCCGAATATGCCGCACACCGTGCAACCGCCACCGTCATCGCTGAACATCCGGCTCAGGGGACGAAAGGCCGCAGGATGTCCATAGTGGAGTCGGATGCCGCTCCGGGACGAAAGCTCTGTCTCTACCCACTGCCCGATCTCCACTAATTCCTCAATGGAAAGGGTCTCCCCTCCCTGCTGCATCAGCTCCCCCCGAGCCGTAGGCTGGACCACATTGAACTTGACCGATCCTGCGCCCAGTGATTCCGCGAGTTTCACCACTTCCTCCATCTCGTCTCGGTTTCGGCGCATAATTGTCATGATAACCTGGGGCCGGAAACCCGCCTGAACAAGGTGACGGATACCTTGAACCGCCTGATCCAGACAACCGGCAACACCCCTGACCCATTCGTGGGTTTCAGGCCGTACCCCGTCGATGCTCACAGAGACAAAGGGATTCTTGCATGACTTCATCTTCTCGGCGAGTTCCTGGGTTAGTGCTACCCCGTTGGTTTCTACGGTCAGGCGAAGGTCTTCCCTCTTGATATAGTCCAGCATTTCGTTGATCCGGGGATGGATGAGAGGTTCTCCGCCCGTCAATTTGACAACTGAAAGCCCAAGTGGTTTTGCCTGATCGATGATCAAGCGGAAAAGCCCCAGGTCCATGGCGGGAGAAGAATGACCGCTCCCCTGGAATTTGGGCTGGATCCAGCAATGGCGGCAGGCCAAGTTGCAGCCTTCAGTCAAATAAAAATAGAGCTGGTTGAGGGGATAATTACGTTGCTGGTCACTGGTTGCTGGTTGCTCGTTGTTCCTGGGTCCTGGTTTTTCGTTCATGATTCTGAGATCTCCGAGAATCGTATTACTTAAGATTCGAAAAAACGATAATGACAACTTATACTCAAAACTTATGAACAATCTGAGCCTAAAAGTCAACAATTCTATTCGAAAACAGGTCTCATACCTTTAACCTTCAGTTCTGTGGCGGATCTGAAAATGTCTTCCTGGATTCCCGGAGATATCCTGATATATGTTTTGTCTCTCATCAAAATCAAAATTATATTCCAAAAAATCTAACCATTGGGCTCAGTTTTGCACGAAAAATGATTTTTACCCGAATGTTGGAGGTGTTGAATAGCAATCCAAAATCCTTAAAAAATACGCAGTGCAGATAGGGGAATGGAAAGGATTAAAATCTCCTTATTTTATACTTGTAAAATGAACTTCCCCGTTATTCAAGTGGGATAATCCCAGGTCCTCAGGTCAGCATGTTGTCAATTTAATTTGATTTTCCCCCTTTTTTGTTCTATGATCGCACCCATTTAAGATCAATTTTGTAAAAATCCGGCATCTAAAGGACTGACGGGTATGGTCAAATCATTTAAACAAATTTGGTCGAAGTTTCGATCTATCGATGCGGAACCCTTGGTCATGGATAGCTGGATTTCGTACCTGAAGAGAGGGTTCTCGCGCAAACTTGCTGAAGACCAAATTGCCGGCGACAAAGAATATAGAAGCATTCGAGAAGGGTTGAGGCCGTTTGTTCCCATGATACTGCGGCATTGGAAGATGGGTGCCGTGGCTGCGGGCGGTCTTATGGCCGGATCCCTTCTCACATTTCCTCAGCCCATGATCACGCGGTATCTCATGGACCATGTGCTCATTGAAAAACAACTGGCACTTCTGGCGCCGGTGATTGCACTTCTGGCAGCGGTGGTGCTGGGGCAAAAAATTTCAGGCATACTTCAAAGCTTTTTTACAACACGCTTTCAGCAGAATGTGACCCTTGATATTCAGAAGGAACTTCTGGAAAGGACCTTGAGCCTTCCCAAGGCCTTTTTTGACAAGATTCAGACGGGCTACCTGGTATCCAGAATACAAAACGGTGTAGGTGGTGTTCAATGGTTTTTTTCGGGCACTGTTGTTCAGGTATTGACACAGTCCATTCGGTTCATAGGAGGCTTGGTCTTTCTTTTTTATCTTGAGTGGCGAATCGCCGTGCCCGTTACCCTTTCGCTGCCGCTCACATGGTTTGTGGCCCGGTATATGTCCAGACGAACCTATGTACTGAGTCATCACTCCATGGAGTGCAATTCCGCGGTGAGCGGGCGTTTTCAAGAAGCCTTTTCTTCCGTACCGCTCATCAAGGCGTTTTCAAAAGAACGGCACACCATCGGACATCTTGTGGATGGACTGAAAAGCGCCTTTGGCATTGCTCTAGAGCAGCAATCCATGGGCTTCGTGAACAATGTGGCCATACAGGCGCTACCCGGCCTTGCACGTTTCTTTGTGTTGATTTTCGGTTCCTACTGGGTCATCAAGGGGGACTGGACCGTGGGTTCACTGCTGGCCTTTCAGGCATATCTGGGGTATGTGTATGGGCCTGCACAGTTTCTGGTGAACATGAACTATCAATTCCAAACATCCCGTGCCTCTCTGGAGCGGATTTCCGCCCTGTTCGATGCCATGCCTGAGGACAACGTCGGGGTTGGTGAAAAAATTGACGGCCCGCTTGGGGATATCACTTTCAAGAATGTGTGTTTTTCCTATGACGGCCGGGAACAGGTATTGCATGGGGTTTATTTCACTGTTAAAAGAGGACAGAAAGTGGCGGTGGTGGGACCCAGCGGTGCCGGAAAAACCACGCTTATAAGTCTGCTGCTGCGTTTTTACAGACCCACCTCCGGGGAGATATATTACGATGGGAGACCGGCCTCCGTGCTCGAAACCCGTGCGCTCAGGAGGCGTTTTGGTTACGTACCCCAGGAAACCACACTGCTCTCCGGATCCATTATGAAAAATCTTCGGTACGGCAACGAAGATGCTACCGAGGCGGAGGTTCAGCGTGCGGCAAAGGCGGCCGAAATCCATGGCGTGATTTCCCGGCTGCCGGAAGGGTATGACACCATTGTCGGCGAAAGGGGCGCCAGCCTTTCAGAAGGCCAGAAACAGCGGATTTCCATTGCCCGGGCACTGATAAGGGACCCTGATGTGCTCATTATGGATGAGCCGACCTCTTCCCTCGACGCCAATACGGAAGCGGCCATTTTTCTGTCCCTGCCGAAAATGTTTGCTGACAAGACGGTTTTCATCATTTCCCACCGCGAGACGCCCATCCAGGGAGCGGATAGCGTGATCCGGTTGGATGGCAAGGGGATGGCTACGCTCCATTCCAAATAGGGGAAATCTGGATTGACGACCGGGAAGAAACCCGGTTTGTGGGGCAACGCTTTAACCGGGATATGGGAATTAAGGAATACGTTTTCCGAATGATACAATTCGAAAGCTCACCTGGTTTTTTGATGACGATTCAATGGAAAGGGGAAGAATCTGCTGATGAAAGAAATCCAACAGGAAAATAAACCGTACGAACCGGATATCTATGAAGATGAAATTCACCTGATGGATCTGGTGGATGTCATCTGGAAATGGAAATATCTCATCGTCATCGGCACACTCTTGTGTGTCGGCATTGGGGTTTTTATCAGTTTTAAAATGCCCCGCCTCTATCGGATAACCACGGTACTCGAGCCGGGTGTGGTGCACCTGGATCGCTATGGAAGAGTCGTCCGCACCTGCAGAGGCCAGGAACTTAAAAACCTGCTTGAAACGAATGCCTTGAACGGCCGGATTCTGAAAAACCTGAAGTCTGATGGATTTTCGGAAGTTCCAAAACAAATTCATTTTGAAGGGATACAGCCGAAGAATTCCGATATATTGGAGGTGAGATACGAGACCCCAAATCCCGAAATCGGGATTCAGGTGTTGAAAGAATTGAACAAATTGCTTTTAAAAAATTATGAAGGGTTGGTAAACCGCTGGAAGGGTGAATATGCCAAAGAATTAACGTCAAAGAAAGGACAAAGTTCTGAACTTGTTCAGAAGATTGTGAGAGAAAAAAACAGTATTTCATCTGCAAAGGTTCAAAACGCTATAAAAATCTCGCAGATAGAGACCAAGATCGGCGTTGCCCAAACACGTATTTCCTCCCTTGAAAGTGAACAGAAGGCCCAGTTGGGCCGAAAGAACAATGACATACAGAAGGCCCGTTCAGAAATAGAAAGCAAGAAAAAGGAAATTAAAAGTATTGAAGAGAGAATTCATGATGTGAATCAGGAAATTGAAAGGATCGGTGGAAATACCGACCGTCTGATCAAAGAAAGAGATCGTTTTCTTTCCAAACCCGGAGCAGACAATGGCGGTTTTGCTTCGGTGATGTACGTTACGACACTTCAACAGAATATGGCATACGCCAATGACCTGAGAAGCACGGTGAATGACCTGAACAGACAGATATTTCAGGGATCGCTTGCAATAGAGAAACTGGAGACGGGGATCAAAGATATTGAGCTGGAAAAGAGCAAGTTGATGGAAAGCATTTCATATCAAATAAAAGATCTGAGAATGGACATGAGGGATTATGAAAATCAAATGGGGAGTTTGAAGGAAGGGCTCCAGATTGAAATCGATAATGCGGAGTCAGAGATCAAAGCGCTTGAGATTGAGAAAGAATCCGTAGATGAAGAGATCAACCAATTGGAAATAAAACGAAACGACGTGGAAAATATACAAATTCGAAAAGAACCCACCGCCAGTATCGGACCCGTTAAACCCAACAAGAAGTTGAATATAGCACTGGCGCTTGTGGTGGGCATTTTCTTGAGTGTTTTTTTGGCTTTTTTTCTGGAAGCGCTCTCAAAACGAAAAAGTGAAAGAATTCGATAGAAGAAGCATGGTGCTCCCTGTCTTCGACTGAGGCTATCGAAACAATGGGGCCAATTCGAATCAGGGGCATCATGAGTCAAAACAAAACCCCTTTGACAAAACATGGGACATTATTTTATCCCATAAAGACATAAGAATAAAATATATCAACAAGTTGAGAATTCCAAGAACACGCAATAAGGCAATTAGGCTCAGCCGTGGAAAATATATTGCTCTTCTTGACAGCGATGATATCGCAGCAGAAGATAGATTTGAAATTCAAGTTAAATTTTTTCCTCTGGATAGTCCCAATCCTGAAAATAGGCGCCAACCTCAAGAGGACAAATCACCTGTTTGACTTTGGATCGAAGTGCTGTAACCGTGGGATAGTCCAGATGGTCCCAGTGATCATGGGAAATTAGTAGACAATCGATCTCCGGCATATCTTCGGCCCTGTATATGCTGGTGCCGCGAAACGCTTTATTCAAAAAGGAAAAGGGCGCCGCATCGTCGCTGAAGACCGGATCGATGAGAATCCGTTKGCCGCCCAACTGAATGAACCAGGAGGA
>ADZZ01000630.1 GCA_000179315.1 delta proteobacterium NaphS2
ATTTCAGGAACGCTTTCAACTGGAGTGCCAGCGTGTCATGCGCCGTTGGCGCGCGCCAACATTAAAGACGCACAAAAACTGATGGCCCACCTGGAAAATGAACCTTTATCCACGAGGGAACTGGCCCATTTTTATGAACATTACCAAAAAAGCAACCGGTCTGTTCGAGACCGCATGCTGGAAAATCCCTTTCTTTTCATAAAGGTTCAAAATGAAAGAATCCAATCCGAACAGGCCAAGGAGATTCATGACGGACCGGAAGGCAAATGGTTCAAGGATATTAAAATGGTATATGCTGTGCTCGGACGTCTGCTGAAAACCGTTTCCCATGTCCATTATCCAAAAAACGATCCATTTAAGAAACAAACCCTGAAAGCCTGGGTGAACAAAGTCGAAAATCAGGCGGCAAAACTCAAAAAAGAGATAGAGCCATGATCAGACAATCCAAAAAAGATGCCATTTTGGAACTGAAAAATACCGGTATGAGTTTGCGCAAAATCGCCCGAACGCTCAAGGTCAGCCGAAATACCATCACGAAGATCTTAAAGGATCCGGATGAAGCAGCACCCCACAGAGAATCCCGGCATGAAGAACATGTCCCTTTAATCCGCGATCTTTTCAAGGAATGCAAAGGAAATGCCGTGCGAGTGGCGGAGGAACTGGAAAGCCGCCATCAGATCACGATTCCTTATCAAAGTCTGACCTGGATCATGAGAAAACACGAGATCCGGAAGCGAAAAAAAAGACGCGCGGGACAATACCATTTTAAACCCGGTCAGGAGATGCAGCATGATACGTCACCCCATCAGGTTACCATTGATGGGAAAAAAGTATCGGCCCAGTGCGCTTCCCTGACACTGGCCTTTTCCCGAAAGCTTTTTATTCAGTATTACCCGCGTTTCACCCGGTTTGAGTGCAAGGTTTTTCTGTCAAAAGCCTTCGATTTTATGGATGGGGTGTGTTCCCGGTGCATCGTTGACAATACCAGTGTTATTGTGGCCGGCGGCACCGGACCTGACGCATTGATTGCACCTGAGATGAAATACTTCGCTGATATGTATCAAACCGGGTTTGTGGCCCATGCCGTAGCGATGCCAAT
>ADZZ01000629.1 GCA_000179315.1 delta proteobacterium NaphS2
TTTAACTTTGACGGAAGTCAAAATGACCATTGGCGAATGGCAAGTCAATGGCGCCTCTCCGGGGTCTGAGACCATGGCATGTCGGACACTGCGAATATGCGGCAACCCGGGAGGTTCTCTGCGCTCTTGCTTAAAAGCGAGTATGCCGGCCAACCGATAATAAAGGGAGAATGGCAAACGGGGCAGGGGAAGTCGGATGGCGTCGTAGTACCTGAGAAGGCGGGTAACTCCGCTGGAGGAAAGGACGTCACATGAGTAACAGTGTTGCGAGGACACATCATCTATGCTCAGAAATAGAGAAATGGTGGAAACGAAATTACAACGCATAGCGGAGAAGGCCCGCAAAGAAGATGAATGCCGATTCACCAGTCTGTTTCATCTGATGAACGAGGAGATGTTGCGGGAATGTTTCCAGGAGCTGCGCAAAGACGCAGCATCTGGCATTGATAAGGTTACCAAGAAGGAATATGGGGAAAAACTTGGCGAGAACCTAAACGCTCTGGTCGGAAAATTGCATCGGATGGCGTATATTCCATTGCCGGTGCGCAGGGTGTACATTCCTAAACCGGGGAGTAGCAAGAAACGACCGCTGGGCATACCAGCCCTTGAAGATAAGCTGGTACAGGCGGGATTGACACGGGTGCTTTCGGCGATCTACGAGCAGGATTTCATTGACGATTCGTATGGATTTCGGCCCGGTCGCGGGTGTCATGACGCGTTGAGGGCACTCAGCAAAGAGGTTGAGGGATGCCGGGTTCACTATATTGTGGACGCAGATATCAAAGGGTTCTTTGATAATGTTGATCACGATKGGATGATTAAATTTCTCGGCCACCGAATAGCAGATAAACGAGTGTTGCGCTACGTCAAGCGGTTTC